>CAVGTL010000053.1:0-15970 GCA_963632005.1 Succinivibrio sp.
CGCTCTCCTGCATACCCACCCGCTTTTTGGGGCGTCTTTTTATCTATATATTCTATAAAGTACAATAAATTATGTTTTATGTAATATTTTTCAATCCCTTATTTCCTAATATAGTATCTGACGTAATTTTGCAGTCAGCTTTTAATATTTTATAACAAATAGCCGCCATTTCATAGACCCAATATTTAGCTCTTACTTTATATGCTCTGCTGGTGCAATTCCCATACTTTTATATCTGTATATGGTCTGCTTTCCGCCAGACCAAGACGCTCTATACGGGTGCTGAATATTTCAAAATTTGCCTGCATGTATGAAAATGCCTGTCTCATCTGTGGCTCGCTGAGTCCGCGTGCTATCGTTATGTGAGGGAGCCAGTTGAACGGTCTGTAATTGTCTTTCTGTATTTTAGTCGATCTTATTTTACACCGTTTAGGTGTATTTTGATTCAAAACTTCATTAAGCACGAGCGACATATTAAAAAGATATTCATTTAAAACAGGCGTCAGGAACATGACACGCGGCTTGAACACTCCGAATGAAACAATGTCTATGCTGCCCGCTCCGATACTGCCTGCACTAATGAGTTCATCTATACGTTCTCCAATATGTTCTGCAATAAATGCACCACGAGCTTCCCCGCCGTCACCGGCGCCACAGCCGCGCCCGGGCGCGTTCCCATTATACTGAGCGAGTGTTATATGCGGAGGTATATTATTGTCCACCATAAACCTGCAGCCAGTGCGAGCAGCCACAGCATCGATATATTTCTGTATTCTCTTTTCCGTCTTATCATCAAAATATGCTGATACAAGATACATTTTTATCCTCTTTATAACTATTAACTTATTTCAAACATTGAATTGCAGACAACTGCTTATCCATGATACCATGTATACAGTTCTTATGCACTGATGTAAAAACGTATACTTTTACATAAAACACTTCAGAAACAGGAAAAATATGGATAGCAATAAAAAAATAATTCAGACATACCGGGCAGCCTATCGCCTGCTCGACAGATACTCCCCTATAGACGACGACTGCGGCCTGATGTGCTCCGCTGCGTGCTGCATGTCTGCATCAGGCTGTCATGATGAAGAAATGGGCATATACATGCTGCCCGGAGAGGACCTCATACATGATAAAAACAACAGCCGTCTCTCATGGAACGCCGAAAGCAGCGATGAATACGGATTTCCGGAATCATGGGACGAAACGTTCTGGTTCGTAAAATGCTACGACCCGTCATCATGTGACCGCAAGCTGCGTCCATTACAATGCAGGACATTTCCGCTCATGCCGTACATCTCCGAGGACGGCGAGCTTATGATGATATACAACGATAACGAGCTGCCGTACGAATGTCCGCTTATAGAAAACGAAATACCGCTCAACGACGATTTCGTGCGCGCCACTCGCACTGTCTGGAAGCACCTTCTCCGCGACCGCCGCATACGCGATATGGTCGAGCAGGATTCAGAGCTCCTGCGCGAAGCGCTCGCAGACGAAGAATACGAATAAAATAATGATAAAAAATACCCCGGTCGATAACATATATTGCTGTCAGCCGGGGTATTAAATATAAAAATTAAATATTACATATTATATATATCAACAATATCCTGATCCGCAATTAACTAAACATTCGCCGCACGCTTTATCTTGCGAGTAGTAGTACGCACGAAATCTTCCTTCCTTACTATAACGTCACGTATTATCTTAAATGTAGGAAGCTTATCGTTCACCTCTGAAATTATTCCCTTCATTATTTTTTCAACCTCAGAGTCAGACGGCATCTCGCCGTATTTTTCAGTCAGATATTCCTTGTCCGGAAGTATCTGAACAGCCACTACATCGACGCCGTTCCTGTCGAGCGCATATACCATAGACTCGCTTATCTCATCATACTTATTGATTATGTCCTCGATTTCCTCAGGATAAATATTCTCGCCGTTCTTAGTAACGATAACATTCTTCTTTCTGCCCGTTATATACAGCCAGCCTTCCTTGTCAAAAAATCCCAGGTCACCCGTATTGAACCAGCCGTCAACTATAGTCTCCGCAGTCAGCTCAGGCATATTGTAGTACCCGAGCATTACGTTCTCGCCCTTGTACCATATCTCGCCTATTCCATCCTCGTCAGGATCTACTATCTTCATCTGTCCGTTCCTTATGCAAACGCCCGTCGAGCCCGCTTTTTTGTAACGCTTTTCAGAGAATGACGGCGTAGCTGCTATCATCGGCGACGTTTCCGTAAGACCGTAGCCGGAAACTACGCTTATTCCGAAATTATCAAAGCCCCTTACTATTTCAGGCGGAACTGCCGCAGCGCCGCTTACTACCATTCTGAGCTTGCCGCCGAGCTGCTTTCTTATAGACCTGAATATCTGATTGCCGAGATTTATACCCAGCCCGCGCGCCTTGTTGTTGAGCGCGATCGCCTTCTTGAGCATCTTTTCCTTGCCCTGCTTGCGCGCAGTCTTCCATATCCTGTCATAAACAGTTTCCAGAAGCAGCGGCACAGCTATAAAGAACGTGTTGTGTATCTCGAGCATATTCTTTGAAATATACTTGAGCCCTTCGGAATACGCAATGCTCGCGCCTCTGTACAGGAACAACAGCGAGCCTGTTGACTCATAAGTATGATGTATCGGAAGCACCGAAAGTGTTATATCGTCAGGTCTTATCTCCTCCGCGCGCGCTATCTCCATAACGTCGAACGCGATATTCCAGTGGCTCAGCATTACACCCTTCGGCGTACCCGTCGTTCCTGACGTAAAAAGCAGTATAGCCATTACCTTATTATCAATAACGATATCCGTATAATCAGTTATACCCTCACCGATCAGCTTATAACCGTCCTCAAGGAGCTGCTTCCACGCGAGCGCGCCCTCTTCTTCCTTATAATGAAATGGTTCATCATCGTCCGTACGGTCGCCATACACTTCCATTTTTATCCTGTTCGCTATACCTGTAAGCTGCGCTGTCTTTTTAGCCTCTCCGCCCGTATAAAATATAGTGTCGCACTCCGCAGTATCGAGCACGTTCTGGACCATAGCCGCATCAAATTCCTTATCTACAGGCACTACAACGCCTACACCGTTCACGACAGCAAGATACGTCACGAACCATTCGTAACATCCCTGCCCCATCACAGCGATGCGCTTTCCACCGAGCCCCATAGCGAGCATCTTCGTTCCGAGCGCGTCAACGTCTTTCTTCAGCCTGTCGTAAGTTATCGAATGATACTCGTCACCCTTGAATTTCTTTATCCAGAACGCCGGTCTGTCAGCAAACAGCTTCGCGCTGCCGTTCAGCAGCTCCTTTATGTCTTTTATCTCCCTGATATCCTCATACCAGTTCAGCTCATTTTTATTGTCAGCTACCATGATCTCCTGCATATCTTTCTCCCATTTCCGCATTAACGCTTAAATATTTATATATACAAATAAGTAATAAGTACGAATAAGCGCTCACGCGCCTCCCGTCGGCCTGGCCGACCCACATCTGCCGTATATTGCATTAGTATATATTCCCGCATTCATATATAATCTTATTATTTTACCACATAAATCATTATTCTTAAATGCGTTTGCCTATTTTTGTTCTAAAAAACATACTTCTGTACACGTAAAAGGCATCTCAGCATATATTTTCGCTAATTATTTTCCTTATATCAATATTATTCAATATTTTTTACCAGTATCCGCCGCAGGCACGGCATTTTCTGGTTATATTTTTATGTACGCCGACATTTTTAATGTATACAATTAGAAAATTTTTCTGTATTCTTTATACATGACGAAAAAAATTTGTATTTATTGTTGAAAAAAGTCTGAAAATTAGCTAAAGTAGAAGAGGTATTATTTTTTACCGAAATTTTTATGTAATCTAAGGAGAAAACAAATGAAAAAAATCGCAGCTGCCTGGAACAGTGTCAGCCTGATCCTTAAGATCGTCATCGGTATGATCATCGGTGCTATCCTCGGTATCGCGCTTCCACAGTTAACAGGTATTTCCATCCTCGGTACGCTCTTCGTAGGAGCGTTAAAGGCTATAGCGCCTGTACTCGTATTCGTTCTCGTTATCAGTGCTCTCACTCAGGCGAGATCAGGCATCGGCAAGCAGTTCAGAACTGTTATCGTCCTTTACTTACTGAACACATTCCTCGCTGCAGTTATGGCTGTAGTGTTTGCGTTCCTCTTCCCTGTAACGCTCAGACTCACTGATGCAGCTGATCAGGCTGCTCCGGGAGGCGTTATAGAAGTCCTCACTACGCTCCTCAACAACTGCGTAGCAAACCCTGTAGCAGCGCTCACAAACGCTAACTACCTCGGTATCCTCGTATGGGCCATACTCTTCGGTCTCGGTCTCAAGATCATCGCTTCAGACGGTACAAAGAAAGCGCTCGGCGATATCTCAGACGCAGTTTCACAGGTAGTAAGATGGGTCATCGGATGCGCTCCTTTCGGTATCCTCGGTCTCGTATTCACAGCAGTTTCTGAAAACGGTCTTTCTATATTCATCGATTACGGAAAGCTCGTTGCAGTTCTCGTAGGCTGCATGGCTGTTATGTCTCTGGTGATCATACCTATCATCGTGTTCGCATGCATCCGCCAGAACCCTTATCCTCTCGTACTCACATGCATGAGAGAAAGCGGTATCACTGCATTCTTCACAAGAAGCTCAGCTGCAAACATCCCTGTAAACATGTCGCTCTGCGAAAAGCTCGGACTCGATAAGGACCTCTACTCTGTATCTATTCCGCTCGGAGCTACTATAAACATGAACGGCGCGGCTATCACTATCACTATCCTGACTCTTGCAGCAGCTCACACTCTCGGCATCCAGGTAAGCATCCCTGCTGCCATCATCCTGAGCTTACTCGCTACAGTTTCAGCATGCGGCGCTTCAGGCGTTGCAGGCGGCTCGCTCCTCCTCATACCTCTCGCATGCTCACTCTTCGGTATCTCAAACGATATCGCGATGCAGGTAGTAGGCGTAGGCTTCATCATCGGCGTTATTCAGGACTCTTGCGAAACAGCTATCAACTCATGCGGCGACGTTATATTCGCAGCTACTGCTGAATACTATCACAAGAGAAAGAACGGCGAAAAGATAGAGATCAAGAAAGTAAGATAATATTGTAATATCGTCTTTTTACGATATTAAGATCTGATACTTTAATAAAAACAGAAACACAAAGAGAGTGGCTTCCAACATATGACGTTGAATAAGCCACTCTCTTTTGTTATACATTTATTATTATGATGATGCATAATGTAACGTTTATCCTGCACTCACAGCGCCGGACTCCGACAGCATTTCCTGACCGTGACTCGGGCAGCATACCGTCTGCCTGACATACATCGCCATTAAGCGATAGAATTCACATACGACATCATAAAAAGCACCTGCGCCGTAAAGTCTTCAAGCGGATCGCCCGTAACAGCGGCGGCTTTCTTTACTTTGTTAAGTATCGTATTGCGGTGCATGTATGTCGCCGCCGCAGTCCTTGTCACACTGCAACCGCAGACTATATACTGCGCCATCACAGCGCACAGATCAGTATCATGCTCAGAGTCATATTTACTGAGCATCCTGAAATACGGCGATTCGAGCGCGTCAGCGGGCATGACTCTGCGAAGCTGCGACAGGATATGAACGAACGCAACATCGTCATATCTATAAAATATTCCGTCATTCGCCGCTGCCGACTGTGACATTTCAGACGCGCCGCCGCTTCGCAGAGCAACCATTTCAGGCGAATTCCAAAGAGACGATCTCCCTGTAGCAAGCGCTTCTCTGCACTGAGCCGCCGCAGTCCTCAGATTTCTGAGAGAAAAAAACATGCTGCTCACGCCGCACTCATAGTCTATATTTCTGAAGCACTTAAAAAACAGCGGCTTTTCGCGCTCAGTCAGAAATTCGCTTGAGATCGACGCGCCTGCAGCGCCGCTTATCGCCTTTCCCAGCGCAGCGTTTACCGCCTCCGCTCCCGCTCCGGCCGCGCAATCCTTCAGCACGTAAAAGCTGTTGCGGTAAACGAACGGCATAAACTGCGGCATGCTGTTTCGCAGGCTCCAGCTTATAAACGAATAAGAAAGGTCGTCTATGCTGTCGTACTGAAGCTGCGCTAGCATAAACCGCCCCTCCGTCTGAAGCCCTTGTATATGACCCGCCTGCTCGTTCATCTGCCGCTCCGTCATGTCAGGATTCCCCAGTATTCCCGCAAGAAAAGTCTCATACGACTCTCTCGCCGTATTTTCATTCTTGCGCTGCTGCTCAAAGTACAGCGCCAGCTTATCAGCGATCATATTCATAAGATACAGATATCCGTTCGTCGGATGCGAAAGGCAGTGGAATGCAAGCGCGTATCCTACAGTCCTTCCCCCCGTGACAAATCTGTACGCTATGCTGTAAAACGTATCACGGTCAAGCCCACGCTGCCGCACAGCCTGAGCATCAAGCTTATACGAGCTTATTTTTATAGTCTCGTACGAGTCAAAATTCGGCATCACGCCTGACTCGACGAGCCTGCGCATATCATCAGGCGATGCATAACCGTTTGCTATAACGCTGCGTACGAGCGGGCCTACCTCAGACATATCGCGCGTATGGCCAAGAAGCGAGTAATTATTATCGAGCACGATCAACGGATGCGTCATCATCCCTTCAGTTATATCGACAAGCTCCTGCAGGCTGTTGTTTCTCAGCACGCTAAGATGAAACGACTTCTCCCACTCGTCAAATTTCTTCATTATATTTTGTATGCGGTTAAAAATATACGCGAATTTCACGTCTGCGAAAAGAAATACTACAGAAAGCTCACGACATGATGTGCAAACTGCACTTTTCTCGTCGCGGCACAGACAGACATATACATGCGACGCCAATCGCTCCGAGCTCAGAAAAGTATCATACTGTTCTTCAAACTCATCAGCCTCTATCAGATAAAGATCACGACCGCCTGCCGCGACATCACCGCGCTCATCCTCCGTATCTTCCTCATCCGCCGTATCCATAAGCTTTATTCCTTCAAATTCCATGCTCACATCAACATTCACAGTCTCATATCCGTAGCCGTGGTCCTCTGTAAGCCTGTACATCAACACGCTCAGCGGCAATTTCATACTTCATTCTCCCGTTTCTTACATAAATACTGCTCCGCAGGGGCAGGGCTGCCGCGCCTGCCGGCGCCGCAGCCTTTCGCGCGCCCAACGCACACAACGCCCAACGGCGACCGGCTCCCGCCCGTCGCCCCGCATCACTGCCTCATCCTGCTAGCGCGCCGGGCGCGCCCTCCTATATGCCTTTATTACTAAATAATATACCAAATGTGCATTTTGCACAACACCTATACACTTTTATGTCGACATTCACAATAATTTTTATACTATAATGCGGTAAAATATTATCAACAGAATTATCGGAAACTCCCGCCCAGCGGCGCAGCTTTTCCGGACTTTATGAGGCAATAACAATACGGAGGGTACATATGAAATATCAGCTCATCGATTCAAACGACTTCGATGCAAACATGAAAGAAGTCATCGAAAAATACCAGCAGCGCATCCAGACGACTCCGCCGGGCGTCTGTCCTGTGGCGGTCCAGCTCTCGCTCCTTCAGGCGTCGAGATACCAGACATGCACTAAATGCGTGCCTTGCAGAGAGGGACTGCCTCAGCTCGAATTACTCATGCAGCAGATACTCGACGGAAAGGGCACGCCTGAAACGCTCGAAAAGCTCAGAAGCACGGCTCAGTTCATAAACAACACGGCAGACTGCGCCATCGGCTACAACACTGCGAAGGACGTTCTCGACAGCATCGAGACGTTTAAGGCTGATTATGAGAGCCACGTAAATACAGGCCACTGCCACGAGAGCGTAGGCCAGAAAGTCCCTTGCGTCCACCAGTGTCCTGCGCACGTTGACATACCGGGCTATATTGCACTCGCTAAGAACGGCGATGCTGCAGGCGCTATAAATCTCATCAGACGCGACAACCCGCTCCCTACAGCTTGCGCCATGGTCTGCGAGCATCCTTGTGAAGAACGCTGCAGAAGGACTATGATAGACGCGCCTCTTAATATACGTGGCATAAAGAAATACGCTGTTGACCAGATAGCTGCCGACAAGGTAGAAGTTCCTAAGGCTCTCGACGCTACGGGCAAGAAGGTCGGCATAGTAGGCGGCGGCCCTGCCGGTCTGAGCGCTGCTTATTACCTTTCTCTGATGGGTCACAATGCAACTATTTTTGAGCGTCAGGAAAAGCTCGGCGGCATGCTGCGCTACGGTATTCCTGAATACCGCTTCCCTAAGGCTCGCCTTGACGAGGATATAAACGCTATACTTTCTACGGGAAATATTACAGTTGAATACAACTCTAAGGTCGGCGATACGATAAGCGTTGCTGACGTTCGTGATTCGTTTGACGCTATGTTCGTAGCTATCGGCGCTCAGAAGGGCAAAACGCTGCGCATGGACGGAAACGATGCAGGAAATGTTGTTTCGGCTGTTGACATACTCGACGAGATCGGACACGGAAATATCCCTGACTACACAGGAAAGACTGTAGTAGTCATCGGCGGCGGTAATGTTGCGATGGACTGCGCGAGAAGCGCTGTACGCTGCGGCGCCGCTGAGGTAAAAGTAGTTTACAGAAGACGCAAGGAGGACATGACTGCTCTCATCACTGAAATAGATTCCGCTGCAGAGGAAGGCGTTGAATTCCTGACTTTACAGGCCCCTGAGTCTATAGAAAAGGACGCCGACGGAAACTGTGCCGCTCTTATCGCGCAGCCTCAGATGATAGGTGCTTACAGAGGCGGCAGACCTGCTCCTAAGAACGCAAATCTTCCGGCAAACAGGATCGCGTGCGACGTAATAATGATCGCCGTAGGCCAGGATATAGAAAGCGCGCCGTTTGAAGAATTCGGAATGCCTGCAAACAGGAACGTGCTGCAGGCGGGTCTCGACACTGCTGTTGAAGGACTTGACGGCGTATTCACAGGCGGCGACTGCGCTACAGGCCCGTCTACTGCCATACGCGCCATCGCTGCGGGCAAGGTCGCTGCTCACAACATCGACGCTTACCTCGGCTTCAACCACACTCTCGACTGCGGCGTTGAAGCGCCTCTCGCAGAGCCTAACGACCCGACTCCTACAGGCCGCGTAAACATCGTAGAGCGTCCTGCAAGCGAGAGAAAGCACGACTTCAAGCACGTAGAAGTAGAAATGACGCTCGAAGAAGCAATGCAGGAAGCAGGCCGCTGCCTCCGCTGCGACCACTTCGGCTGCGGCTACTTCAACACCGACGTAGACATCCCGACAAACACTTATTAATTAATTAATTGCTCGATCATTCGTTAAATCGGTAAATTAGTAAGTAAATAAATCAAGCTCTTAACAATAGTTAAATCATATATTAACTAAAAAACTCCGATCCGTTCACGAAGCAGCCGCTTTTCAGCCTGCCTCCCGACGGGTCGGAGTTTTGTTTTAATTCTAGCAGCGTGGGGACGCCGGGCGTCCTAGTAGTTTTTACGTAATTTCATACGAATTTATTTTATATTTCGTACGATTCAGGGTATAATATATGTACATATTCCATACGAAAGGGGGATCTATTACATGTCTATTACTGCAACTGAACTCAAAAAAAATCTCGGCAAATATCTCCTGCTTGCTGCAACGACCGATATTTTCATAACGCGCAACGGTAAGGTAGTCGCCAAGCTTTCAAACCCTAACCAGGACAGAGTCGATATCGCAAAATCGCTTTTTGGTGTCCTTTCCGATGATATTACTTTGGAAAAGGCAAGAGAGGAACGGTTGGATAATATATGAAAGCAGTGATCGATACATGCGTCATCGTAGACGCTCTGCAAAGCCGTAAGCCCTTCTGTGATGATGCGCAGACGATATTTCTTCTCTGCGCCAACCATCAGTTTGAAGGTTTTCTGACTGCAAAATCTATTACTGATATTTACTATCTTACGCACCGACAGACTCACAGCGACCAGGCAACTCGCGATATCATCTCAAAACTATGTACGCTGTTTGATTTGCTTGATACAACTGACATGGATATACGAAACGCAATATCATCCGAAGTCTCTGATTTCGAAGATGCCGTAATGATAGAGACCGCCGTACGCTCCGGTTCTGACTGTATAATAACGCGAAATACAAAAGACTACAGCAGATCACCGATCCCTGTGTACACACCTGCGGAGTTCATCCATCTGCTTACTGAGCTAAACAACGAAATTTAGAATATCTACTTAAGTAAAAAGCTGCCGCATGACTCGATACGACAGCTTTTTTATCCTATATTTTTATTTAATATTTAAAACAAGAGTACCTTCAGTAACAGGATAATCAGTATCCAGATCTATCCTGTACTTTCCATCATCATTCACAGGTATCCTGCATTTCTGCCCCTGTTCTACCGTTCTTTCATTATATACAGGCTCATATGCTCCGCTGCCTTCATTGTACAGGTATATTTTTAGTCACCGCCCCCATCAGGCAAAAATACATTGTTTACACAATATGCAACAGCATCGCCAAATACAATTGGAACAACTGATGATAACGGATCAGACTCTACGCTGACTGCAAAATAAACAGGCCGACCATTATATGCGCCGTAACCTGCACATACAGACTGCATCACATTTTCATTATCACCATAGCCGTCCGCAGTACCGAACGCCGCCGATATCATTGTATTTTTAGCGGCATACTGTGCTTCCTGCAGGCTCAGATGGTAATATTCCGCCTCTTTATCGACCTTATACTGGAAACACCAGCTGAGACCCTCACGGAAAATTTTCCTCAGTTCCGCGCGCTGCTGCGTGTCAAGAGATGTATCGCTGCCGTCCTGCTGTGCGCTTTCTCCCATAAATCGCAGCATCGCGCCCGCCATATCATCTAACTTTATGCTGTACTGCCCTGCGGCCAGCTTCAACCCTACCACTTCATCACTTTCAGAGTTTATATCATCAGCCAGTGCAACAGGATCATAAAATTCTTTTAACTTTTCAACCGGTGTATCATCTGCATTTATTAATGCATACTCGCCTGATGCTTTCGACATCTCACTGAGCGCCTGCTGTAATGTTATATCCTTACCGTCATGATATCCCTGCAGCCAGTTTTTTATGCGGCTTCCGTCACTGAGATCAAAGCCGTCGGACGGCACTTCCATTTTCATACAATCAGGATCATTTTCCATAAGCACTGCCGCTGTCAACGGTAATGAAGCCGCTCCCGGAACTACCGACATTCCTGTATCGCCGATCGACGCTATCACATTACCGTCGGCACCAAGCATTACAGCATTTACATTTATGCCGGATTCTGTAAGTTTAGCAAAGCTGTCATCTAATTTTTCCTGAATGCCTTCATAATCAGAATTTCCTGCTACGGCTGCGGCGTCACCGCCGTAATTTTTACCTGAAAAATTTCCGCCTGCACCGCCCGAATGCGAATGCATAACTGAAAGCGCGACGCCTCCGGCGACAAGTACGACTGTGCACAATACTGCTGATACTGTGACCGCCGCTGTGCGGCGCCTCTTTGCTCCTGCATTATTACTGTCCCGATCATTATTTAAAATATTCATCACCCTGCTCTCAAAATACCTTCTGTCTGACATAAATACCGCCGACCCGTATCTGACAGCTCCGACCGGAGCAGCTTCAATGAGCACTCTAGCGTATGACCTGCGCGCTTCGTTGTCCATCTCCTTTACAGCGATATCGTCACAGCTCAGCTCCATATCCCTTCTGAACATAGATATCATCAGCCATATGAGCGGGTCGAACCACAGTAATGACGCTGTAAAAGCCACGGCGCTCATTTTCATATGGTCGTTTCGCTCTATATGCGCCATCTCATGACAAAGAACATTATCAAGCTGAGTCTTCTGCATTCCCGTCGGAACAAATATCGCAGGCTTTATTATTCCTGACGTAAACGGCGTTGTGATGCATGAGCTTTCGTACACCCTGATTTTTCCAAGCTTCCTGCTGCACACAGCATCATCGGCATTTTCAGTTTTCAACAGACAGGCTGTTCTCAGCATCCTTCTGAGCATTATATATCTCAATACATTAATAAATATCATAAAAAATGCTACTGCGATATATAACATGCCTGCTACACCAATGGCTTTACTGTATTTTCCTGATGCCAGATCTGCTTCCAGACTGCTCACGCGCGTCGCCGCGCCCAATACTGACGACATTATCGCAGGCTGCCTCGATTCCTGTTCTGCAGGCATTGCAGCCGATCGCGCCGGTCCATCCTTGCCGGATGCAGCTCCATTCGACTTCCTGTCTGCTGCTCCCGAGCTGCCTGTAATAGCTGCCGTTTCCCAAGCTTTTGATCCCGAAACTGCTGACCCTGAAACCTGCGATCCCGATGCATCTGACATTTCGTTTTTCAGCTCAGCATTCCCGTCAGCCGCCGACAGATCAGGCTTTTGCACATCTGTATACCGGACCGCACCATCAGCAAGCTGTGACAACATCCCCGACGGCAGCACGCTGACCGCAGATCCCGCGATCAGTAAAAATACTGCCGCGCCTGTCATACACCACATACGATACGCATATCTGTGCGGCGCTTTCATCCGGCAGCTTATCGCTGCGCTGAATATTATTAAAGGTGCTGTAATAACGGCTGTTAATATCATTCGTATAAAAAATATTGATATGGTGTTTACAACATTTGCAATAATATCCGGCATCATATGCTACTCCCCGCTGTCGTCATCTTCAGTCGTAAAGCTGTCTATGAGATTTTTCAGATCCTCTGCATCACTTTCCGAAAGCGACCTGCCACCGAGAAATGCTGTTATAAATGAAGGAAGCGAGCCCTTGAAACGGCTCTTTACCACATATTCCGACTCTGCGCGCTGACATTTT
This sequence comes from Succinivibrio sp., assembly GCA_963632005.1. Taxonomy (GTDB): domain Bacteria; phylum Bacillota; class Clostridia; order Peptostreptococcales; family Anaerovoracaceae; genus CAKQOE01. The sequence continues at coordinate 12,940 of CAVGTL010000053.1, forward strand.
TCCTTTTCCACAAGCACTGAGACAACAGAATCTTCATTTTTTATAAAGCCCTTCTCACACATTTTCCGTATGACCGTATAGGTAGTCGGCTTTTTCCATCCGAGCGCTTCCGCGCACAGCTTCACAAGCTCCCCCGAACGCACAGGCGCATGCTCCCACACGACCTCCATAAACCTGAAATCACTCTCGCAAAGTCTAAGCTCCATCAGACATTCTCCTTTTAAAATAACTCATTAAACCGGTTTCAAGCGTAATACGCCCAGTTGGTTTATGACTACCAACCACATTTAGTTTATAATCATAAACCACTTTTGTCAATATATTTTGCACATAATTTAATACATTAAAAATTTATTCATAATTCCGTATCAGCATTTGCTTCATATAAGGCATTTGCTTGACAGGCTGACTTCCTGCTGCCTTAACGAATCATCAAAAAACATAAAAAGCGCGGCATTTTCATCGTCATGCCGCGCTGCTGTAATTATCACCGTCTCCTCCGGTTCCTTCCGGAAGCAGAATAATATTCACTTTTTCTTCTGTACATTTCCTCGTCAGCGATCTTAAGGAATGAATCAAAGTCTGTATCCATTCTTTCCGCATAAGCAGTACCTACAGATGCAGTATCGCCAAGCTCAGCGCTCAGTGACCCGACCCTGCTTCTGAATTCCTCTTCAGTTACATCCGTCAGCACTGCGATAAATTCATCGCCGCCCATCCTGTAGACATTATTAGCGCCAAATACAGATCTCATGATATCTGCAGTATTTTTAATAAATCTGTCGCCTGCATCATGTCCCTGGTTATCGTTGACTTCCTTTAAGCCGTTAAGATCGCACATAGCCACAGCAAGCGACCTGCTCCTGTCAAGCTCTTCAGAATACAGCCATTCGAGAGCCTTTCTGTTCTTACAGTTTGTAAGCTGATCGTGAAGCGCGTTATACGCCATATTTTCAGCATTGTTTCTGAGCCTTATCATAAATGAGACTATAAATTCCATCATCTTGATAAGCGTCGATATATCGTTGAGCAGCTCCTTAGGAGGATTATCTACACCGTAAAAGCCGATCGTTTTGCCATTTATCTTTATCGGTCCTGTAACAAGAGTATTTACATCCTGAGGCTTAAGTATATCGTAAACTGCACGGCTCACATTTCTATACTCTTCAAGGTCACTTATTACTATATTATTCGACCTTTCATACTGACTGTACCATACGTCGATCAGCCCTTCATACGGCACATTCTGCAGATTTTCCTTCTGTCTGGAGACGCCCTCTCTGCACCACTCATATGTATTGTCGAAACCACCGTTCGAATTTTCCTCAAATATATACGCTCTGTCCGAATCAAGGCTTTCGCCTATATACTGCACCAGATGATCTATCACCTTATCCGGGTCCGCCTCCGATGAAGCGTATCTTATCATATCGTTTATAAACAGCGCATGATTTTTTGATTCATTCTTATATACCTCAAGCTTCTCGGCTCTGTGCTGATACATAAGCTTCTGAAATTTATTTTTAAGGATCAGGATTGCAATGAGCATACTTGTTGCTCCGTAAATGAGCACGTTCAGGAAATTTCTCATAAAAACAGAACTGTCCTGAGTAAAATATGCAATTATCAAGTATATTACCATACTAAGCAGAGTCAGTCCGTTTACGAAAAAGACCCTTGTATTAAATAGAAGCGGGATAGCTATCATAAGTACGATATAATTTACAGTAAGCTCATCAGGTGAGACTATCGTTCCCATCACTATGCCAAACGATAGAAATGCTGCAAAAAACAAATATACTATAGCTTCTTTCACACGCGTATCATTTATTTTGATATAAGAAACGCCATAGAAAAGTAATGAAATTACACCGTAGCATATATACAGGATGATATTTTTTTCTATATCCGGTATAAAAAGGCTTGCGCCAAGCATAAATACGAACGCAATTACTGCAATAGATGAAAAGAAACGCAGATTTCTCCAGTTTTCATCGCGCATCTGCTGTTTTATTCTGTCTCGATCAGCATCACCGTCAGATGAAAAAGCTGAAAGCATCTTATCCATTATATTCCTCCGTCAGATCAGAATATTCCTCTTATTATTACCCATACTACCGGCACGAGCAGCGCAGGAAGCATGTTCAGCGTCTTTATGTCCTTTATCTTTAAAATAGAAATACCGGAGCTGGCGATCAGAAATCCACCGACAATAGAGATCTCAGTCATAAGCTCAGCCGACATAAAATCCCCGAGCAGCGTAGCCAGCAGATATATCGCGCCCTGCCAGCAGAAAAGCACCGGCGCAGCGAGTATCATGCCTATGCCGTATGTAGACGCCAGCACAGCCGACGTCACAAGATCGAGCGTAGCATTAGTAAAAAGATAAGTATTATCACCGTAAAGCGCGCTCTGTATCGGTCCGAGTATCGAAAGCGTTCCTATGCAATAAAGCAGTATACCCGTCGAAAGTCCCTCGCCCAGACGATTCTCCTTAACAGGAGCCGCCGCATTCAGAGGAGCTCCAACGCCAGACGCGCCACCACCTTCAACAACTCCGGCAACGCCGCCAGTGCCACCCGCGCCCGACTTTTTAGGCTTCTGCAGCTTAAGAGTCAGATCCTGAAAACGCTTGTCTATATCTATGACAGTCCCGATCAGACACCCTATAGCAAGGCTCGCGATAAAAAGCACAGGATAAACGCTCTTCGGCATATTCTGCACAACAGCATTTATCCCAAGCCCCGTAGCCGCCAGCCCCATAGCCGTAAAAAGCGCGTCCGAATACTGCGGCTTTATACCCTTCTTAAGCAAAGCCCCCACAGTACTCCCCGTTATTATAGTTACAGTGTTTACTATCGTTCCTATCATATATACAACTCCCGATTCTATTCCGCAGTTTCCCGCACAAGATCCATCTTTTTCTTGTACTTCTCAGCATTCACCTCATCGCCCAGAGCGTTATAAGCGATAACAAGCTCCGCCATGATCTCAGCGCTCGACGGATCGCCCTTCAGCGCCTCCTTGAGCA
>CAVGTL010000054.1:0-1920 GCA_963632005.1 Succinivibrio sp.
TTATTGATGAACGAGATACAGAAAATGAAGACATTGCCTGACGACGCTGAGGCTAAGCGTCAGATAATAGAGATAGGACGCCGCATGTACGAGCAGAAGTACTGCGCGGCAAACGACGGAAATATAAGCTGCCGCTCCAGCGAGGGTGGCTTCTGGGTCACTCCTTCAGGCGTTTCAAAGGGATTCCTTACAGAAGAAATGCTCATAAAGGTAGACGCGGAAGGCAATATAATAGAAGCGAACGAAGGATATAAATGTTCATCTGAAGTCAAGCTTCATCTCAAAGTCTACAGCGAGCGCCCTGAGATGAACGCTGTCGTTCACGCGCATCCGCCTGTAAGCACGGCGTTTGCGTGCGCTCGCAAGGATATGGACACGCCTGTAGTTACTGAGGCTATACTCAGCCTTGGAACTGTGCCGTGCGCGCCGTTTGCCGTTCCGGGTTCGCCTGAGCTTGCTGAGACTATCGTGCCTTATCTTAAGGGGCACGCAGCGTGCCTGCTGGCTAATCACGGAGTGCTGACATGGGGCGAAAGCCTTGTACAGGCTTATTACAGGATGGAGACTACGGAGTATTACGCTAATCTGCTGATACTGACGGGCGAAGCTCCTATACCTACTCATGTGCTCGATGAAGAGGAGCACGCTGCGGTGCTTAAGGCTCGCGCTACATGGGGTATAAAGTTCTAAATAAGATTTTAAAACTGCGGGATGCGGCGTGCCTGGCGCCGAGACTGCGGGCGGGATGGTGATACAATGGCGCTGAAGCCTATAAAAGTTTCACAATTAAATAAATATATCGGGCGCGTTATGCAGACAGACCCGATACTCGGAAATGTTTCTGTCATAGGAGAAATATCAAATCTGAAATATCACAGCTCAGGTCATGTATATTTTACGCTTAAGGATGATACGAGCAAGGTGAATTGCTTTATGCCGGCAAGCATCTCAGAAAGTATGCGCTTTCAGCTTGCCGATGGTATGGAGGTCGTGGCTGCAGGGTATATTTCTGTTTTTGAAAAGGGCGGATATTATTCGCTTAACGTCCGCGACGTTCAGGTATCGGGCGAGGGCGGGCTTGCGCTTGCTTATAAAGCTATGTATGAACGGCTTTTGAAGGAGGGACTTTTTGACGCCGCTCATAAAAAGCCGCTGCCTGCGTTTCCAAAGAAAATATGCGTTATAACATCGCCTACGGGAGCGGCAGTCAGAGATATCCTTAAAATAATAAGGTCACGCAATAATGTCGTTGACGTTATGGTATATCCGTGCCTCGTTCAGGGTGACGGCGCGGCTGCGCAGATAGCAGCTGCGATAGACGATGTAAATTCAAGATTCGGGGATACAGACGTCATGATAGTAGGACGCGGAGGCGGCTCACTTGAAGAGCTGTGGGCGTTCAATGAAGAAATAGTAGCTCGCAGCATATACGAGTCAGATATTCCTGTAATATCTGCTGTAGGGCATGAGATAGATTTTTCTATATCTGACTACGTGGCAGATATGAGGGCTGAGACACCGACGGCTGCAGCTGCTATGGCTGCGCCTGATACGTTCAGGCTGCGTGATGAGCTGGACAGCGTTATCGCCGCTATGTCATCACGGCTCAACAGAATGAAAGAAATGAAGTCAGAGTCGCTTAAGCGTTATGCGCCGCAGATGCTGTCTATGATGTTTTCAAGGCGTATAACAGATGCGTCTCATACGACGGAACGACTGGCTGACAGTATGAAAAACGGTATTGAAAGCAGGATAAAGGCTGCATCGGCTTCAGTCGAGAAATTCGGAGTTATGCTCGATGCGGGTGACCCGCAGCGTATAATAAACCGCGGGTATGCAGTCGTGCGGGATGCAATGTCAGGCGGTATAATTTCAGACGCGAAGCAGCTTACAGACGGCATGAGCGTTACAGTCCACATG
>CAVGTL010000054.1:1930-14716 GCA_963632005.1 Succinivibrio sp.
GTGTTACGATACGCATGCGCGGAGGCGAGGCGTCAGCCGATATAACAGGAGTGACAGGATATGGCAGTAAAAAAGAAAACTGAAAAAACTGAAAATATGACATTTGAAGAAGCTTATGAAAAGCTTGAGCAGGCTGCAAACGCGATAATAAGCGATGACGTTCCGCTTGAAAAGGCAATAGAATGCTATCGCGACGGAAGAAAGTATTATGATATATGCAGCAGGATACTTAAAGACGCTGAACAGCTTATACAGATATACGATAAGGAAACCGACACTGTAAAGGAGTTTCAGGTAAATGAGTAATAATTCAGAAAAAAATACTGCCGACGGCAGTTTATATAAAAAAGAATACAACAGGCTTAAGGCTATGGTCGAAGAGCATCTGGAGGAATATATACCTGATATTGACGAGCGTTCGGGAATACTTCGCGACGCTATGAAATACAGCGTTGATGCAGGGGGAAAGCGTCTGAGGCCGGTGCTGCTGCTTGCGGCATGCGAGGCTGCGGGGGGTGACTCGACTGATGCGATACCGTTTGCGTGCGCTATAGAGTTCATTCATACGTACTCGCTCATACACGACGATCATCCGTCTATGGATAATGATGACCTCCGGCGTGGAAAGCCTACAAATCATAAGGTATTCGGAGATGATATAGCGATACTTGCCGGTGACGGTCTGCTGAATTCGGGCATGGATATAATGCTTGAAGCTGTTATGTCAGAAAAGGATGCGCCTGCGCGCGATAGAAAGTTAGCTGCGGCTTATGAGATATCGAGGGCAGCGGGAGTGCGCGGGATGGTAGCCGGTCAGACTACAGATGTTATGTTGACAGGCGGCGGGCTCGAGGAGCACAGAGAGAGATACTGCGAGCTTTCAGATGAAGAAAAGCCTGAAATGCTCAGATATATACACAGAAATAAAACAGGCGCGCTTATACGCGCCGCTGTAAGGGCAGGAGCGGTGATAGGCGGAGCTGCTGACGACAAGCTCGACGCTTTTACGGAGTACGCAGAAAAGATCGGTCTCGTTTTCCAGATAGTTGACGATATACTCGACATTATCGGAGATGAAAAGGAGCTGGGAAAGAAAACAGGCATGGATGAGGAGCTTGGAAAGCTGACGTATCCTGCGGTATTCGGTCTTGAGCGTTCATATGAGTTTGCTGACGAAGAAACTAAGGCTGCTGTAAATGCGTTGAAACGCTGTGATCTGAGTGACAGTTTCCTTGAAAAACTTGCTCTTGACCTGCAGAACCGTATATCATAAAATATATGGATAAGTGGCGCAGTATTCTAGTCAGAATTTGTCTGTCCTGAAGACGGGGCTAAAAATCCGTCAAAGGGCACATCGATGAAGCTCCTTGTTTTTGCCGCTGACGCCCAGTTGGGGGCATTCTCAGGGAGAAAGGCAGTTAAGGGCGATCCGTAATGGCATATGGGCGTGAACCCTTTCTGCCGTGGAGGCTTGCATGCGGTTTTACCGTCTGTAAGAAAGAAAACCTGAAACCCGGCGTGAGTTCGAGCCGACGAGGCTGGATGATCAGATCGGATGTAAGCGTAGCCTGCCTTGAGTGTTGCGGGGGAATTACAGAGCAATAGCGTATCATGCCACGGCCGGGCGCGATGCGTTGATCGCTGTATGAAACCTGCGATGCAAAAGAGGATAAGGACAGACAATACTGTTGAGGAAATCTCCTAGACTGTATGATACCCGTGGATTGCAGTACGGACTAAGTGGCAATCCGGTTCCGCAAACGGCAACGCTGCGGGCAGCGCTTTAAAGGGAAACCGCTGATCCGGCGACGGACCAGCAGTGCTGCAGGAAAACTTACCGGACCTATGCCGTAAAGTTTACACGAGTATCGTCCACTTTTTTTAATGCTTAAAATATTACAGCCTAAGGCATATGTGCCGGAGGGCTTTTTCGAAAAGGGTGGTCTTAATTGAAAAAGGGAAAAGAAAAGGATGCTGACAAAGTCCGACGTAAATGGGTGATAAGCATAACATTTTTTGCGTTTTTTCTGTCAGTTTTCATGAGCATGTTTTCAGACATGCTTCTTAAAAAATCAACTACTGTTATAGCATTTATTATACTTATAGCTATAATAGTAATAGGTATAATATTCGATATGCTCGGTGTTGCGGTGACGGTCGCAGATGAGAGACCGTTTAACTCCATGGCATCGTCAAAGATAAAGGGCGCTAAAAGCTCGCTTATGCTTATAAAAAACGCGGGTCGTGTGTCTAATCTTTTTAACGACGTTATAGGTGATACATGCGGTATCATAAGCGGTACGTCGGCTGCGTTCATAGTAGCGCAGATAGGCGGCAGCGTAGAGTTCATTGATGCTGCAGTATTTTCGATGATACTGAGTGGCCTTGTGGCTGCCGGAACTATAGGCGGCAAGGCAATGGGGAAGGATATAGCGATCGGAAGGTCGAAAGAAATAGTAACAATTATAGGAAAGATCATTTCAGTTTTTACTGAACGTAAGTAGCATATCATGAGAGATTTAAATGAAGGAATTTATCCGGCAGATATAAAAAAGATGAGCGTGCATGAAATGGAGCTTCTGTGCACTCAGATAAGAGAAAAGCTTATATCGTCAGTTTCGGAAACAGGCGGTCATCTTGCGTCAAATCTTGGTGTAGTTGAGCTTACTGTGGCGATGCATTACGTTTTTGATACGCCTGAGGACAAGATCGTATGGGATGTGGGACATCAGTCATACGTACATAAGATGCTTACAGGCAGGGCAGCGGAGTTTCCGACTCTCAGGCAGCTTGACGGTCTGAGCGGGTTTCCGAAGCGTAACGAAAGCGAATACGATACTTTTGATACCGGACACAGCAGTAATTCAATATCGGCGGCGCTCGGCATGGCTGCAGCGCGCGATTTTAAAGGCGGCGATAATTCTGTCGTAGCTGTCATAGGAGACGGCGCTCTGACGGGCGGCATGGCTTATGAAGCGCTCAATAACGCAGGAGTTATGGACAGCAGTCTGATCGTCGTTTTAAACGACAATGCTATGTCCATATCAAAGGACCACGGAAGCATGTCGCAGCATCTCGGAAAGCTGCGCACGTCGGATAAATATACAAGCTTCAAGCATAATCTTAAAAATGCGCTTAAGCAGATACCGGGAGTAGGCGGGGCTATCGCAAACGGCCTTGAGTCTATGAAGGACGCTGTTAAATATATGGTAGTTCCGGGCGTGCTGTTCGAAGAGCTGGGATTTGTATATCTCGGTCCTGTTGACGGACACAGCATACAGGAGCTTATAGAAGTACTGCAGCTGGCAAAGTCTACAAAAAAGCCTGTGCTTGTTCACTGTATGACTACAAAGGGCAAGGGCTACAGGCCTGCTGAGCAGAGACCCGACAAATTCCACGGCGTATCGCCGTTCGACCCGGAAACGGGTGCTGTACGCTCAAAAGGAAATGGAAAGACATGGTCAGACGTTTTCGGTGAAAAGCTCTGTTCTATGGCAGCGGCAGATAAAAGTATAGTTGCTGTAAGCGCTGCTATGGTGGACGGTACAGGACTGGCAAAATTTGCTAAGTTATATCCGGACAGGATATTTGACGTCGGCATCGCTGAAGAGCATGCAGTGACGTTTGCTGCAGGGCTTGCGGCGAGCGGCATGAAGCCGGTAGTGGCTATATATTCTACGTTTATGCAGAGGGCTTATGACCAGATACTTATAGACGTCTGTATGCAGGATCTTCCGGTAGTTTTCTGCCTTGACAGAGCCGGGATCGTAGGCGCTGACGGAGAAACGCATCACGGGGTATTCGATCTGTCTTATCTGAGGCATATGCCTAATATGACGCTTCTCGCGCCGTCTGACAGGCGGGAGCTTGAGGCGATGCTGGATTATGCGATGCAGCATGACGGTCCGTGCGCGATAAGATACCCGCGCGGCGGCGCTGTTGAAAATGTATCGGGTGAAGGAGCAAAAACGGAGGGAGCTCCGTGGAATCCTGTTCCGCGCGTCGTGCGAAGCGGCAGCGATATAACGCTTGCCGCAGAGGGTAAGATGACGGCTGTATGTCTTAAGACGGCTGAGCTACTTGAAAAAAATTACAATATAAGCTGCGAGGTCATAGACGCAAGGATAATACGTCCGATGCGCTCAGACGCGCTGACTGTATATAAAAGCTCCGCAGAAAAGACAGGACGTGTGCTCACTGTAGAGGATAACGTAACTGTCGGAGGCTACGGAAGCGCCATAGAAGAAATATTCGCGGCTGATGAAAATGTTAAGGTATATAAGGCGGGCTGGCCGGATATGTTCATATCTCAGGGTACTCAGGCAGAGCTTGAGCATAGATACGAGCTTGACGCGGAGGGCATCGCAGGCAGAGTGAGGAATATAATTGAAGGAAAGGCTTGATGTGCTCCTCGTGAGCAGAGGATATTACCCGTCTCGTGAACGGGCGAAGGCAGCAGTCATGGAAGGCTGTGTTTATATCGGCGGAAGGATATACGACAAGCCGGGAACTCCGGTTGACGTTGACGCCGAGCTTGAGGTAAGAGGCGAAGCGTGCCCGTTCGTAGGGCGCGGCGGATTTAAGCTTGCAAAGGCTGTAGAAGTATTCGGGCTCGATCTGAACGGCGCCGTAGGCATGGATGTAGGCGCTTCTACAGGCGGCTTTACAGACTGCATGCTGCAGAACGGCGCTGTAAAAGTATACTCAGTCGATGTAGGCTACGGTCAGCTCGACTGGAAGCTGCGTACAGACGAGCGCGTTGTAAATATGGAAAAGTGCAATTTCAGATATCTCGATCCTGAGGAAATACCGGACAGGATGGATCTGATAAGCATAGACGTTTCTTTTATATCGCTTAAGCTGATGTTCCCTGTAGCCGTAAAGCTGCTTAAGGACGACGGCGATATAGCATGTCTGGTAAAGCCGCAGTTTGAGGCGGGACGCAGCCAGGTAGGCAAGAAGGGCATAGTAAAAGATCCTGCCGTGCATCTCGAGGTAATACAGAATGTAGCGGGATATGCGACAGAAAACGGTCTTGTACCGCAGGCTATAACATTTTCGCCTATTTCCGGGGCAAAGGGAAATATAGAGTACCTTATGCATCTAAGAAAGGGTGATACGGAAGCGTTTGATTTTGACAGCTTTAGTGAACAGGCAAAGGCTGTAGTCGAAGAATCGCATGCGAGACTTGAGAAATAAAAGACTGAAAACTAAAATAAGATAAAAAATATGGAATCGCTGACACGGGTAATTATCCGGTCAGCGATTTTTTATGCGCCCAGTTGATATTAGAACGGTGACGTTCGTAAGGGTAAAAGAAAACTGCCTGCATATTCGGACTTACATGCAGGCAGTTCATTAGTGTAGATTTTAAATATTATTCGTTGATGTTTTTATCTATCAGCATCCCTGTGAGTATTCTTGCTGCCGCTGAACGCGCAGAAGAGTACGAAAGCGAGGAGAAGTATGCCGATAGTCATCCATGTGATGAAGAGCGCTGTGCCCTGACCGCTGAACTTGTCGTAGTAGCCCTTCAGGAATATTATCATGATCGCCGCAGGGATTATGTAAGACATGAGCGGACGCATGAATGACGGAAGCTTGATGCCGTTTCCTGTATCTGCTTCCTTCTTGAAGTTGTTCCAGCCCCAGCCGTTCTTACGTGTGCAGAAAAGGAGTATGCCCATGCTGCCGAGCGGAAGCAGGTTGTTAGACACGAGGAAGTCCTCGAGATCCATGATAGTGCTGCCCTCGCCGAGAGGCTGAACGCCTGAGAGGATGTTGTAGCCGAGAACGCAAGGCATGCTCAGTATGATTATGAGCACTGCGCATACAAGTGTACTCTTTTTTCTTGACCAGCCGAACATATCCATGTTGATGGCTACAAGGTTCTCAAATACGGCTATGATAGTCGAGAGAGCCGCAAAAGTCAGGAACAGGAAGAACAGAGCGCTCCATAAGCCGCCCGCAGTCATCTGAGCAAATATATTAGGCAGCGTGATGAATACAAGGCTCGGTCCTGCGTCAGGCTGTATGCCGTAAGCGAAGCATGACGGGATAACGATAAGCCCTGCTGTAAGAGCAACGAGCGTATCGAGGACACCGATGCTTATAGCCTCGCCCGCAAGCCTGTTTGACTTGTCGAGGTAGCTTCCGAATATCAGCATGGCGCCGATACCGATGGAAAGCGTAAAGAACGCCTGGCTGAGTGCGCCGAAGAGCACGTTGCCTATGCCTGTTTCGAGCATCTTGTCGATGTCCGGCACGAGGTAGAATCTGATACCTTCGCCTGAACCCGGCATAGTTACCGAACGTATAGCGAGCGCGATCATGACTATAAATAACAGAGTCATCATCACTTTAGTGATACGCTCGATACCCTTCTGCAGGCCGATAGCGCAGACGCTGAAGCCGATAACGCAGATGAGCACGGTCCAGAATATCATAGTTCCCGGATCTGCGAGCATGTCGCCGAAGTACTGCTGTATCGTTTCCGTAGAAGCGCCGGTAAAATCGCCGCGCAGACTGCGGAAGCAGTAGTAGAGCATCCAGCCGCCTACCATCGTATAGAACATCATGAGCAGGTAGCAGCCTATCATACCGATATACTTCATAAGATGCCATTTCGTCCCGGCAGGCTCGAGCGTATCAAAGCTCTTCGCCACGCTCATACGGCTCGCGCGCCCGACGGCGAACTCGCATACGAGCACCGGCAGGCACAGTATTACGAGGAACAGCAGATAGATAAGGATGAAGATAGCGCCTCCGTAAGCGCCGCACATGTACGGGAATTTCCATACATTTCCCAGTCCTACGGCACATCCTGCGGACACCAGGATGAAGCCGATACGTGATCCAAAAGATTCGCGTTTCATAATTTATTAAAACCTCCTATTTTTTATCGATGCGCTGTATTGCATCGATACAATAACATTCTTATTATAAGGGAAAATTATGCATTTTGCAAAATCTATCGTGTTGGAATGAGTTTTATTTTTACTTTTGTAATAGTATGCGATTATGCGTTAAAGCGGCATAGCCTAAAAGAATATAAAAATAAATAACTATACTAAATAAATACTAAATGAGTAATAAGGGCTCACACGAGCGGCCGCCCGGCGGCCCCACAGGCAGCAAAGCTGCAAAAAATACATTCGTAAGAAAATTATCCGGATCAAAGCGGCATTTTCAGATCCATGCCATTCCTTATGCCGATATAAAAAGTCACATTAACATAATCGTCGGTTATGGGTATGCAGACGCGCCCGGCATAGCCCGGCGCTCCGTTCATAATGTAATCGGTAGCAAAGCAAGGAAGTGAAGAATTACGGATAAGTTCCTGAAATTCAAATTCATCTTTCTGGACGAGAAAGCGCGACGACGGCATATGCTCGCGGCACAGCGCGTCCCAGAATCCAAGCTCCGAGCGCAGCAGAAAATTATAGCCGTTTATGTCATTCATGCATACGCTTTCGCGCGCGGCAAGCTCGTGGTCAGGCTTTACACATATGAAAAGATGCTCAGTCATATACCTGCTGAACGTGTATGATGACAAAGCCTCGGCAGACAGCCTGGCAAACTCTGGGTGAGCGGCAGGCTCCCACGGAAGTATGCATATATCGCAGGCGCGTTCATTTAAAGCGTTTATTACATCCTCGTTCTGGCATATTGCAGAGTTTACGTTCATGCCCGGCATGGCTGCTGAAAGCGACGGAAGCAGACTCCAGAGCGGCGCCGGAGCGGATGATTTTACAGTCACGGTCTTAAGGCTCATATCGAACGCGCGCACGTCGCGCGCCGCATCCTGTACTGTACTGAGGATGCGCCGGGCGCATTCAACGGCTTTCAGCCCTGTTTCATTCAATTCTATTTTATTCTTCTCGCGTACGAAAAGCTCGACGCCGAAAAATTCTTCTATGTGCTGCATTGAGCGCGTTATGGTCGGCGCGGATATATGAAAGCGCTCGGAAACGCGGGACAGAGTTCCGAGCTCCGAAAAAGCGACGAAATGTTCAAGCTCGTTCAGATCAAGCATATTTTTCTCCTTTTGTAATCTGGTTTTATTTATTTTTTATTGTGCATACGCTGTTCAGCCCTGCCGAAGGCTGCTTATACGGTGACGCATGCAGGATGTATTGTTTAATTCTTAGTTTTCATATTATGAAATCTATATTTCATATCAAATATTGTACAACGGCGCAAAAACAATGTAAAGTAAGGGTGTAAGTTAATGATGAAGAAAAAATACATCAGATAAGCATTTCAAATTGTTAAACTACAGGAGGTCATGAAAATGGAATATGTAACATTAAACAACGGAATAAAAATGCCGAAGCTCGGATACGGTGTTTACCAGACTCCGCCTGAGGATACTAAAAGATGCGTGCTCGAGGCTATCGAGACAGGCTACCGCAGCATAGATACTGCGCAGGCTTACGGCAACGAAAGCGGCGTAGGCGAGGCTATAAGCAGCTGCGGACTCCCGCGAGAGGAATTTTTCATAACTACGAAAATCTGGATAACTAACGCAGGCTACGAAAAGGCAAAGGCTTCTATAGACGAATCGCTCAAGAAGCTCAAGACTGACTATATCGACCTCATGCTCATCCACCAGCCGTTTTCTGATTACTACGGCACATACAGAGCTATGGAAGAAGCTTACAAGGCAGGAAAGCTGAGAGCTATAGGCGTGTCTAACTTCGGTCCTGACAGATATATCGACATCCAGCACTTCGCTGAGATAAAGCCTGCCGTAAACCAGGTGGAGACGCATGTATTCCATCAGCAGAAGGTCGCAAAGCAGTACATGGAAAAGTACGGCTGCCAGATAGAATCATGGGGACCTTTCGCAGAGGGCAGAAACGATTTCTTCACTAACCCTGTTCTGACTGCTATCGGCGAAAAGCACGGCAAGACTGCCGCTCAGACAGCGCTGCGCTTCCTGCTCCAGAGCGACGTTGTAGTTATCCCTAAGACAGTTCACAAGGACAGAATGAAGCAGAACTTCGAAGTGTTCGATTTTGAGCTTTCAGCGGATGAAATGAAGCAGATCGAAGCGCTCGATAAGGACGAGAGCCTTTTCTTCTCGCACTACGACCCGCAGACTGTAGAGTGGTTCATGTCTATTGTGTAAAGTAAAAATACTTTTTAAATGAATATGCATTTCATGAGAAGGCCGGGCATCGGGGATATATGATGCCCGGCCTTTTTGTGCGCGCCGGGCGCGCGGCAGATATCTGCCATTATTAGTTACAAAAATATCAGATATATAATGGAAATCAATTGATTTTGTATCGCATTAAAGGTAGAATATTGATGTATATGTGAAATTTTTAAGCTAAGAAGCAAATAAATTAATTAATAAATTATTATGGCTCTCATCTGATCGTTGACCGAGTATATGATGGCGTGATCGGTGAAAGCTTTTTTTATGCAAGGAGATGCAGATTTTTGAAAAAAAACGCAGGGCTGCTGGAGCAGATTTTAGATGACTCAAATCAGATGGTGCAGATCAGTGATCTTGAGACGTTTTCCATGATGTACGCGAATAAGCCGGCGCGGGTCTACACGAACCATGCCGATGAACCGTACGAGGGGAGACATTGTTATGAATATATGATGGGGCTCAGCGAGCAGTGTCCTTTTTGCCCGATGCGCGATCTGGGTGACAGGGAATCGTTTGAGAACGAGATAGATAACGGTAAACAGGTATTTTCTGTAAAAACAAAGCTCATAGAATGTAACGGCGTGAAGGCTTTTGTGGAGTACGCCTGGGATATAACTGAGATAAGGCGTTCGCAGAAGATATACGAGTCGCAGGTGAGAACTCTCAGGATGGCAGTAAATGACGCTCAGGGGATATTTCACATAGATCTGACGGATGATAAAGTTATAAGTGTGAACGGCGCTTCAAATGCGGTGGACCGTATGCAGCATGATAAGTCTGTTGACGAGCTGATGAATGACATAGCCGGATACATACCGCAGGAGGATGAGCGCGGAGCGTTTCTCGAGATGTTCAACAGAAGAGCGCTGACAGACGCTTATGACAGCGGAAAGGCTGAGATACATCATGAGAACGACTCGTATTTTGACGACGGAAGCGTGCGCCCTTCAAGGGTAACGGCGCGTTTTATCATGAATCCGAAGACGGATCACCTCGAATGTATAATTTACGGGACGGACATTTCGTATGAGCGCATAAAGGAAAGAGACCAGCAGGAGGCGCTGAGAAATGCGCTTGCCGCTGCGGAGCACGCAAACAAGGCGAAAACTACGTTCCTTAATAATATGTCGCACGACATACGCACGCCGATGAACGCGATCATAGGCTTTACGGCGCTTGCGGCGGCGCATATCGACAACACTGAACTTGTTAAGGATTATCTTAAAAAGATAACGACTTCAGGCACGCATCTTCTGAGCCTGATAAACGACGTGCTCGACATGAGCCGTATAGAGAGCGGTTCGGTAAAGATAGAAGAAAAGGAAGTACACCTGCCTGACGTGCTCCATGATCTGCGGAGCATCATACAGGGCAACATAGCCGCAAAGCAGCAGGACCTTTATATAGACACGCAGGATGTCCGCAACGAGGACATCATTACAGATAAGCTCAGGCTGAATCAGATACTGCTTAATATAGTCAGCAACGCTATAAAATTCACGCCTGTCGGAGGCATGATAAGCATACGTGTTTCTGAATATCCTTGCGATATCAAGGGCTTTACTACTTACGAGTTCCGCATAAGAGACAACGGCATAGGCATGTCGGAGGAGTTCTGCAAGCACGTGTTTGACTCGTTCTCGCGTGAAAGGTCGTCTACGACGAGCGGCATACAGGGAACGGGGCTCGGAATGGCGATAACTAAGAACATCGTCGATATGATGGGCGGAAATATAACGGTAAAGAGCAAAGAGGGCGAGGGCTCTGAGTTCAGGGTGACGCTGAACTGCATGATATCCGAAAAGGCTGTTAAGAACGAGCCGATCGCCGAGCTGCAGGGCTCCAGGGCTTTAGTCGCTGACGATGACACGAATACATGCATGAGCGTGAGCAAGATGCTCCGTGATATAGGCATGAGAGCCGACTGGACGACGTCAGGACGCGAGGCTGTCATAAGGGCTAAGGAAGCTCACGAGCAAAAGGATGAGTTCAAGGCGTATATAATAGACTGGCTCATGCCTGACATGAACGGCATAGAAACTGTCCGCCGCATACGCAAGGTCATAGGCGATATGATACCTATCATAATCCTGACAGCGTACGACTGGGCGGATATAGAGGAAGAAGCTAGAGAAGCGGGCGTAACGGCGTTCGTATCGAAGCCGCTCTTTATGTCGGAGCTGCGCGCCGTACTCACTATGCAGGCGCGCGCGGGAGAGCCGCCTGTAGATATGAACAACGGCGTTGCAACTACTGATCATACAGGCAGAAAGGTCCTTCTGGTAGAGGACAATGAGCTCAATCAGGAGATAGCTGCGGCTATCCTCAAGGAATCGGGTCTGATCGTAGACGTTGTCGGCGACGGCGTAGAGGCAGTCGATCGCATGTCAGAAGCGGCAGATGACGAGTACGACCTGATACTCATGGACATCCAGATGCCAAAGATGGACGGCTATACCGCAACGCGCGAGATAAGGACGCTCAACAACAGCCGCAAAGCGAACATCCCGATCATAGCGATGACGGCTAACGCCTTTGAAGAGGACCGCCAGAAAGCCTTCAAAGCAGGCATGGACGCGCACATCTCAAAGCCTATAGACATACCGGCTTTGTTTAAGACGCTTGATAAGATACTTAAGTAGGGTGTTGCAGGGCGGGAATGCCTTTAATGTAACTATTTGACTATAAAAAATAAAAATATCTAATAAATATATAACAAAACGGGAGCACCGACTGTACGAATAGATCGGTGCTCCCGTTTATTTGCAGCTTTAGCACAATAAGGTCAGCTGTAGAATAAGAGTGTAGCACTGATTGAAAAAGTCTATTGAAGTTCATGTCAAAAGCTTTGCTTTTATTTAAATATTTCCAAAATGTTGATAGCTAATACATTTTATTATTCCAAAATGTTGATTGGATTTATTTATGGTGAAAATTTTCTTTAAGATGTGCAATGTATTAAATCGTATTACCTCGTCAAATATATTGCAGTCGCACGCCCTGTCATGGTATTATATGGATGTATGAATAAGTAATATATGAATATGCTAATATATTTATGTAAATAAAATTTTCATACTTAATATTTTAATGCTTTCGACCCGGCGGCCCGGCCGCCCCACAGGAAGCAGACCATGTTAAAAAAACGGAGGATAAAGGTCTATGGATGATATCCGTAACTACAAGTGCCCTGCCTGCGGATCGCCGCTCGTTTTCAGCGGCGCAAAACAGACGCTGCACTGCGACTCGTGCGGCAATGATTATGACGCAGAGACGCTGAAAATGATGGACGAAACTGTAAATACAGCGAAGTCTGAGTCGAAGTTCGACTGGGGAAGCTACACGCCGAGGAATTTTGAGCCTGCAGACGCAGAAAATCTCGCTACATACTCGTGCCCGTCATGCGGCGCTGAGATAACGGGCGATGATACGATGGGCTCTACTGTATGCCCGTACTGCGGCAACTCTACTATCGTAAAAGGCGTGTTTGACGGCGCGTTTCAGCCGGATTTCGTCATACCGTTCGAGATAGAAAAAAAGAAGGCTGTCGAGCTTTTCGAAGCCGACGCTATGAAAAAGCCTTTTATACCGGATGAGTTCAAGGACCGCAAGCGCTTACA
>CAVGTL010000054.1:14754-15834 GCA_963632005.1 Succinivibrio sp.
GTCATACCTTTCGAGATAGAGAAAAAGAAGGCTGTCGAGCTTTTTGAAGCCGACGCGATGAAAAAGCCTTTTATCCCGGATGAGTTCAAAGATCGCAAGCGTTTACAGGAAATGGCAGGAGTCTATGTCCCGTTCTGGACGTTCGACTGCGACTGCAACGCGATGATAACGTACAACGCGCAGAACGTCCGCGTTTGGAGCGACAGTAAGTACGACTACAAGCAGACAGATTACTACAGGCTGCTGCGCGGCGGCTCGGTGAGCTACATGAACATCCCTGTAGACGCGTCGATAAAGGCAGATGACGCGTACATGGATGCGCTGGAGCCGTTCGATTACTCAAAAGCTGTGAATTTCAACGCAGGCTACCTTTCAGGCTATCTCGCCGACAAGTACGATGTTTCAGTAGAGGACTCGGTCGGCAGAGCAAACAGGCGCGTCGAAAACTCGACTACAGAGATATTCCGCGACACGACTGCGGGCTACCAGATAGTAACGCCTGAGTTCACAAACGTTCAGACGACTCAGGGCAAGGTCAGATACTCACTGCTGCCTGTCTGGATGCTCAACATAAAGTACAACGGGCAGAACTACAAATACGCCGTAAACGGTCAGACAGGAAAGGTCGTAGGCGAGTACCCGATAGACAAGAGCAAGAAAAAGAAGCATTTCAGAAAAACGTTCCTGAAGTTCTTCGTGCCGTGCGCAGTCGTTATTTCCGCTGTGATGTATTTCTTTCTGTAGGAGGTGAGCGCTGTGAATAATATAAATGTAAGAAAAAGAACGGCTGTTATCGTAGCGGCTGTAATGGCGCTGATGCTCCTGATGCCTATGTCCGTATTTGCCGAGCCTGCGGCAGGAGTTGCGCAGAACGAATACATTTTCGACGCGAGCGGCAGCCTGGCTGCCGAACAGCAGACGATATTAGAGACGAGATGTGAATGGCTTAAGGATGACGGAATAAATGTTATAATAGATATAGAAAGCAGCTCCGCGTCCGACCCTGCGGACCAGGCGCAAATAGCAGACAGCCGCGCAGCCGGTTTCAACGACGGCAATGGCGTAGTTTTCGTTATAGAT
>CAVGTL010000055.1:0-15766 GCA_963632005.1 Succinivibrio sp.
CGTCGAATGCTACCTTGTCACCAAGACCGAGTCTTGCGTTGAGTGTAGTTGTGATAGCTGCTGTAAGAGTTGTCTTACCGTGGTCTACGTGACCGATTGTACCGATATTGATATGCGGTTTATTTCTTTCGAACTTTTCCTTTGCCATTTTATATCTCCTTACTTAGTGACCTTATCGAGCAGATTCTTAGGAAGCTGTTCGAAGTGGTCCATCTGCATTACATAAACACCACGACCCTGAGTCTTTGATCTCAGGTCTGTCGCATAGCCGAACATTTCTGACAGTGGTACGAAACCTCTTACGATAACTGTACCGTTCAGCATTTCAGAACCTTCGATACGTCCTCTTCTTGAAGAAATATCACCGATGATATCACCCATGTATTCTTCAGGAACAGTTACGTCTACCTTGAATATAGGTTCGAGAAGAACAGGACCTGCCTTCTTTGAAGCTTCCTTGAACGCCATAGAACCGGCGATCTTGAATGCCATTTCAGAAGAGTCGACTTCGTGATATGAACCATCGTAAAGTTCAACGCCAACGTCTACTACCTGATAACCTGCGAGGATACCAGTCTGCATAGCTTCCTGGATACCTTCATCTATCTTAGGAATGTATTCCTTAGGAATAGCACCGCCGACAATAGAGTTCTTGAATTCGTAGCCTGCGCCCGGTTCTCTTGGGTAAACCTTGATCTTAACGTGACCGTACTGACCACGACCACCTGACTGCTTAGCATACTTGTAGTCAACATCAGCAGGCTGAGTAAGAGTTTCCTTATAAGAAACCTGTGGCTTGCCGACATTAGCTTCAACCTTGAATTCTCTGAGGAGACGGTCAACGATGATATCGAGGTGGAGCTCACCCATACCAGCGATGATTGTCTGACCAGTATCATGGTTTGTATAAGTCTTGAATGTTGGGTCTTCTTCAGCGAGCTTAGCAAGAGCTATACCCATCTTTTCCTGACCTGCCTTAGTCTTAGGCTCGATAGCGATCTCGATAACAGGATCAGGGAAGTCCATTGATTCAAGAATGATTGGATGCTTTTCATCACAGAGAGTATCACCTGTAGTAGTATCCTTAAGACCTACTGCAGCAGCGATATCGCCGGCATATACCTTGTCGATCTCTTCTCTCTTGTTTGCGTGCATCTGAAGGATACGTCCGATTCTTTCCTTCTTACCCTTTGTAGAGTTGTAAACATAAGAACCAGAATCAAGTGTACCTGAATATACTCTGAAGAATGCGAGCTTACCAACGAATGGGTCAGCCATGATCTTGAATGCGAGAGCTGCAAATGGAGCATTGTCATCTGCAGGGCTTTCTGCTTCTTCTTCAGTATCAGGGTTGATACCCTTGATAGCAGGGATATCAACAGGTGAAGGCATGTAGTCGATTACAGCGTCGAGCATGAGCTGTACGCCCTTGTTCTTGTAAGCAGAACCGCAGAGCATAGGAACCATCTCGTTAGCGATAGTAGCCTTTCTGATAGCCTTCTTTATATCCTTTTCACTGAGAGTATCATTTTCAAGATACTCCATCATGAGGTCTTCATCTGTTTCAGCAACAGATTCAAGTAATGCATGTCTCCATTCCTGAGCAAGATCCATCATATCTTCAGGGATATCAGATTCTTCGATAGTAGTACCGAGGTCATCTGTATAGATTTCAGCCTTCATCTTTATAAGGTCGATGATACCTGTGAAAGTATCTTCCTTACCGATAGGGAGCTGAACAGGAACAGCGTTAGCCTTGAGTCTGTTCTTTACCATGTCGATTACTCTGTAGTAATCAGCTCCAAGGATGTCCATCTTGTTAACGAAGATCATTCTTGGAACACCGTATCTGTCAGCCTGTCTCCAAACTGTTTCTGACTGAGGCTCAACACCTCCCTTAGCGCAGAGAACTGTTACAGATCCGTCGAGTACACGAAGAGATCTCTCTACTTCTACAGTAAAGTCAACGTGTCCAGGTGTATCGATGATGTTGATCCTGTTGCCCTTCCACTGAGCAGTAGTAGCAGCAGAAGTAATTGTGATACCTCTTTCCTGCTCCTGTGCCATCCAGTCCATCTGAGCAGCACCATCGTGTGTTTCACCGATTTTATGTGTCTTACCGGTATAGAACAGAATTCTTTCTGTTGTTGTTGTCTTTCCGGCGTCGATATGCGCCATGATACCGATATTTCTAGTCTTTTCTAATGGAAATTTTCTAGCCATATATTGCTCCTCCTTTCCAGACTGCTAAGCAGCCATAATTGTATTTAACGGTAAAATTACCATCTGTAGTGTGCAAACGCCTTGTTGGCTTCTGCCATCTTGTGAGTGTCTTCCTTTTTCTTTACAGATGCACCAGTGTTGTTTGCTGCATCCATAAGTTCCTTAGCAAGTCTCTCATACATATACTTTTCGCCTCTCTTGCGAGTAAATAATGTAAGCCATCTGAGACCAAGAGTCTGTCTTCTGTCAGCTCTTACTTCGATAGGAACCTGATAGTTGGCACCACCGACACGTCTTGCCTTAACTTCTACAACTGGCATGATATTGTTCATTGCCTTTTCAAATACTTCGAGTGGCTCTTCGCCTGTAGTATTTCTGATCATGTCGAAAGCATCATATACGATGCTCTGTGCTACTCCCTTTTTTCCGTCCAGCATGATGTTGTTGATAAGCTTTGAAACAACAACGCTTCCGTATACTGGATCAGGAAGTACTTCTCTCTTAGGAACGCTTCCTTTTCTAGGCACTTCTCTTCCCTCCTTGTAAGTTATACTTTTATACACACTATTGTGTATAATCAACAACCTGTCCCCGGCACACACCGGAAACTCAGGTACTCGACAGCTTTGTGCTGCCGTGGTGCGCAGATATAATACTGATTAGATATATATCATTCCTCAATGTGCAATGTGATTCGCTTCATTTTATGTTTTATACATTATGTCTATACACGATCTTTATACGATCTGTACGAAACGAGATCCCTCACTGAGGGCGCTTAATTTCTTGTTTTTTAACGTATGGTCAGCAACCTTGGATTACTTGCTCTTAGGTCTCTTAGCACCATACTTTGAGCGGGCCTGCATTCTGCCGTTAACACCAGCAGTATCCAGAGTACCTCTTACGATGTGATATCTTACACCTGGGAGGTCCTTTACTCTTCCGCCTCTGATGAGTACTACGCTGTGCTCCTGGAGGTTATGACCGATACCAGGGATGTACGCAGTTACTTCGATACCGTTAGTCAGCTTAACTCTGGCAACTTTTCTCAGAGCTGAGTTAGGCTTCTTAGGAGTTACAGTCTTTACAGAAGTGCATACGCCTCTCTTCTGTGGAGACTTTGTGTCTGTCGGAACTCTCTTGAGGGAATTCATACCTCTGAGGAGAGCTGGAGCTGTTGACTTTTTAACAGTCTTCTGACGACCTTCTCTTACTAACTGATTAATAGTAGGCATTCTAGTTTCTCCTTTCCTGCAGATCGTATTCTTTCGAATAACAAATGCAATCGTTAATGATTATATATCTAAACCCTGAAATAAGGCTTAAATCTAAGTTAAACTAATGTAAATTTCATACAGTGGCAGCGCCCGGCGCTGTAATATCCCTGCAGGATATTATTACTGCTCATTTACCAGTTTTCCAGCAACAGCTGCACCGATGTCGATGCCTGACATATGTCCAAGCTGTTTCATTGATTCTACATACTTTATAGGGATGTTGTCTGCTGCAGCTGCATCGATCACATGTCTTGTAACATAAAAGTCTGCATCTTCTGCAACAAATAATTCAATTACACGACCCTGTTCGATCATTCTAAGCGTCTGTTTTATCCCGACAACCATTTCTTCCTCCTGAATAAAGCAGAAAAAATCGATGGCGCTCTGCGACCATCGATTTTTTCGCCGTAGACCGAATTTCAGTATAACACCGAACAGTATCCCGTGTCAATCTGTTTTCTGTCTAATATTATTTATATTTTTTGAATCCTTTATTCAATAATATCCGAAGAATCACTTTCTTCTGCATCATAGAATACTATCATATCTTCATCTGCATCATCAGACGAATCAGATATAAGAGCTTCATCCTGCTTTTCATTTTTCAGATCTGCAGTCTGCTCACCTTCAGCAAGCTGTGCTGCAAGCTCTTCTTCTAACTTGCGGCGTTTATACTCTTCAATTACAGGAGTATTCTTGCCATAATCAAGGTCAATGTCCTTATACATTCTCATGCCTGTACCTGCAGGTATCAGCTTACCGATAATAACATTTTCCTTGAGGCCCTGAAGGTGGTCTACCTTACCCTTTATTGCCGCATCAGTGAGAACTCTTGTTGTTTCCTGGAACGAAGCCGCTGACAGGAATGAGTTAGTTGCGAGTGAAGCCTTTGTGATACCGAGCAGAGTTACCTTTGCAGTTGCAGGCTCAAGACCTGCTTCGATAGCAGCAGCATTCTTCTCATCGTATTCTCTCTGAGAGTACATTGCTCCAGGAAGGAGGTCTGTATCGCCGGCATCCTCGATCTTTACCTTACCGAGCATCTGGCTTACGATAACTTCGATATGCTTATCGTTGATATCTACACCCTGCATCTTGTATACGCGCTGTACTTCCTTGATGAGGTACTGGTATACACCCTCAACGCCGTTTATCCTGAGTATGTCATGCGGATTCAGAGGACCCTGAGTTATGCCGTTTCCTGCCTTTATGAAGTCGCCTTCCTTTACCTTCAGACGTGCTCCGTAAGGGATAACATAAACTCTTTCTCTTTCGCCTACGATCTTAACTTCAGTCTTGTTGTCCTTTCTTGATTCGATAGATACAACAGTACCGTCTTCTTCGCATATCTCAGCAAGGCCCTTTGGCTTTCTTGCTTCGAAAAGTTCTTCTACTCTTGGAAGACCCTGAGTGATATCGCCGCCGGCTACGCCGCCTGTATGGAATGTACGCATTGTAAGCTGTGTACCAGGCTCACCGATAGACTGTGCTGCCTGGATACCTACTGCTTCACCGATATTTACAGATTCACCTGTTGCAAGGCATCTGCCGTAGCACTTAGCGCATACGCCTACCTGGCTGTGGCAAGTCATTACAGAACGTATCCTTACTGACTCTATGCCTGCATTTTCAACAGCTTCAGCCTGAGCATCAGTTATTTCATCGCCCTTTGCTACTAAAAGCTTTCCTGTATTAGGATCATATATATCATCAAGTGCAGTTCTGCCTGTTATTCTCAGCTTCAGTGACTCGATAACTTCCTTACCCTCAGCAAAAGCCTTAACTATGATACCTTCTTCAGTACCGCAGTCGAGTTCTCTTACGATAACGTTGTGGCTGACATCTACGAGACGTCTTGTAAGGTAACCTGAGTCGGCTGTACGCAGAGCTGTATCTGACAGACCCTTACGTGCGCCGTTAGATGATACGAAGTAGTCCAGTATTGACAGACCTTCACGGAAGTTTGCAGTAATAGGGATCTCGATAGTTTTACCCTGGGCATTCGCCATGAGACCTCTCATACCGCCTACCTGCTTGATCTGGTTCTTACTGCCTCGAGCACCTGAGTGTGCCATGATGAACAGGTTATTTAATGCGCCAAGAGAATCCATAAGCTCATCAGCGATTCTTTCAGTAGTATTATTCCAAGTTTCAACGACCTTTTCATAACGTTCTTCATTAGACATGAGACCGCGTCTGTAAGCCGTCTGATATCTGTCTACGAGGCTGTTTGCTTCTGCAATGATAGCAGGCTTTGATTTAGGTATTTCCATGTCGGAAACACTGATAGTTATAGCCGCTATAGTAGAATAATGGTAGCCTGTTGACTTTATATAGTCCAGCATTTCTGCTGTTCCTGTATTTCCGTGTGCCTTGTAGCACTTGCCGATGATCTCGCCGAGCTTTTTCTTACCGCACAGGAAGTCAACTTCCAGTCCGTAAGGATCAACAGATCTGTCTACGAAGCCGAGATCCTGAGGGATCTTCTGGTTGAAGATAAATCTTCCGACTGTTGACTCTACGAGCTTGCCCGGATCATCCGGACTGAGCTTCATTCTTACCTTGACCTTGGCATGGATACCTACAACGTGAGTAGTGTAAGCCATCATCATTTCGTCAAAGTCTGTAAATATCTTGCCGTCACCCTTTTCGGCAGGAGTTGATCTGTTTTCATCTCCCGGATGAGTGAGATAATAGCTTCCAAGGATCATATCCTGTGTAGGAGTAGTTATAGGAGAACCATCCTTTGGAGCCAGGATATTATTTACAGAAAGCATGAGGTATCTTGCTTCAGCCTGAGCTTCTACTGACAGAGGCAGATGTACTGCCATCTGGTCGCCGTCGAAGTCGGCATTGTATGCTGTACAAACGAGTGGGTGAAGCTTTATAGCCTTACCTTCTACGAGTACAGGCTCGAACGCCTGAATACCGAGTCTGTGAAGAGTCGGGGCACGGTTGAGGAGAACAGGATGTTCCTTGATAACGTCATCAAGAACGTCCCATACTTCATTTCTCACTTTTTCTACCATGCGCTTAGCGCTCTTTATATTGTGAGCAGTACCGTTCTCAACAAGTCTCTTCATTATGAAAGGCTTGAAGAGCTCCAGTGCCATCTTCTTAGGAAGACCGCACTGATAGAACTTGAGCTCAGGTCCTACTACGATTACAGAACGTCCTGAGTAGTCAACACGCTTACCGAGAAGGTTCTGTCTGAAACGTCCCTGCTTACCCTTGAGCATGTCAGAAAGAGACTTGAGCGGTCTGCCGCCAGGACCTGTAACAGGTCTTCCTCTTCTGCCGTTATCTATAAGGGCGTCAACTGCTTCCTGAAGCATTCTCTTTTCATTTCTTACGATGATGTCAGGTGCTCCGAGGTCGAGCAGTCTCTTAAGACGGTTATTTCTGTTTATTACTCTTCTGTAAAGGTCATTCAGGTCTGAAGTGGCAAATCTTCCGCCATCCAACTGTACCATAGGTCTGAGGTCAGGCGGGATAACAGGGATTATTTCGAGTACCATCCATTCAGGCTTGTTGCCTGATGATCTGAGTGCTTCTATTACTTCCAGTCTTCTTACTATTCTGATCTTCTTCTGGCCTGTAGCATCCTTCAGAGTCTCTCTGAGCTCTGCTGACATTTCATCGAGATCTATCTGAGCAAGCAGTTCTCTTACTGCTTCAGCGCCCATACCTGCTTTAAAAGCATTGCCGTACTTGTCTCTTGCTTCTCTGTACTGATTTTCAGTCAGGACTTCCTTATAGGCAAGGCCTGTTCCCTGACCAGGGTCAGTTACGATATAAGCCGCAAAATACAGGACCTTTTCAAGGTTTCTAGGTGACATGTCAAGAACAAGACCCATTCTGCTTGGAATACCCTTAAAGTACCAGATATGAGATACAGGAGCAGCAAGCTCGATATGACCCATACGTTCTCTACGCACCTTTGCTTTAGTTACTTCAACTCCGCAACGGTCGCAGACGATGCCCTTGTATCTTATTCTCTTATACTTTCCACAGTGGCATTCCCAGTCCTTCTGAGGTCCGAATATCCTTTCACAGAAAAGACCGTCCTTTTCAGGCTTGAGTGTCCTGTAGTTTATAGTTTCAGGCTTCTTGACCTCGCCTCTTGACCAGCTTCTGATCTTTTCAGTAGATGCGAGACTTATCTGTAATGCTTCAAAATTGTTTAATTCGTACAAGGAGTGTCTCCCCCTTTTCTCTTTATATCAAATTGAAACGGTTTATTGAATCAGTTCTGATGAACTGACTATTCCTCATCGAGGAAGTCGTCAGCATCATCATTAAACATCATATCATCATCTTCGTCAGGAGCGAAGGCGTCATCATTATCGTCTTCGTCATCTGTCTTTTCTTCCATAAAACCGGAACCTTCTTCCAGATATTCATCTTTAGAAGACTTTCCGGCATCTTCGGAAATTATCTTTTCAAGATCAGGCGCGCCTTCGTATTCATATGATTCCTGTAATTCGACCTCTTCGCCGCCGGCTTCATTCAGTACCTTTACATCAAGCGCGAGACTCTGCATTTCCTTTATGAGTACCTTGAATGACTCAGGGATACCCGGTTCAGGAATGTTTTCACCCTTTACGATAGCTTCATATGTCTTAACACGACCTACAACGTCATCTGACTTAACAGTCAGTATCTCCTGAAGAGTATAAGCAGCGCCGTACGCTTCAAGAGCCCATACTTCCATTTCTCCGAAACGCTGTCCGCCGAACTGAGCTTTACCACCCAGAGGCTGCTGTGTTACCAGAGAATACGGACCTGTACTTCTCGCATGGATCTTATCATCTACGAGATGGTGCAGTTTCAGCATGTACATTATACCTACTGTTACAGGGTTGTCGAAATATTCACCTGTTCTTCCGTCACGCATCCAGAGTTTTCCTGTAGGAGGTATTCCTGTCTCCTTGAACAGTTCCTGGATATCTTCTTCGAATGCACCGTCGAATACAGGTGTCGCAATATACCATCCCTTGCGTCTTGCAGCAAGACCGATGTGTGTTTCGAGGACCTGACCGATATTCATTCGAGAAGGTACGCCCAGTGGGTTAAGCATGACTTCAAGAGTTGTACCGTCTTCTGTGAACGGCATATCTTCCTGCGGAAGGATACGTGAGATTACACCCTTGTTACCGTGTCTTCCGGCCATCTTATCGCCGACATTGATCTTTCTCTTTGTTGCGACATAGCATCTTACGAGCTTATTTACTCCTGGTGGGAGTTCATCGCCGTTATCTCTTGAGAATACTCTTACGTCAACAACGATACCGGTCTCACCGTGAGGGAGTCTGAGTGATGTATCTCTTACTTCTCTTGCCTTTTCACCAAAGATAGCTCTTAAGAGTCTTTCTTCAGCAGTAAGCTCAGTTTCACCCTTAGGTGTTACCTTACCCACAAGTATATCTGACGCATTTACTTCTGCGCCTATTCTTATAATACCGTCTTCGTCGAGGTCACGCAGAGCGTCATCACCAACGTTAGGTATGTCTCTTGTTATTTCTTCAGGTCCGAGCTTTGTATCTCTTGACTCTGATTCATATTCTTCTACATGTATAGATGTCAGAGCATCGTCCATGAGAAGTCTTTCGTTAAGGATGATAGCATCCTCGTAGTTGTAACCTTCCCATGTCATGAAGCCTACAAGCATGTTTCTTCCGAGTGCGAGGTCGCCGTGGTCTGTTGAAGGACCATCTGCTATTATTTCACCTTCCTCGACATGCTCGCCCTTGCTTACGATAGGTCTCTGATTTATGCATGTTCCCTGGTTAGAACGCTTAAACTTGAGCAGATTATAAGTATCTATCTGGTCGTTATCATCGCGTCTTATCTTAATAGTCTTCGCATCTACAAATTCAACTACACCTGCAGCCTTTGTAATAACAACTACACGTGAGTCATGTGCAGCAACGGCTTCCATGCCTGTACCAACAATAGGCGCATCTGCGATAAGCAGAGGTACTGCCTGACGCTGCATGTTCGCACCCATCAGGGCACGGTTGGCATCGTCGTGTTCGAGGAACGGTATGAGTGCTGTGGCAAGTGATACTACCTGCTTTGGCGATACGTCCATGTAGTCTATCTTTTCTCTTGGAACGAGGTCGATTTCTCCGCCTACACCTCTTGAGGCAACCTTAGCATTTACGAATCTGTGCTGCTCATCAAGCGGTTCATTGGCCTGAGCGATTATCATAGGCTCTTCCTCGTCAGCTGTCAGATAATGGATAGTATCTGTAACGACACCTGTTTCCTTATCTACCAGTCTGTAAGGAGTTTCTATAAAACCATATTCATTAACGCGTCCGAATGTAGTCAAAGAACCGATAAGACCGATGTTAGGTCCTTCAGGTGTCTCAATAGGGCACATTCTTCCGTAATGAGAATGGTGTACATCTCGAACTTCGAATCCGGCTCTTTCTCTTGAAAGACCGCCAGGACCAAGTGCAGACAGTCTTCTCTTGTGAGTAAGTTCACTGAGAGGATTGTTCTGGTCCATGAACTGTGACAGCTGTGAACTTCCGAAGAATTCCTTGATAGCAGCTGTGACAGGTCTTATATTCATTAATGCCTGAGGCGTAGCTGCCTCGACATCCTGGATATTCATTCTTTCCTTAACTACTCTTTCCATTCTGGCAAGACCGATCCTGAACTGGTTCTGGAGAAGTTCTCCTACAGTTCTGAGTCTTCTGTTGCCGAGGTGGTCGATATCATCAACAGTACCGATACCGTGGTTAAGGCCGAGTATATAGCTGACAGAAGCAACTACATCCTCAAGAAGGATATGCTTAGGTGAAAGCTCATGACGCTTTGCATGAAGTATTCTCTTCATAGTAGCTTCATCTGCGCCTTCATTTTCCTTAAGCACTTCCATAAGCACAGGATAATAGACCTTATCAGGCACCTTAGTGTCAGAAAGGTCAAAATCTATATAAGCGCTTATATCTACAAAGTTATTACCTATAACCTTGACTTTTTTGTTAAGCTCATGGGCATCATATACCCATACGTAAACGATTCCGGCATTTTCAATAGATGAAGCAAGTTCACGTGAAACAACTTCGCCTTCTGAAGCGAAGAGCTCACCTGTAGTTTCATCTACAACGTCCTCTGCGAGGGTGCACCCCACTATTCTGTTTGAAAGACAAAGCTTCTTATTGTACTTATATCTTCCGACCTTCGCAAGATCATAACGCTTAGGATCAAAAAACAGCGAATCGAGCAGTGACTTAGCGCTTTCCACTGTAGGTGGTTCGCCCGGACGCAGCTTCTTGTATATTTCCTTTAAGCCTTCTTCGTAATTGTTTGTTGTGTCTCTTTCAAGAGTCTTTAAAAGTCTCTCGTCAGGACCGAATGTATTGATGATCTCTTCATCAGTTCCAAATCCAAACGCCCTTAATAATGTAGTAACAGGCTGCTTTCTTGTACGGTCAACTCTTACAGAGATGATCTCGTTGGAGTCTGTTTCATACTCAAGCCATGCACCTCTGTTAGGAATGATGGTCGTTGAGAAAAGGCTGTTGTTTGATTTATCTGCAGTAACAGCATAGTATGGTCCAGGTGACCTTACTAACTGAGTTACTATTACTCTTTCCGCACCATTATAAATAAAAGTACCCTTTTCCGTCATAAGCGGGAAGTCACCCATGAACACTTCCTGTTCCTTAACTTCACCCGTTTCCTTATTAACGAGACGAGCTCTTACTCTGAGCGGTGCCGCATACGTTACATCTCTCTCTTTGCATTCTTCCTGCTCATACTTTGGAGTATTGCTTAATTCATAATCAACGAACTCAAGTACAAGGTTTCCTGCATAATCCTTGATAGGTGAGATGTCTTCAAAGACCTCCTTCAGTCCCTCTTCAACGAACCATTTAAATGAATCGTTCTGAATCTGAAGCAGGTGTGGCATTTCAGCTACTTCGGTAATCTTCGAGTAGCTCATTCTTGTCTTTTTACCTATTTTGACAGGTTGAGGCATTATCATCACTCCTTGAATGTAAATAAATCCATAAGTGTAGTGGCGTAGCAATGTACTATGATACCATAAAATCTAATTTAAGTCAATAAAAACTTTTAGAAATTATTACCGGCGGCCCGCCGCCCTATAAGCTTCAGATTCCGGTAATTATTACAAAAGATATAAACTCTTTTAAATATATGGCATTAAAGGAAAAATATCTATTATTTTATATTTATTTCTTTAATGCCATATACACGTAAAGGGTGTTGCAGAGCAACACCCTTTACCATAAAGTGAATTATCGAAAATTACTTTAATTCAACACCAGCGCCAACTTCTTCGAGCTTAGCCTTGATGCTGTCAGCTTCAGCCTTTTCAACGTTTTCCTTGATGTTTGAAGGAGCGCCGTCAACGAGTTCCTTAGCTTCCTTAAGACCGAGGCCAGTGATTTCTCTAACTGCCTTGATAACCTTGATCTTTTCAGCGCCAGCTTCCTTAAGAACTACTGTGAACTCAGTCTGTTCAGCAGCAGCTTCACCGCCAGCAGCAGCACCAGCTACAGCTACAGGAGCAGCAGCAGATACGCCGAATTCTTCTTCACAAGCCTTAACTAATTCGTTAAGTTCTAATACTGTCATTGCTTTTATAGCTTCAATGATCTGATCCTTATCCATTATATGATCCTCCTTAATGATGAAATATTCGAAATCCTTCGAATGATTAAAAAATAGTCATTCCGATTAAAAATCGTTTTAAATTATTCTGCTGCTGGTGCTTCTTCGGCAGGAGCAGCTTCTTCTGCAGGTGCTTCCTCTGCCTTTGGAGCAGGTTCAACGCCTGAAGCCTTCTGATCAGCAATAGCCTGTAATGTGTAAGCGAGGCTTGATACAGGAGACTTGATGCTTCCGAGGAACTTCGCGATGAGTTCGTCTCTTGATGGTAACTGAGCGATAGAAGTGATGCCGTCCTTATCGTAGAACTGACCTTCAACAACACCTGCCTTGAATTCCATCTTGTTGATCTTCTTGATAACGCTGTTGAGTTCTCTTGCAGGAGCAGTAGCGTCTTCGTAACCGAATGCGAATGCGCTTGGTCCTTCAAGGACTTCAGCTAATCCCTCGAACTGAGTACCTTCGATAGCTCTCTTTACGAGAGTATTCTTATAAACTTTATAATCAACGCCAGCTTCGCGGAGCTGCTTTCTCATAGCGTCTGCTTCTACAACGTTGATACCCATGTAATCGATAACAACTGCAGACTGCGCTCTGCTCAGCTTTTCTTTGATTTCTTCAACTATAGCTGATTTAGCCTGAATGCTTTCAACTGACATATTTTCTCCTTTCCGACACTTTTTCGTAAGTGTCTATTCGGTCAGAGTTTTCTGACGACCGGCCAAAGTATGACCAGGTCATACAAAAAGCCCTTCCCGCAGACAGAAAAGGCTCTTAATTCTATAATAAGACCTCGGCAGGCTTTTAAGCAAATGCACCTGCTGTCTACGGCTTGTATTCTCTTTTAATTTATCTCTGCTGAACCTTTTAATTAATTAGCCAAGCTTCATTGGGTTGAGCTTAACACCAGGGCTCATAGTAGCAGAAATTGTGACACTTCTCAGATACTGACCCTTGGCAGCAGCAGGCTTAGCCTTTACAACTGCTTCCATGAGAGCATTGAAGTTATCCATGAGTTTTTCAGGACCGAACGATGCCTTACCGATCGGAGTGTGGATGATATTAGTCTTGTCAAGTCTGTATTCAACTTTACCAGCCTTGATCTCAGCAAGAGCTCTTGTAACATCCATAGTTACTGTACCTGACTTAGGGTTTGGCATGAGTCCCTTAGGACCGAGTACCTTACCGAGACGACCTACAACACCCATCATATCAGGAGTTGCAACAACTACGTCGAAGTCGAACCAGTTTTCAGTCTGAATCTTCTTAGCGAGTTCGTCTGCGCCTACGTAATCAGCTCCGGCAGCTTCAGCTTCCTTTGCCTTTTCGCCCTTAGCAAATACGAGAACTTTCTTTGTCTTACCTGTACCGTGAGGGAGGACGATAGCGCCTCTAACCTGCTGGTCAGCGTGTCTTGAGTCTACACCCAGTTTGATGTGAGCTTCTACAGTCTCATCAAACTTTGCCTTTGGAAACTTGTCTAATACTTCGAAAGCTTCCTTGACATCAAATAATGTCTGCTTGTCGTAACCTGCGACAGCAGCCTTGTAATTTTTGCCTCTCTTTGGCATGTTAACCTCCTTGTGGTAATAGCGGCCTAAGCCTCCCACTTACTAGCCTTCAACTACAATACCCATGCTTCTTGCTGTACCCTTTATCATAGAAGTAGCAGCATCGATGTCTGCAGCATTGAGATCTGGCATCTTTGTCTGTGCGATTTCTCTAACCTGAGCTTCTGTAAGAGTAGCTACCTTAGTCTTGTTTGGTGCTGGTGAAGCAGAATCAAGACCTGCTGCCTTCTTAAGCAGTACTGCTGCAGGTGGAGTCTTCGTAATGAATGTGAATGATCTGTCTGAGTAAACTGTGATTACTACTGGAATGATCATACCTGACTGGTCAGCTGTCTTAGCATTGAACTGCTTACAGAAGTCCATGATGTTAACGCCCTTCTGACCGAGTGCAGGACCTACTGGAGGAGCTGGAGTCGCACCGCCTGCAGGGATCTGCAGTTTAATCAAACCTTCTACCTTCTTTGCCATCTTGTGTCACCTCCTTGCGTGCCTCAATTGTGGCAAAATAGCAATCTATATTATAAAAAATTGCTTAAACCATTTTTTCTATCTGACCGAATTCCAGTTCTACAGGCGTTTCTCTTCCGAACATTGAGATACGTACCTTCAACATACGCTTTTCAACGTTTACTTCTTCAATAACGCCCATGAAGTTTTCGAATGGACCTTCCTTTACCTTTACATGATCTCCGACCTCAGCATCGATCTTTGTAACTACATTGTCTACACCCATTCGACGAACTTCCTCGTCTGTCAGAGGGATAGGGTCAGTGCCGTTTCCGACAAATCCCGTAACACCCTGCGTATTTCTGATCAGATACCAGGATTCACTTGTAACTATCATCTTGACGATTACATATCCCGGAAACATCTTGCGCGATCTTACCTTGCGCTCGCCATTGCTTTTTATCTCGACTACATCTTCAGTCGGCATGGCTATACACTGTATAAGATCCTGCATGCCTCTGTTTTCTACGATCTTTTCGATATTGGCTTTTACCTTGTTTTCATAACCGGAATATGTGTGAACCACATACCACTTCGCCTTATTGCTGTCAGAAGTTTTTTCTGAAGTAACTTCATCCGCAGCTTCGTGATCTTCAGCTTCATTTTTTTCGTAAGAGTCATCTTCATCAGACTCTTCAGCTGCTTCATATTCTTCAGCAGCTTCCTCTAAAGCTGTTTCTTCTTCATAATCCTCCGTATCATCCTCTTCGTCGATATATTCGTCTTCATCGAAATATTCATCATCGAAAATGTCCTGATCGAGGAATTCATTTTTTATGTTTTTATCGAATTTTGCCATTTCCCGATTTAAAACGGATGAACCGTTTTCCTTCCCGTTAAAAGCCTATCCTGAGAAACTACATTGTAATGCTGATTCCAAGCAGTTTCTGAAGGAAAAGAGCGCATACAGAGTCGATTGCCCAAAATCCAACCGCACAAATAGCGCATGTAAAAATAACAACGCCTGTGTATGAAGCGAGTTCGCTCTTAGTAGGCCATACAACTTTCTTGAGTTCGATCTTTATGCCGCGAAAATATTCTTTGATGCTGAATCTTTTCTTAGCAGTATCATTTGAGTTTGCCATATGGTGTCACTTCCTTTATTTTGTTTCCTTATGAAGTGTGTGCTTATTGCAGAACGGGCAGTACTTGTTGAGCTCAATACGCTCTGCATTGTTCTTCTTATTCTTCATAGTGTTATAATTTCTCTGCTTGCATTCCTGACAAGCCATTGTAACCTTTACTCTCATTTTGGCACCTCCTTCGTAAGATTTGTATATATCGTAAATAATTACATACAAGTTTCTGACTTTTGTGCACACAAAAACCAGCGATTTCACAGAATCGCCCTGTAATAATATCACCCGGACAAGTCTATGTCAACACGTTTTTGATGTATAAATTCAAATTCTCATAAAAAGGGACTGCATGAGCAGCCCCTTGATATTTATCGATATTATCTTGTCGCCGTTAAGCGTCTGAATTACTCGATGATCTCAGTTACTACGCCTGAACCTACTGTTCTGCCGCCTTCAC
>CAVGTL010000056.1:0-15497 GCA_963632005.1 Succinivibrio sp.
GCAATGCAATTTTTCAGTTCGTGTACAGGGAACTTCAACTACGCTTACCCGTATATTCTCCGGCATTATATGGCGTCTTTTTGTACTAATAAAAATCTTAACTATATTAGTTGAATTTATATTCCCATGCCGGCTTGAAGTATCCCTTGAACTCGTCCTTGAATATTTCCTTTGTGCCGTCTGACTGGAATGCTTCCTTTATGCGGTTAAATGCCTTTGAATCAGCGTCTTCCTTTCTTGCGCCGAGGACGCAGAAGTAGCTGTCGTCTGAGTATTCAGTTTCTTCGAATATAGCTTCTTCGTCAGGATCGATGCCTGCGTCGAGGGCGAAGTTTCCGTTTATAACTGCTGCTGTAACGTCAGGGAGCAGTGACACTGTATCTGAAGAGTTTACTTCCTTGAGCTCTATCTGTACGTTGTATTTTGTGATGTCCTTCTTTTCAGGGTTCTTGCCTGCGTTCGGGTCGATCTCTATGATGCCTGCTGACTGGAGGAGCTTGAGCGCTCTGCCTTCGTTTGAAAGGTCGTTAGGAAGCGCTATCGTGTCGCCATCCTTCAGCTCGCTTACGTCCTTTATCTTATTTGAGTAAAGATTCATCGCGATTATGAATGTGTCAGCGATCGGTTCGATGGCGTCGCCCCAGTTTTCTTCCTTTATCTGGTTTTCCATGTATGCGTGGTGCTGCTGCGCAGTCATGTCGATCTCGCCGCTTACGAGTGCTTCGTTCGGCATAGCGTAATCGCTGAACTGAACGTATTCTATGTCGATGCCCTCGCCTGCAAGCTCTTCCTTTATAGGGTCCCATATATCCTCGTATATCGCAGCAGTCAGACCTATCTTGACAGTAACGGGATCATCCGCGCTGTAATTGTTGAAATCAGCAGTCGATGCTGTCGAGCCGTCACCGGCTCCCGAACTGCTGCCGCATGCCGCGAGGCCTGCAGTCAGCGCTGCTGCGAGTAATAATGCTGTTGTCTTCTTTAATATGCTGTATTTTTTCATTTTTAAATTTCTCCTTTTTATGTCTTAATTTTACTTAATGTCGGCTTTTCTTCGCTATCGTATTTCCGATGATCTGTACTATAGAAACAATTATTACCATCACTATCACCGTAACGTATGTCACGTCCTCCTGATTTCTGTCGTGACCGTATCTTATGGCGAAATCGCCCAGCCCTCCCGCGCCGACCGCGCCCGCCATCGCTATCAGACCGAAAAGGCTTATTATTGTGATCGTCGTGCCTCGTGCTATCGACGGGATGCTCTCGCGCAGATAAACTCTGAATATTATGCCGAGCGGGCTGCAGCCCATCGAGAGTGCAGCTTCTATCTTGCCGGGCGCTATTTCCGCAAGCGCTGTTTCGACCTGCCTTGAGTAAAACGGGACCGCGCCGATTATCAGAGGGACTATCGCGCCCTTTACGCCTATCGCGCTTCCCATTATGAGCCTGCTCAGCGGCATCAGGCTCGCCAGCAGTATTACGAACGGTATCGACCTGAAAAGATTTACAAGCTTATCGACCGTCTGGAAAAGTGGAATATTCTGTAATATGCCTCCTTTTCGGGTGACTGTGAGCACCACTCCGACGATCAGCCCGAATGCTATTATAAATGCGCCGGCCCAGCCGGCCATCACGAGCGTGTCCCATATTGCCTGAAAAAAGTCTTCCTGCTTGTCCATGACATGCGGTATTATTTTATACAGGAATTCCGCCATCTTTTATCACCTCCACGCCTACGTTTATTGACCTCAGATACTCCATCGCCGCAGCGATATCTTCAGCCTTTCCGCTTATTATCGACACGAGCCCGCCTATCGGACTGTCCGCCACTACCTCGATATTTCCGAATATTATATTTATATTCAAATTCCATTTTCTGGATACATATGATACAAGCGCCTCTGCGCTCGTCTTCTGCCTGTAGCTGAATCTCACTATGCTCTGCCCCGGCTCCAGCCTTACGAGCGGGTCGTCGTTTTCTATCAGCTCGTATATCTTTGAAAGATTCGCCGTGCTCTCTACGAAGTTTTTCGTAACAGGGCTCTGCGGAGCGGCAAATATCGAAAACACATCTCCGTATTCGACTATCTTTCCCTTTTCCATTACTGCGACATCATCGCATATCTCTTTTATGACGTCCATTTCGTGAGTTATCACAACGATCGTGATGCCCAGCTCTGTATTGAGCTTTTTCAGAAGCTTCAGTATCGCTCTCGTATTTTGCGGGTCAAGCGCGCTCGTCGCCTCGTCACTCAGCAGGACCTGCGGGTCGCTTGCGAGCGCCCTTGCTATAGCTACGCGCTGCTTCTGTCCTCCCGACAGCTCCGAAGGGTACGAGCTTTCTTTGTCGGCCAGTCCGACGAGTTCTAACAGACTTTTAACTTTTTCATCTATTCCGGCTTTTTTCATGCCCGTATATCTTAACGGGAATGCTACATTTTCATATACCGTCCGCGAGTCAAACAGCTGAAACTGCTGAAATATCATGCCGATCTTTTTTCTCGCCGCTCTCAGCTCTTTGCCCTTAAGCGCTGTAAGCTCCTCATCGTTAAGACATACACGCCCTTCCGTAGGACGCTCAAGCAGGTTTATGCATCTAACAAGAGTTGATTTTCCTGCGCCTGAAAGACCGATGATCCCGCATATCTTGCCGTCCTTTATCTCTATGTTTATGTCTTTAAGAGCGTAAAACTCATTATCGCCCCTGCCGTATACCTTGTTTACATTTTCAAGACTTATCATGCTGCATCTCACCACATTTTTCTTTTATGCTTTCTTCTTTTTCTGCTTTCTCCTTTGTGTTGAATGAAGTATAGCACCGGATAGTGTATGTTGTGAAATACACAAAAATAATAGCCCGCTATAACCTTTTGGGCTATAACGGGCTATGAATCTGCTGCATAACGCGGCTACGGCGCTCATGCAACTGAGAGCGTTTTATTCAGTTGTTTATTTTATTTATCTTACTCGCCCTGCTTTCTGAACTGCCAGATAAAGCTCAAGATCATGAAGTCCGTAATACGCTTTTTTCATAAAATCAAGAGATATCTTTTCTATGAGCTCTGCGCTCGGAATATTGTAATACCATTGATAATATGCGTAGAATTCTCCGATCCAATACGGAATAAAGCCTTGCAGCGCCGTCCCCGGCTTCATGCTATATGATTCAGTATCAATAAAATAGTTAAATAATTCCTCTGCATCCATTGTATTTACATACGCTTGCGCATCATCTATGCTCTTTCGTGTTTTACTTTTCATGTATGCGGTTATAAAGTCTTCTGTATCCTTATCGGGAAATGACTGCGCTACAAAGTCAAACAGCTTTCCCTGATTTTCTACCACGTCATTTAAATATACATCAGGATATGCCCTCATGATCGATCACCTCTCAAACAAAGTACTGAAAACATTCGTTACTGTATTCCTGTCAGAATCTACAAGGTCACGCATGTTTTGTCTTGCTTCCACATCACGCTTATTATACTTTTCATTAAACTCAGCATATTCAATAGAAATGATATCTTCTTTTATCTCGACCAAATTGGAATATGCTTTTGGAGATTTGATACAATACTGAATACCTAATCCTCCAAGAGAAAGAAGTTCTTCCAGAATATCTACATCTATATTATCACGTACAAATTCTTTTGCTATATAGAAATACGACGCATCGGCTCTCCATCCTTTTATAACATCATATTCATCGGTATCTATTCCATATTTTTCTATGAATTTTGCTGCGAGCATCCTGTAACGCTTTGAATCCGCAGCATCTCTATGCTTCATAAGCTCAGCAAGCCATGTAAGGACGTCTTTTTCCTGAAAATCAAGTATCTTCAATCCGCTGCAATCGAGTTCAAACTTATGGACCCAGCCGTTCAGATCATTCGGTCTGCATACAGCCCATTCCTTTGCCAATTCTATATCCTCAGTAAGATAAAACCCGCGTCCATAATCATGTTTATCATTTCCACCGCCGTAAGTCGGCACAACTATCCTGTCAGGAGTTCCATGATATAGAATAATTTTTTCCATTTTATCTATTTCCTTCTATACAAACATCTTTTCGAGCATTGATTTCTTAATGTTCTTAAGTTTTTCCAGCTTACGCTGATGAAGGGTGATAAGGTTATCGAGCTGCTGAAAAAACTCTCCGACTCTTGCTTGTTCTATCTGATTGGGAAGCGAAATGGGAGTCTTTTTTCCACTTTCAATAGTATAAGTTCCAACAGTGCCGATACCAGCTGATTCATTTACGAAGCCTTGAATCTGCTCCGCCGAGAACGAATAAAATAGGAACTTGCCATCTATTTTACCTGAGTTTTGGAACCATATAATATTACCGTCTTTGAAATACAAAGGCTCCAAATTCCTTACTAAATAAGGCACTCCGATAGTACCAACACCCGTCACAAGCAAATCTGAAACACCGACTTTTCCCGACAATGCACTGTATTCTTCGTACTTCTCTTTTGAAATATAAAGATAGTCATCCGGCTCCTCATTCTTTGCAGCAGCAACAATATCTCTTGCTCTAAGGAACCTTACTCCACTGTCTGTCCAGTCTGATTGATGGATGCGCTTAACAGATGTGATATTCATCATATCACCGAGCTTACGCTGTTCCCAAGCATCAGTAAATCCCTTAAAGCGTATACGCGGAACATTTTCGCCTTCTTGAGGGAACATCTGTTCAAGCATAGATTTTTTAACATTTACCAGCTTTTCATACTTACGCTGATGAAGGGTGATGAGGTTGTTCAACTGGTAAATAAATGCTCCGATTTGCTTTTGCTCTGCAACATCTTTAGGTACAAAAAGGTCTATATCAAAGAAATCATCAGCAGAAATATTGAGCAGTCCATGATTTCTCGCACCTTCAGCAGCTCTCTCTGCAACACCTTTATGCCACCTATTTGTGTCAAAAAAAATCGTCAGAAAATCCGAGTTAATTTGCTGCTCTTTTTTGGGAGCAAAAACGATGTAAAGTGTTGATAATACGCCTTTTTCGTATAAATCAAGTCTTTTAACTGCACCAAAAGGATATCCATCAGAGGTGCTTTTATTATAGGCAAATTCGCCATTCAGCACCAAGTAATAATTACTCACATCTCGGCTCGCAACACGGTTGTTAAAGTATGTAATTTGGTCTACTAAACCATACTGTGCTGAAATCGTTAGTGGCAGTGTAGACTCATTATTTGTATTCTTACGAACGACTCTATCAACAAGTTCACCCAGCTTACGCTGTTCCCAAGCATCACTGAAGCCTTTGAAGCGTATTTCCGGTATTCTGCCTTTAGCATTGTTGAACTTTTGTTCTTGTTTTTCATCTGATATCACATTTTTTGTCATTTCTTTTGTATTTTCAGGCATATCAGTTACCTCCCAGAAGTGACTTCAGCTCTGCAAGACCTGCCATATCGAATTCGCTGCCTTCAAGTTCATCTATCATTGCACACAGCGATACTTCTGTCTCGCGTGTTTCTTTTTCTATGTCAGCAAGCGTGACTGAATATTTGTCAGCAAGCGACTTAACAGCAGATACAAGCTCGGACATTATCTGTTCCGGTATTTTTTCAAGACCCTCTGTAACAGGATATATCCACTTCTTTCTTAAAAGCATGTCCACATCGCTGTCAGATAATTCCTCTATCGTTTTCTTAGTCAGCATATGAAGTTCTGCTTCTTCCTTCTTTATGTTTTTCTTGAGTTCTTTTTCTTCAGCAATAAGCTCATTTACATTTATTATCTTTGCTTCAGCAGATCCTTCATCATAAAACTGTTTCTTTTTTGCCTTTAAAAGAGCTTTTGATACCTTAGTTATCTCTGAGTTTACAAACGCCGTGTTGTCGTCATTCATTACATTAGAGTACGTTTCCTTATCATCTTCTGATAATGATTCAAGTATTTCTTCATACTCTGATAAGATCAATGCAAGCCTTTCTTTTTTATTTTCAAGAGCTCCGGTCTGTTCTGAAAGCAGTTCTCTCTGCGCAAGCTCAAAAGGTATTATCCGTCCTTTCCAGCCGTCCTGCACTTCTTCCTCTTTATTCCCTTTCTTCTTTACTATCATATTAGGGTCTACACGGCGTACAGCAGATACCCCCTCTGTCTGGATCACTTCCAGATCCACTGCTATTTTTATCCATTCATCGTCAAGTATCTGGTAAGCTGCATATTTATCAACAAGTGATATATTTTCAAGTCTTCTGAATATATCATCACTTATTATATTTTCTTCTGCTGATACATTCACATTTTCACAATTTACCAAGATCTCATCAACCAGATATTCATTAAAATCACTAAATGAAGCCTTAAATGACGAATCAAAATTCTTTACATCCTGATTACTGTTTATTACCGCCTTTATATCTTCATCTTTTATATGACTGTATTCAGCTGTCGGATCATTGAATAAAGCCTCTCGCAGTGAAGGAAATGCGTCCCAGTATTTATCGAGCGCATCGAGTTCCTTCTTTGGTATTCCTCCAAACATGGAGGCATATATATCCCAGCTTTCTGCTGCTTCCGAAGAATCTACATACCTCGGAATATTTAAGTTATAATCATTAGCTCGTATTTCTTCACGATCGACGACCTTTGAGTATTTTGTAATACTTATACGATCTTCTACCGTATCTGCGATCCTTTTTATATCGCATGCGCGCAGCTTATTGTTCTTTCCTTCTTTTGTAAATCCTTTTGAAGCGTCTATTATCAATACATCTGTATTTTCACGCTTCTGCTTCAGTACCATTATTATTGTCGGTATGCCTGTTCCGAAAAATATATTTGCTGGCAGACCTATTATTGCGTCAATATGATTATTTTCTATAAGGTTCTTCCTTATCTGCCCTTCTTCCCCGCCTCTGAACAGTACTCCGTGGGGGAGAACGATCGTCATTATTCCGTCAGGCTTTATATGAAACAAGTCGTGAAGCAGGAACGCATAATCAGCTTTGCCTTTAGGTGCAAGCCCGAAACGCACATAACGAGGGTCAGTATCCTTGCCTGCCGGGTCCCAGTTCTGTGAATACGGCGGATTAGAGACGACTGCATCTACATAGAGCGGTTCATACGTGCCTATCGGATCGTTTTCATCAAAGTAAGGCCAGTCATTTTCAAGAGTATCTGCATTTCTTGTCATTATATTATCCGGCATTATACCTCTCATTACCAGATTCATACGTGTAAGGTTGTATGTATTCTGTTTCAGCTCCTGCGCATAATATTTTATCTTATTAGGGTCGCCGATATGTTTAGCTGCGCTCTTGCCTATGTTTATAAGCAAGCTGCCCGACCCGCTTGTAGGGTCGTATATATCTATAGTTTCTCTGTCTTTAAGATGCGATGCAACTATTTCTGACATAAGTAATGAAACTTCGTGCGGAGTATAAAATTCTCCGGCTTTTTTACCGGCATTTGCAGCAAACATTGATATGAGGTATTCGTATATGAATCCTAACACATCGTAGTCCTGTTTTCCGTCCATTGGTATATCTTTTATGAGATACAGGAGATCGCTTACCGACTTTGTCTGTGAGGCTGCACTGTCGCCAAGCTTTGACAGACCTGTCTGAAGCGTCTCAAATATCCCGTCAAAAACATCTATGTATCTTGGGCTTATAAGGCGTTCAAACGCCGATAATGCATCATGAACATTTGAAATATTAAAATCACTGCCTATTTCCAGCCATGTTGAAAAAAGGTCTTTGTAAGCTATGAAATACCCTATCTTATCTCTTACATATTCCATAGTGTCCTTATCATCTTCTGATAAAGCCTTTATATCCTCATCTTCCATACCTTCTTTTCTCATCTCGGATATCTCTTTGTCTGAAAGATATTTATAGAAAATAAATCCAAGGATATAGTCTTTATATTCATTAGCTTCTATCTTGGAACGCATCTTATTGGCTGATTCCCAGATCTTATTAGCCAACTGCTGTTTGTTCATGTCACATTCTCCCATTTAATTCCATTTTTATATATTAAAGCTTACTCTGCATTGCAGCGTAAGTATATAACTGTTATGATTTTATCAAAAAAAGCTACCTTTTTACAGACGCAATATACTTATTATTTTAAATATATGTATTACAAGAAATTTTCTGACACTTGGGAACAGCGTAAGCTCGAAGCAATTCTTATAGAACATAATATTCGTACATCAGATTTTGAAAATAATCCTCTGTATAGTTTGACTATTGAAAGTGGTATTACTCCAAAAACAGAACGCTATGAGAGAAGCTCACTCGTAACAAAAACGGATGATTTGTTTAAAGTAGTAAAACCTAATGAGTTTGTTACCAATCCAATGAATCTTAGATTTGGAGCATTAGGCTACAATACAAATCCTTTTGATATCAGTGTTTCTGGCTACTATGATGTGTTCTCCATTGATAATGATAAGTGTAGTGGATTTTGGAATTCATACTTTAAAGCGCCGATTTCTATGAAGATTTTTGACAATACCGCTACCGGTTCGCTTATTGAAAAACGCAGAGTGAAATATTCCACGCTCCAACAACTTGATTTCTATATGCCTAAAGTGCTTGAAGAAAAAGTATTGATTGGTAAATATATGGACTTTCTTGACAACCTCATCACCCTTCATCAGCGTAAGTATGACAGGATGAGTTAATATGCAGAAAAATATATGCTATATCCGAGTGTCATTTTATTCAAACAATTTTTTATATAATGTGTAATGACATTGTGTTGATAAAAAACGAACTTTTGAGTATACTATATTTACAGGGAGGTGTTCTGTGTGGCAACAACTAATTTGAATATTCGTACAGATAAGGCAATTAAAGATCAGGCTGAAAAAATTTTCAATGAACTTGGTTTGACTATGACAACTGCAGTAAATATGTTCCTTAGAACTGCTATCCGTGAAAATGGAATTCCTTTTGAATTGAAACTTGAAGTACCGAATGAAACGACAGCAGCTGCAATAGAAGAAGGCAGAAAGTTGATGAAAGATCATTCTGCACCGAGATATTCCAGTATAGATGCTCTTAAGGCTGCACTGGAAATATGAAATACGATATTCAGTTTACAAATCAGTTTAAAAAAGATTTGAAGCTGGCAAAAAAGCAAAATAAAAATCTTGATAAACTGTTTGAAGTAATTGATATTCTTGCAAATGGCGGTACATTGGCAGCAAAATACAGAGACCATGATCTTACGGGACAGTATAAGGGCACTCGCGAGTGCCATATTGAACCGGACTGGCTACTGATTTATGAGATTCAAAACAATGTTTTAATGCTAATGCTTTACAGACTTGGCACACATTCGGAGCTATTTAAAAAATAGTTTACTTTGAAATAGAATATCAATTATGCAAAAGAATTTATAAAAATATGTAACCCGCTATAGTTTTAAAGATATTATAGCTGGCTACTGTTGTAGCTTTTGGGTAAAAGTAAAAGTTGCGGTAGTATTTGTAGACAATGATTCCATTATCCATTCATTAGCGTAAGCCCCAATATATCTATTGTTATATCATATGAATAAAAATTTAACTATATATATTATTATGAATCAGCTCAACCCTGAGAGTGAGCGCATGACGAGGTCTACGTCCTTATTTTCAAGTTCCTGTATAATATGAAGATAAGTTTTCTGGGTAGTATTCATGCTGGCATGTCCAAGCCGTCTGGCAACGCTTGCAATAGAAACTCCCGCAAAGAGTAATAAAGAAGCATGTGTATGACGAAGTCCGTGCAGAGATATCGTTGGTATATTAAGCTTTTTGCAATGGCGTTCAAGAATATCATTAACTGTTGAATTATATACCTTTCTATTCTCTTTAATAAATATCGGCTTATCCTCAGGTATATGCTTTACAAGTTCAGAAAACTGAATAACTGTCTGCCAGTCTATCTGTATTTTTCTTACGGAAGAGCGATTTTTTGTAGGCTGAAATCCGCCCGAACCTTTATAATCCCAAGTACGTTCAATGGATAAAGTCTGGTGTGCAAAATCAAAATCTTTTGGAGTGACAGCCAATCCCTCAGAAAATCGCATACCTGTTTTGGCTAAAAGCAGGATAAACCAGTCCCAGCTTATATCATTTTTTAATTCTAAATCGGAGATCAGCGTATGCAATTCAAACTGATTGAGGTATTTAGGCTTTTTTACAGATGGCGTTTTGCCTTTTATTATGACTTTACGGGTTGGATCCCTGTCAATAAGCCCTTCATCTACCGCATCTATTATTGCGCATTTGAGCTGATGGTGAAAATCCATGGTGGTCTGGCGTTCATGATCGACAGCATAATCATTTAATAACTGCTGATACGCTATTCGAGTAAGGTCGCATATTTTTAATTCAGGTATTAGTTTCCTTAACCACGAAAGCGTCATAAGGTATTTGTCCATAGTGACCTT
This sequence comes from Succinivibrio sp., assembly GCA_963632005.1. Lineage (GTDB taxonomy): Bacteria > Bacillota > Clostridia > Peptostreptococcales > Anaerovoracaceae > CAKQOE01. The sequence continues at coordinate 10,414 of CAVGTL010000056.1, forward strand.
TCTAATTGCCCCTTCTTTATAAACTCTGATCCACTGTTCATAATAGTCGCAGAACAAAGCTGTGCGTTCTATTGTTTCTAACATAAAACCCTCCGTTTTCAGATAATTGAGGCTTACGCTGATGAAGGGTGATGAGGTTGTCGAGGTTATTTAAGAAAGCCCCAACAGACTTTTGCTCTGCAAGCGAAGGTACTAAAAATGTTTCATTTAAAAAATCTTCCACTACTAAGTCATGCATCATTGTTGAAGCTTTTGTCGACCTTGCTAAAACAGATTGCATTAAATTTTCATTATTGATTGCATATTTCCAAAACCATACATCATATTTTACAATAGGCCGGAAAACTGTGAATATGTGGGATACTATTCCATTTCCAATATCATTTTCAACGAATCTTCCAAAGCGAAAGTTTTTGCTTTGATGCCCCTCAAACGCAATATCTCCTATATTAAATGTATAATATGTTTTCAGATAATCTACTGTTGATACCCTGACATCTGCTTTAAATTGCATTGTAGCAACAGTAATATTTTTATCAGTTCCGATGCTACCATCATTTTTTTCACTTGATTTAGCGTATAAATCCGAAAACCTACGCTGTTCCCAAGCAGCAGTTATATTATTTTTCATACTTTTATTTATCATATTTTTTAGTGATTTATTCTATGAGATTTACAAAAATAAAAAAAGATGGCTTTCCGTATTTTTACGACAAAAGCCATCTCTGTGTACTTACATATGCTGCTCAGCCGGTGACGGCTGCTGTTTTTGTATTTGCATTTATATTTCTATATCAAAACCTCCATTAAGGATAAACTCTTTCAGAAGCTTATTGATGTTCTTATTTACCTGAAATGTAGAAAGTGTTTTTCCCTCTTTCTTTTCAAAGTATTCCTTTGCAAGTGTTTTATCCGCCGTTGATCTCAAGTCATCAAAACGACCGTATTCATTTATGTTAGCCTCTGTAACGCCTGAGTTCATTATAGCTGTAAGCTTAGTGACATCTATGCCCAGAGCTTTTTTTATATTTGCAACCTGATCATTTTTAGCATAAAGCTGATAATCTGTTACATAATCTCTGAATGTCTTTCCTTCTTCAAGTTTAGCTTCTCCGCGCTGAACATCATGCAGAAATATATTTGCATATTTCTGTTCTTCCTGAGAAAGATATGCAAATGATTTATGAAGTTCATTTAAAGTCGCTTCAAGTTCCTCAGGAGTTGCACCGTTATTCAAATCTTTTATGTATTTTTCAAAGCGACTGTTCATATAATCTGCATCTATTTTTCCGGTATCTATTTCTGTAAGATACCCGTCTATTTCAAATGCTACATCATCAGACGCCTGAGGTCCGTTGCGCTCTATTTCCTTATATCTCTGAGCAAGTACCAGATACATGTTGTTATCAAACTTCATATCTATAACTTCTTTTGAATTATTGCTTTTAGATGGAAATTCGTAATGATCTTTTTCCTCTTCATAACCCTGTATCCTTGCTGCTTCTCTGTACTGACTGAGGCGTTTGAACATTTTGGCAAATTTTCCGCAACCGGCATTGTCATCCGGAAGTTTGCTGAAATCAGGTATTTCTTCAAAGATAAAAAGCTGTTCTATATCTTCAAATGTCTCATTCATTTTATTTAGATTATCAGGAAGATGATCTGCGAAAAGACCTGCCGGTCTGTCTCCTGAGTACAATTTTACTGCTTTGTTTATATTTTCCTCCATCGTATGTGGATAGCGATAATAGCATATCATTCCAAAAGGCTTCTCCGGTCCGAATAATCTATTTGTACGCGAAAACGCCTGTATTATATTTTCATATTTAAGTACCTTATCAAGATAAAGTGTGTTTACCCATTTAGAGTCAAATCCCGTAAGCATCTGGTCTACAACTATCAATATGTCAAGCTGCTTTTCTTTTTCTCTTTCCACCCTTTCATACGGACGCTTATGCGCCAGCCTTGACGCCACATCCTTTTTAAATCTGGCATGCCCCGCAAGGTCAAAATCCATGTTATAAAGATCATTGTAATCAGTTATTATTTCCTGTAATCCTTCTTCTTTAAACTTTACTCCACCGTTATTATCTATATTAGGATCGAAAAGCGCTGTAACCTTTATTGACGGAGCTGCCTCTTTTATCTTTCTGTAATATATTATTGCCTCGGGTATACTGCTTGTCGCAAATATCGCGTGAAATTTACTGTTACGGCTGCGTCTGACCCAGTTCGACAGTATATCGCTTACGACTTCATCTCTATGCTCGTCGCGTTCATATTGTGCTTTAGGGAGATAGTCTTCTATTCCTTTTATATATTTTCCATCTGCATCTGTATATCCTGCCATTTTTATCCATGCGCTATCCATATATTTATAATATATGTCACTTTTCTTCGGATCCTGTAATGCTTCCTGAAGAGTTGAAGCTTTAGCTTCATGCAGCGCTACCGCCTCGCGAATATCTTTATCACGGTACGTCAGGCATTTATACGGATCAAAACCAAGTACATTACCATCACGTATGCCATCAGCTATACTGTAACGATGAAGCTCATTTCCAAATACAGAAACCGTTGTATTATTCTTTTTCATATTCTCTTTCTGGATAGGCGTTCCTGTAAATCCAAAGAATATAGCGTGCGGAAATGTTTTCTTTATAGTTATGAGCATATCACCAAATGTAGAACGGTGGCATTCATCAATTATAAATACGACCCGTTTGGAGTTCATTATCCTGATGTCAGCTTCTTTAAGACCGTCATTCTCATCTTTAATATTGCTCATTTTCTGTATAGAAGTGACGATCAGCGTGTCCGCAGGATCTTTGCTTTTCATTTTTGTGATAAGGACGCCTGTATTTTCTGTAGCCTGCACTGATTCATTTTCTTCGGCAAAACCCTGATACTCATTGAGAGACTGTGTTCCAAGCTCTATTCTGTCCATCAGGAATATAACTTTGTCTGCATCTTTTGAATTAGCTATCAACTGCGCTGATTTAAAGCTTGTCATCGTTTTGCCTGAACCTGTAGTATGCCATACAAAGCCTCCGCGTATGTTATTACCATACCAGTCTGTTTTTGAAACTTTATCAGATATCGCATTTGCTGCATAATATTGATAACTCCTCATGACCTTAAGCACGCCATCCGTATTGTCCGCTACCGTATAAAATCCTATCATCTGATGAGCCATAGGAATAGAGAGTAATGATGACGCTATTCTTTTCCAGTCATTGATAGGCTCATTGTTCGAATCTGCCCAATGAAAATAAAAGCTTTTATTAAATTTGCCGTTTGGACCCGGATTGGCAAAATATACTGTCTCTTCCGGATTCATTGCAACAAATATTTGAACAAGTGAAAATATTCCTGTAAAAACGCCTTCATCCGCATACTTTTCGATCTGGTTATATGCCTGTGATATATCTACCCCGCTCTTTTTTAATTCTATATGAATCACGGGCATGCCATTTATAAGAAGCATCAGATCGCCGCGACGATCATGAGCAACCGGAATTTTTCTTTTATATTTAGGCTGCTGCACTATCTGATAGCGGCTCTGACCTGCCGCTATTTCACGTCTGTCATATATTTTCAGAGACACTTCTTTTCCATAATGAAGCTTATCATCAGGATTATCGCGTTTGATAGATACAGTTTTTCCGTTTATAAATCCATTCAGTTTTAATGGAGTACGAAGAGCTGTTATCTGTTCTATTATCTGCATCATCTCACTTTCAGTAAGCGGATGGTCCCCTAAACGGTCGATCTGCCTGTTGTTTTCAAACAGGATATTTGCCCAGTTTTTAAGAAGAGCTTCCTCATCAGGATATTTTATAACTTTATCCTCCCAGCCCTTTTGCTTTAAAACACCTATGAGAGCATCTTCAAATTCAGCTTCGTTATTAAATGGCATAATTTTCCCCTCTCTTTAGCAAAACTAATTAAGATTATGACCCACCACCGAAAGTTGGGAATAGACCCCGCCGCTTATATCGGGGGACATCTGGCGATACGTTATATTGTTTATTATATTATACAGCAATATGGAAAAACACAGCCGATATTTTCAATATATATTCCTTATATTACTTCACAAAAAAGATGGCCCGAAGGAAAACCTTGAAGCCATCTGCTTTCTATTTTTGCGCAAGCTGTTCAGCCGGTGACGGCTGCTGCTGACTAATATATTGCCCACTTTTTAAGTGTGTCTAAATCAGGCGAATCATTAATAACTCGCGCGTCAATGATCTGAGCGCCTGCGCTCAGGTAAGGTCTGAGTTTTTCAACTGTCTTACCTATGCCGCTGCCGCCTGACGTAGCAAACAGCACTATTTTTTTGCCGGAAAGGTCGTACTGCTTTACAAATGTATTTATGACATTCGGCGCGCCCCAGTACCATATTGGAAAGCCAAGATATACAGTATCGTACTCATCCATATTTTCAACTTTACCTCTTACAGGCACATCCTTTTTGCCCATTTTCTCTCTGTTGCAGCGCGCCAACGGGTTCATCCAGTTCAGTTCCGCGTCAGTATACGGCTGTACAGGTACGATCTCAAACAGATCTGCGCCGGCCGCTTTTGCTATATCCTCTGCAAGCCTTGCAGTTACGCCGCTTGCTGAAAAATATGCTACCAGTTTTTTTGACATTTTTATCACACTCCAATTCTTATGCTGTCATTTAATAATATTCACTCAAAAAATCCGATCATATATCATTTGCGATATATTTTATCTTTTCATGATCTATGGTTTCGATTCCACTGAATTCAAATATATTTTAATTCAAACCCAATTTTTTGCAGTCAGGCCATAACTTCGGGATCATTCTGTCCATGCGTTCAGGTAGTCTTTTATGTCGTCGATGTAGGCGAGGCCGATTTCGCTGAGCTTTGTGTTTTTCTTGCAGATGTAGCCTATCTCCATTTCCGTGGACAGGCTCTCGCCCTCAGGCGGGACGAATGGGACTGCGAGGAAGTCATCGCCGTTGAGCTCTTCGCAGATTATGCCTGAGCAGAGCGTATAGGCGTTCAGGCCTGTCATGAGATTGAGCATCGTCGCGCGGTCACAGGCTTTTA
>CAVGTL010000057.1:0-15484 GCA_963632005.1 Succinivibrio sp.
GCTCACTCTCACTTATCGACGTTCCCGCATGCTCATGTACCGCACGCACAGTCTCACGGTCCATCATAAGATCACCCGGACCTATGACTGCAAGCGCTCCGGTGAACTGAAACGGCATCAGCCATCCCGGCGTCACTCCCCGGCTGAGAAAGACAAAATGTACATCATCGTGCTCCCGTATCCACGAAAGTACAGTCTGATGATCCTTTTCCTCACGCAGCTTCTGAAAATCGTCTATAACGACAGCCTCACAGCTGCCCGGAAATGAGCCATCCAAAAACCGGCTGTCACCCGCATCAAACCATGCAGTTTTTTTATTCTCCAGCAGCTTCCGTGCAGCCGTAGTCTTTCCGAAGCCGCACGCCGCACTGAAAAATATGACACGGCACTTCTCCCATGAGCTGTTGAACTTCTCCGCCAGTGACGTTTTTATGAAAATGTCGCCTGTATACTTCATAATTTGTTCCTCTGAAGATATTTCAGTCTCTTTCTCCATTCATTTTACATCTATAATTATAACCGCATGGCGCTCGCATGTAATCAATCCAAAGGTTGATTACACGATGTTTTTTTGTAATACAAAACCCCGATCCGCGTTTTTGCTGCCGTCACCGGCAGTCCCCGCGGACCGGGGTCATCAATGTTCGCTATTAAAGCTAAGGTTTAAAGATAAGCTTCAGTTCTCCGCCCTAAGGCTGCATTACAGCTGCTTTTCTAATGTACATTACGACCGGAGCTTCTTCAGTCACAGGCGATGCATCACATCTTTCACTATCATATGTAATATTAAATCCGCCGTAAGCGTAAATACCGCATATATACATATCATTGTCCTCTGCAGTTGAGCCTGTCTCTTTACTTGTAATACTATTATCACCTATAAGATTTATATTCAGCTCACGATCAGACCACGAACGTATAACAGCTGTCAGTCCGCATTCAGTATCCGGTTCGATCTCTTCATCAAAGATGATATTTACATTGTCAAGTATAAGAGTATTAGTTTCCTTATCGTATGATATCGTTCCCTCTCCTTCGTGAGGTATATTGGAAGCATTCATACTTGTTACTCTTACGCCCGCTACTTCAATATCGTATACTTCGCAGTCAGGACCGTATGTATATTCATCATATGACGCACTCTGCACAGTCACAGCTGATGTATCCAAATCATCGTTATCAGATACAGATTCTGTATCAGTATCACTTTCAATCCTTACATAGATATCGAGCTCAGCTACTGTTGAATAATCATAATAATTTATTGAAGGTACTGTCATATCTTCATTAAACATACCTACTGCTTCACCTGAATAGCCCCATCCTTTCATTTTATATCCGTCATTCATTACGACTTTGGATGGTGGTGTTATTTTCTGTCCGTACTTAAGAATACCTGTTGAATGGTCATCAGAAAATTCAGATACTGCATCTTTTATGATATCATTAAATCCACCATCATCTGACATATCTAAACCATCCAGCTTCCACACCAGCTCGAATCTGATCCTTTCATAATATACATCTATGACTGTAGTTCCTTCACCATCGATCGTCTTATTTTCGAACTTGCGTGTGAATCCTCTCCTTATTTCCGGTTCGATCGCAGTCATTTCACCTGACTTGCCCACTTTTGTCTCGGTAGATTCAAGAATATATTTATCGTCATCGATATTCTCTACATAGTAATTAACAGTATACTCAGTACCGTCATTAGGTAACCATTTAGCGTATATCGTCAGATCCTTCGCCGGTACAGTCGCATTCTCAGGTAATGGTTCCTTAAGTGTGCTGTCAAGATACCAGCCTACGAATCTATAGCCCGTTCTTTCCGGATCAGCCGGTCTTACTATCGGTGTCTCGAACTTCACGCTGCCGTTAGTATGATCACCTGCAGCGAGCTCATTTCCTTTGTTTACATCCCAGCTTATATTATACGAATTTCTGTCATAGTAAATATCTATAACGGTGCTTCCATCAGGCTTTATCTTCTGCTGGTCGAACGACTTCATAGTAAAGCCGTCGTACTTAACAGCTTCAGCATTTGTAAGGTCGTCAGTAACGCCTGTCATATCCCTGCTTTCTGCAAGCGCGTATTCATCGTTCGCAAGGTTCTGCTTATAGTAATTAACTTTATAAGCAGTTCCGTCCGCAGGATCCCAGCCGGCATATAACGTTATATCTCTTGCAAATACTGTAGCATTTTCAGGGAGACGTTCTTTAGTATTCTCGTCAAGGTACCATCCGCTGAATACATAGCCCTGCTTTGTCGGAGCATCCGGTAATACGATCGTCGTTCCGTATTTTACAGAGCCTTTTGTATAATCGCCTGTAAGAGCGCTGCCATCGTTTACGTTCCAGCTTACGTTATATGAATTTCTGCTGTATTTTATCTTTACGACTGTTGTTCCGTCAGCCGCTATCGTTTTCTGTATGACCGCCTGTGAAGTAAATCCCTCGTATTCTTTTGCCTTTGCCGCAGTCTGCTGACCTGTAGTTCCTGTCATTTCCTCTGTATCAGTGAGCGTGTATTCAGCATCCCCAAGATTCTGCTGATAATGCTCTACTGTATACTTTGTATTGCTTGACGGAGTCCACTTTGCGTAAAGCGTAAGCCCGCCGACAGGGACTATCGCATCAGCTGCAAGTGCCTTTGTGCATTCGCTGTCTGTGTACCAGCCTGCAAATACGTATCCTGCCTTTGCAGGGTCCGCAGGCTTCAATACAGGTGTTCCGAACTTGACATCACCATGCGTATAGTCACCTGTCAGCTCCGTTCCGCCGTTTACGTTCCAGCTTACATTATATGTATTTCTATCGTAGTAGATCTTTACTACAGTGCTTCCGTCTGCCGCAATAGTTTCCTGCTCAAATGGCTTTGCAGTGAATCCAATGTATGTCTTAGCTGCAGCCGTCGTCGGCTGTTCAGTAGTTCCTGTCAGCATTTCACTTTCATGGAATTCATAACCGGTGTCTGTATCCATAAGAGTCTGCTGATAGTGTTCTACCGTGTACTTTGTATCCTTTGACGCATCCCACTTTGCGTAAAGCGTGATTCCGTCTACAGGAACGATCATACCCTCTGCAAAAGCATTCTTGTATTCGCTGTCTGTGTACCAGCCGCCGAATACATAGCCTGTCTTTGTCGGATCTGCAGGCTTTGCTATAGGAGTTCCGTATATTACATTTCCGTTAGTATAGTCACCCGTGAGCTCACTTCCACCGTTTACGTTCCATGAAACAGGATATCTGTTTCTCTCGTATCTTATCTCGACTACAGTGCTTCCGTCTGCTGCTGTAGTCTTCTGCTCGAATGGCTGTGCAGTAAAGCCGGGATATTCCCTTGCCTTTGCATTTGTCTGATCATCTGTGCGGCTTTCTCCCAGTTCTGACTCAACGAGATCACCGTTAAGTTCATAGCTTCCGTCTACAGACTGTCTGATGTGCTTTACCTTATAGCTTACAGGCTGAGCTTCCCATACTGCAGTATAAGCTGCGTTTGATGTTACCTTTGCATCAGCGCCCGGATCGTTTGTCCACTCGACAAACTTGTAGCCGAGACGTGTCATTACAGGCTTTTGCAGGTCAGCGCCGTATAAATAAGTCTGAGTTACAGAGTCGATATCGCTCGTACCGCTGTTAAATGTTACAGTGTACTCATTTCTGTTGAAATAGATCTGTACTACAGTGCTTCCGTCTGCTGCTACAGTCTTTCTCTCAGGTGTCTGAAGAGTAAATCCTGTATACGGATTTGTATATGATCCTGCTGTCTGAGCTTCGGTTATGCCCTTAGCTGTCTGAGTATCAGAAAGCGTATAAGTTCCGTTAAGCTCCTGAGTGTAGTATTCTACTGTGTAGTTCACCTCTGCAGGAGTCCACTTTGCGTAAAGTGTCACGCCCTTCGCGCCGCCTGAGAATGCAGGTATAACGCTTACAGGACTGTATGCTGTACCTGTGCAAGCTGCATTAGTGTACCAGCCACCGAATGTATAACCCTCTCTTACAGGATCTGCAGGCCATGATACAGGTGCTCCTTCTCCGCCCGTTATCTGGTCTACAGCGCTGCCTCCCTGAGAGTCGAATGATATGTATCTTACGCCGTCAGGATCGCTCCAGCTGAGCTTGAGTACCTTGCTTATAGGCTTTGAAGAAAGCGCCAGAGGAGCGTTCTTCCATGTAATAGTCATATCTGTAGTTTCAGCTACAGAGCCGTTCGCAGGCGTTACTGTTACAGTATTCGTCTTAGGGTCGTAGCTGAACGCCTTGTTTGAGAACGATATTGTGAAATTGCTCTCGCTTGCATCATCCCTGCTGACATTACTTATGACACCTGTCTTAAGGTTCATGCTCTTCATAAGGAACGTATCGCCCGGTATCGCAAGCGTTTTTACTGTCTTAAATGCGTAATCAGTTCCCCCGTTTGCAAATCCGTAAATATTCTCGACTGCTCCCGCAGACCACATCGGCCACTGGTGCGCATATATAGTCGGGTTCCACGACAGCTTACTGCTGTTGAAAAGCTGCGCCAGGAATTTTATATCTATGTACGTGCCTATCTCTATAAGCATGGCTCCGGCATAATTTTCATTCTTTCCGACTCCCTGCGTCCAGTCGAGGTGGTAGAAGAAGTATCCCCACAGCTGAGCGTATGCTCCGACCTCCGCCATGATACCTATCCTGTCTACCTTCAGTGAGAACAGACCGACGTACATTTCAAGCCGCAGACCGGCTCGTACGCCAAGCATTCCGACTACATAAAAGTCAAAATTATAATTCGGAGTTATCAGATCTATGGTCTGATTCGTAGATGTACGTGCCTTTACTCTTACCGAGAAATTGTACTGCTTCTTTGTAGTGTACTCGTACGACATGCCTATGGATACGTTGAGGTTAGCTGAAACTACAAAGCTTCCCTTTATCTCCCAGCAGAATATGTGCAGGAATGCGTTTCCGCTCGAGCCGAATATCTGCTGATCAATAAGATCTATCCATGTATCATTTGAGTTTTCGATCAGTTCTTTATAAACTTCAGAAAGCGATTCTACCGTACCATCAGTACTGTTTACGTCATTTCCGTTAGCTATCGCTTCCATGTCATCCATGATCTCATCAAGTCTGCTGACAAGAGATTCATCACCGCCGTCAGTAGCTACATTGGCCTCAAATTTTATGCCCGTATAGTTTCCAACTGTAAAACCTGCATTAAGCGCATAATCATATTTAAGGAACTTTATCTTTATACGCTTTGTGCTTACACTTGTATTAAGTATTACCTGTTCATCAAGTGTTGCTTTTACAGTTATCTTTATATTTTTGCCAATGCTGACCTCAAACGGAATAACTACGCTTACACCTATACCATTGCCATCCAGTTTATCGAGGCGGCCGTTAGTCACCTTTACCTGAACATTATTTTTTACAAACTGAACAGCAACATCCTGAGCTTTAAGCTTGCTACCAAACGCTGTCACTTTAAAGTCTCCTATGCTGTCCATTCTGGAATTTATATCCATATTTGTTGGGACAGATTTAAAACCATCTGTTTCAAGCGCATATGCCGCAATATATTTTGAAGCCTGCTCAACATAATCACTGTCAACGATCTGAGCAACTATCGCTTTTTTCAGTTCCTTTTCTTCAGACTTGCTGGCTTCTATATCTTCATTTTGCTCATAGTGAACATCAAGAGCTGAATCTATATCGTTTTCATCTGCATTATCATATCGGATAATAAAATTATTGTTATCATCTACAGCAATAGCAGTTATCTTACCGTAAGATTCTACGCTGCTGTCACTTCCGTTATCACTGTATGCATTACAAAACGCTATAAAATCGCCGATATCAAGCGACGATGCCTCGACCTTTTTCAGAGCATCCACGATAACTGTATTTGCTACAGTTATCGAATTATTACCAGGATCATTATCCTGATCGGCAGAAGGCGATATCGGAAGTATATCAGGCACCTGAAGTACATCCTCAACATCTGCTATTTCATATGTATATAAGTTTCCGTCTATTTTAGTGATCTTTACGTAAGCTATATCGCCGTCATCATCACGTGGATCCAGTTTATCAGGTCTTATATCTCCGGAATATATCGCTACCGTATCACCCTCATATATATTTTCACCTTTATAAGTGAATGTACCTGTTGTGTTATTATTTTCAGTCGTCTGAGTTGACAGCTCTGTTGTATAAAGACCCTTATATGCATCCATGTCAAGTCCTGATACTTCCTTTGACTGAATGTACTTCAGGCTACTGTTAAGTTCTGCTTTAGCTACCTCTGCTTTCTTAGTAAGAACGTTGAGATAACGTACATGTATGTCCTGATCATTGCCGTTTATTACAAAATACAGACTGTCATCCGTAAGCTCGAACTGATAAGTCTGACCTGCTTCAAACGCTGCGCTTACAGTAGTTCCGTTCACACTGTATTTCATGCTCTCGTTACCGGCAGTAACGCAGGTAAGCTTCATACCGCTTGTTATATTTCCACCTTTTACATCAAATGTAAATCCTGTTGACTGATCAGCAACAGTTACATAATTAGGCGTTTCCATGCCTGAAACATCCTGACCTTCAGCTATATCAGCATAAAGAGTCATATTATTTTCTACAGTATCACCGCTCTCGACTGCATTTTCACCTGCTGCATCATAGTACCAGCCAAGGAATATGCTGTTCTGCTTGAATGGTGTTGCGATCTCAGTTATAGCAGTTCCCTTCTTATAAGAAGTCGATGCAGGCCATGTAACGCCCGATGCATCCTTGCCGTTCACCATCGCAAACTTCACTTCATAATAAGTCGTCGATGGATGATGTCCTCCGGAGTTACTTCCGCTATTCGTATTTCCGGCGTTGTTTCCCTGTGAAGGGTCAGTCTTACCAGGATCCTCTGCTGCAGCGTCAGGATCTACCTTAACTCTGTCAGAAGCAACACCCGGTTCCTTATACCATGTTTTTACAGAATCGTCTGTCCTCATGCAGAGAGTCGCTGTCTGCGCACGAGTAGCATTTCCCTTAGGATCGAATTTGCCGTTACTGCCGTTAAGAAGGCCTGCCTTCCACAGCTTCATTACAGCATCGCGCGCATAAGACGCTACAGTGTCGATATCCGACGGAGTAGTCGTCACATTTGCGCCCGTGTCATACGAAACGTTAAACTTTTCAAAATAGCGTACAAAGAACGCCGCCATCTGCTGACGGTCTATGAACGCCTCCGGAGAGAACTTTCCGTTCCCCGTTCCGCTCGTGATACCGTGCTTAGCAGCCCACTTTACATACGGTGCGTAATACTGCGTCTGCGATACGTCAGAAAATCCCGTATCACCGCTGTACGCAGAAGTATCAACGCCTGCCATGCGCCCAAGCACAGTAACGAACATTCCGCGGGTCATAGTCCCGCCAGGAGTGAACGTTGATGCGCTCGTACCTGCAAACAGACCGTTTGCGTATACGTACCGTACCGCGTCATAAAACCAGTCACTGCTCTTTACGTCAGTGAACGGATTTCTCTGCTGCGTCGCCTGCGTAGTCTGCCCGCTTCCTGTTCCTGCCGCGAACACCTGTCCCGGCACCAGTGTAACAAGCATGCATATGACGAGCAGCAAACTTAGAAATCTTTTTCTTTTGAAGCTTTTCATAAATTCACCCGGCTCCTCATTTTTTCTCCGACAAAACAGCTCTTCTCAATAAAAAGTCTTGTCATGCCATCGACCAGTAACTAATATCTGGACAATAATATCCACTAATGATTTTATACTTAGTAAAACAACTTTTGAGCAAAGTTACATGAAGCGCAGATTTTTTGTCACGAATTTCATAATATGTATCGAATAAATATAATAAATGAATAATTCACCACCCGTGCCCGTCACCGGGCAAGCACCCGGCCGTTGGCGGCCGCAACATTTTAACCATTTGAAATAAAAAAGTCTCCATCCCGATGTATATGACACTGAGATGGAGACTTGTCAAACGAGTTTATTATTTATGTTCGTTCGTTTTATTTAATTTTTTAATTCAGGTATTTATTTTGCCTGAGCCTGCTGTGCGCGATACAGGAATGTAACTATCTGTGCGCGTGTGCAGCTGTTGTCTGAGCCAAACAGTCCACCGCCGATACCGTTAGTTACATCGTTAGCTGCCGCCCATGCTACTGCGTCTGCATAGTAGCTGTTTGCCGGTACATCGCTGAACTGAGCCTTGCTGCTCACCTGCTTGCCCATAGCACGATACAGGAATGTTACGCCCTGTGCGCGTGTGCATGTTGCATTCGGGTCGAACTTGTTGTTGCCGATGCCCTTTGCTATGCCATTTTCAACTGCCCATGCTACAGCCTTTGCATAGTAGCTGTTTGAAGCTACATCTGAGAAGTTTGCTGTGCTCTTTGGTTCAGGCGAACCTGCCTTGCGCCACAGGAACGTTACGATATGTCCGCGTGTGCATGCATTATCTGAGCCGAAAAGATCATTGCTGATACCGCCTGTGATGCCATTATCCTTCGCCCACTTTACTGCTTCATAGTAGTAAGCGTTATCAGATACGTCCTTGAACGGTAATTCATTGTCTACCTGAGCAGCTTCCTTTGCAAATACAGGGTTTATCACTACCTTATCTGAAGGCATCGTAAATGTATATTTGCCGTTGCCCTTGTCAGTTACCTTGATCTCGTTGCCCTTGCTGTCTGTTACCTTCAGGCCGTCAAGCTTGTAGCCTTCCTCTACGGAAACAGTTACTGTTACAGTTGTTCCGCTTGCAGCGCTTGATACGTCTGACTTTACAGAACCGCCTGTTGTACCGCTCGGTGTTGAAACATCGTATTTAGGAACAGTAGAACCACCGCCTGAAGATCTGCGATTTGTTACTGTCAGTGTACCTGTTTCATAGCTGATAGTATAATTTTCACCTGCATCAGCATCAGCTGCGCCAATAATTATCGTTCCTGCCTTAGTCATGTCAGGTTCGATCAGATTACCTTCTTCGTCTACATATTTTAATGCAGGCTCAGTTGTAAGCGCATCCTCACCTATCAGTCCTGATACCTTGTAATCCTTGTCAAGCTCCGGAGAAGTAAGCTCAGGTGCCTTATCGTTTACGTAAGCGTTCTTGTTATTTACTGTGATAACGAGCTGTGCCTTGCTTACAGTTACTTCTACAGAAGCCTCTGCTACATCGTTATGGTCAGCATCGCCTGTTACCTTATAGTACACAATGTAAGTACCTGCGTTAACAGCCTTCGGCAGCTCAGTGCTGTAAGTGCCGTCTTCGCCAAGCTTGTACTGTACTTCACCTGTGCTGCTTACAGCTGCGTTTATCAGCGTCTGCTCGATGCCGTTGTAAACAAGGTCTGCTATTGCAGTCGGAGCTGTAACGCTTCCCTCAGCCTTGTTGATAGTCAGTGAAGCTGTTACAGGGGTAAGCTGTGCATAGCCGTATTCCATTGTAAACGTTGCTGTAACGTTGTATGTACCTGCATTTACAGGTGCATTCTCTGATTTCTTGTAAACCGTGCTGCCCGTACCCTCGTACTCATACTTTACAGAAGCTACGCCTGTAATGTCGCCGAGCTTATGCTCGATAGCCTGTCCCGTATAAGTTGCTTCCTTGCTTTCAAAGCTTACATCCGGAAGCTTGATAGGCTGGAGCGTTACTTTTACAGAAGCCTTGACTTCATTCTCCGGCTGCTGTACCTCTGCATCGATTGCAGACAGGTCGAGCTTTCCTGTAAGAGTCTGCTCGTTCAGAGTTTCAGCATTGTAGCCGCTCCATAAAACAGGAACAGTAAATGTCTTGTTGCCGTCAACAGTTATCTTTATCTCTGTCGGCAGTCCGAGAGCGCTCTGCTCTGTTTTAAATTTCTTATCAGTAATAGCTGCGCTGGATGCAACAGATGTTACTGTACGCTTTATTACATTTACCGTAATATCCTGCTTTACTGGAGAATAGTTATCGTCATTTGGTGTGAATGTTATTTCAAGCTGCTTTTCGCCGCTTGTTGTCCAGCTCTTAGTCTCACCTGTGATAGTGAAGCTTCCTTCTACAGCAGCCTTGCCGCCTGTCAGCCGGTCATCTGTCAGCGCTGTATCGTCGTCATTTACGTATACATTACCGCTTATCGTAGGCCATGCATCGATCTTTGGTGCAGCACCCTTGACTTCAAATGCTACAGGAGCTGTTGTAACGCTGTTGTAGTTTTCAGTCTGAGCGATAACTGCATACATGTAATATGTGCCTACCGGAAGAGTAGTAGCTGTAATATCATTCCACTCAGTACCTTTCTGGTTGCTGTTTAAAGTATTGTAATAATATGTTACAGTACCATTTTCAGGATTCTTGTCTACACTCGGAGTAGGTACTGCGCTGCCGTAAGCGTATTCGCTCATTGAAACAACTGCTTCGTAGCTTGCGCGCTCGATATTTACTGTAACGCCTGTCGGCTGCTCTTTCAGAACGTAGTTTCCGTTATCTCCGCTCAGCTTCACGCCGGTAACAGTAACAGGCTTATCAGTGCCTGCCTTGTCATCAGCCATTGTAGCGACAGCGCCCATAATATCTACAGTAACAGTATCGCTTCCTACAGTACCATTCACTTCGACTTTGCCGACTGAAAGTGTTACTGTATTCTTACCTGCTTCATATGCACGCGAAGCAGCAGTTATTCCGCCTGTTATCGTAACTTCCTTAGGAGCTATCTTTCCGTTTACTGCGCTATTATCAGGAACCAGATACTTCCATGCATCCTTGCCGCTTATCTCATAGCTTACAGTAACAGTACGTTCGCCTGCGTTCTTGCTGTTATAAACAGCATTCTTTGCTGTTACCTGTACCGTGTCACCTTCAAGCACGCCTGTCAGTGCTCCGACAGTAACAGGAACATTAACAGCTGTCGTACCGTCATACGTTTTCTCACTGTTGAATTCAGGTGCAGCTACAGTCAGCTTTATAGCTGCTCTGTTTGTAACTGTCACATCACCTTCAACTGTATTTCCATTGATATTAAAGCCATCTGTGTTTGCCTTCCAATGGAATTTGTTTACAGCTCCAGGTGTTTTATCAAAGCTCGTACCCACAAGTGTCCATGAGCATTCCAGCTCTTTAACTGCAGTGTTTTCTGAAGTTATCGCTACAGTATTCGGCAGTTCTGATATTGCAGCATCAGCTGTTTCTGCGAAAGCTGTAAGAGTCTTATCTGCAGGAGCAGTTACCGTCAGAAGCTTTGGAAGTTCGACCGTAACAGTAACTACGTAATCCTGTGTAGTATCATTTTCTGCTGTAACTGTATATGTAACAGGCTTTGTGAAATCCTTCACCTCACCGCTTGCCGGACTTACTGTAGCCAAAGCACTTACAGTGATCTCAGGCGAAAGCTTTGTCACATCTGTGCCATATGGCACTGTAACAGCTACAGTATGATCTTTTTCGTTTATAACGCCTACTGCGTCACCTATCTTAAATGAAGTAACAGCTTTTTCTGCACTCGCTATATAAGAATCGATCACGAGCTCCTGCGCTTTAGACGGAAACATAGTACCTGTTGCCTTATAGCGGACCTTGTAATTGCCTCCGGCAAGACCTTCTACAGTATCACCTGTGATAGCCGTCCATGTCTTTCCGTTGTCTGAAGAATATTCCATTTCAGCAGTTACATTCGTAAGTTTTCCTGTGTTGCCCTTACTCAGGCAGTTTTCTTTGCCTGCTGCAGGAATATTTTCATTCTCTGTGATATCTATAGTCTTAACTTCACCGGCAGCATTATTTACAGTTTCCTTTACGCGTACCTTAATACCGTTTTCACTGGTAATATCTTCTGTTGAAAGTGTTATATCCTTAGTGCAGTCAGTCCATGTCTTTCCACCATCAAGAGAATATTCCATGTCAGCAGTAGCGCCCATCAGCTTGCTGCCGTTTTCACCGTCAAACGAGAATGTGCAGTCAGGAGCCGCAGGACCACTGCCCTGTAAAACAGTGAACTTCCAATTTTCATCTGTCAGATCTTCTGCAGCAGTAAAGTTTTTACCATCTGCTGCACTTATCTTTACAGTGTACGTTCCTGCATTTACAGGCTCAACTGCCTGACCCTTGTCATTGTAATATTTTACTGTAACAACACCGATTCCTGTATACGGTTCATTGAGTGTGACTGTTGCTTCTTTAGCAGTACCATCATAGATCAGAGTATCTGCTGCAGGAGCTGCAAATGTAAAATCTGAAGCTTCAGGAGCCTTCTTGTCGATGCTCCATGTAGTATTTACTGCTGCATCCGCTGATCCGTCACTCCACTTGTAACCGGCATTCAGTGTTGCAGTAACGTTATAAGTACCAACATCTGTTGCTGTTATATCGCCTGAAAGTGTATATCCATCGTTTTCTGCAACGCCCGTCCGTTCGTTGCCGTTATATGTAAGTTTTTCACCTGCAGGCTTATCTACAGCCACGATCTGACGACCCAGTACCACTTCACGAGTAGTGGTTCCATCATCAGCTACTGTAACATTTGTACTGCATGTATACTTCGTATCTTCAGTATGGAAATATTTACTGTAATCAGGGGTATCGCCCTCAACATTTTCAGCAGCAAGGCCGCACTTGGCAACAGTAGTCTGCTCGCCTATTTCAGGATACTTTTCCATAGTCAGACCGATGTATGCACCTTCTGTCAAACCGGCAAGTCCAACAGTTGTAACAGTTTCATTACCGTCACTGTCTTCGCTCCTGACTTCATCTCTGCCAATGGTGATCAGCGTAGCCGATACGTTATAGTAGCCTTCACGCCCATTTGCCTGCACACAAAGATCATTAGCCGTAGTTCCATCATCAAGGTTATTGCCACTGATCTTTACAGCACCCGACATTATCCATGTTTTACCACCATGTCGCAGATATACACCGCCGCCGTTCGCAGCTTTATTACTGTAAATTTCAGTGTCCTTTGTTATCTGGCTGGCAGAACTGCTACTACCTGTATATCCGCCACATACGCCACCACCGTTTACTGTAGCCGTATTTTCATAGATTTTTGCATTATCCAGCGTAAGATTACCTTCTGCAAAAATCCCCCCACCATTCTTAGCATTGTTTTCATATACATGAACGCCTGTCAACGTACTTGTACTATACATACGATCGTATACACCGCCGCCATCACCTGTTGCAGTATTGTTATTAACTGTACCGTCATTAACTGTGCATACACCGTAGTTGTAAATGCCACCGCCGTTTTGTGATGCTTTATTGTTGGAGATCGTGCAGTCGATAAATTTTATTGTATTATTATAATCTATATAGGCACCGCCACCTGTAAGCGCTTCATTATCATTTACAGTACATTTAGTAATCGTTCCACCGCTATATACATAAAGTCCGCCACCATTTTGAGCTGCTTTATTTTTTAAAATATTACAGTTGCTAATAGTAGCTTCTGCCTTTGCACAGATACCACCGCCATTACCTTCTGTCGCTTCGTTATTCTCGATAGTACTGTCCTGTATGGAAATGCCGTTATAAGCATTAACGAAAATACCGCCACCCTGTGTAGCTTTATTACCCTCTATCACAGAACCATCATATACTTTAAAATTTCCTCCACCGCTAAGGGCGCCGCCGGATCTCGCCGCTGTATTGTTGGAGATCGTACAGCCATAGATGAAAGCAGAACCGGTTCCCCAGCCGGATGTCACGCAGTAAATTCCACCGCCATCGCCACTTTCGACACCTTTCACCGTACTGTTGGCTCTGTCTTTTGACAGATCTGCTGATGTGTTGTCGGAAATCGTAGTACCGTAAAACTCTGCAGGAGCTCTCAGGTACACCGCACCACCATAATACGCCGTGCAGTTTGTGATCTTACAGCCAGGGTACATTGTCAGAACTCCGCTGCTCATTACCATGATAGCGCCGCCGATACCGGCCTTGTTCATGTAAGTCACTTCATATTTATCTCCCGCTGTATTCAAAGAGCATCCTTTATTGACACAATTTCTGATTTCTACATCGCTAAGAAGCAGTCTTCCATATCCTTTTGTTTTCTCTGTACTTGTCTGACCACGCTCCAGGTAAATAGCCGGAGCATCTGCCTTGATATTTTTTCCATCGATTATAAGATTTTTCATTCTTACATGACCGTGCATTTCATCGGTAGCAGTACTCTCTCCGATTTGAAACAGGCTACCGGTAAAACCTGAACCACGTGTCAAGACCGGTGTTTTACTTCCAACACCGATAAATGTGATCTGATGTTCTACATACAAAGTACTTGTTATTGCATAGTCATTTCCCGGTTTTATATAAATTCTCAGAATCTGTGGCGATGTTTTATTGATAGCACTTCTCAATTCTGAAATATTAGAAACTGTTGCAACACCATTGCCAATAAAATTAGCATACTTATAATTTTTCAGATCCGCAGTATCAGTTCCTTCCCAGGCTGCCACATCTGCTGCGCTGCTTCCCACCTTGCCGGTGTATGCCTGGTTCGTAAAATACCAAAATCTATTGCTGACATCAAAGGCTGCTGCCTTACCTTCAGAAGTCAGTTCCAGAGGAATGCCGCTGGCTGAGCTGGTCGAATAATTATCCAGCCTGATGTAACCAGCACTAATACCGTAACTTTCCTCTCCGGTACCAGTAGCATTCACAATACCGCGTGCATATACAACACCTTCAGCTTTTATACCTGCCTTTGCACCGGTAGCTGTTACTTTAGCAGAGCCTCCCAAAGCAATGTCATCATAGGAAGTTCCATCATCGGCAAATGTTGACTGAATACCATAAGCGCCACCCTGTGCGATCAAAGTGCCTATGCCTACTTCATCATCTCCGTCAAATGGAGCTCTGGTCACATTATATCCTGTAAGGCCATTATCCATGATGCTGGTTATGCGCATCCTTGCTCCATCGTTTACCAAAATAGCCGCACTGTTCTCATCAGTAGCAGTTACCTCACTGTCACCCCACAGGTCGATATACAGTTTCACCCAGCTCTCAATAGCAGCACCACTGCCGGTATTTATCATGTGAAAATCCCGCAGCCTCAAAGCGTACCCTATACCGGTATTCCAACTATATAAATCGGTCGTAGTTCCAGTACCACCACTGGTGTCCACCTTACATACCGCCCAGTTCCAACCTGTCTTAGGCAGCTCAGTCGCATTTTCTTCTGTAACCGTAATGACTGTTCCGTCATCGCTGCTGGTACCGTATGTATAATGCGACCTATCCTCAGGCAGCGTAACATTCAGGCTGTTTCCATTTCCATAACGTAATGTAATTCCCTGATAAGTTGTATCTTCATCCTCTTCAGTTACAGGAGCTGATCCTTCATCATCCGATACCTGAGGGGATGCTTCTTCACCTTCCTGTGAGCCTTCCTCTTCAGGTACCTGAACTCCTTCCTCATCCTGCTCATCACCGGATACTTCACCCGGTTCTGAGTCAGGCTCCTGCTGCTCCGGATCGACGACCGTTTCGGTCTGTT
>CAVGTL010000058.1:0-11218 GCA_963632005.1 Succinivibrio sp.
GTACTATTATTACAGCAGATAAAGAAAGTAAGCAGAAAAACGGAGGTAAAAGGATATGGCGAAGAATCTTATCATTTATTATTCGCGCAAGGGCGAGAATTATGTAAACGGCAGGATCGTTGACCTTAAGAAGGGAAATACTGAGATATGCGCCGAGTTTATACAGAAGGCTGTCGGTGGCGATCTGTTCGAGATTGAGACGGTGCATGAGTATGCGAAGGATTATCATCGATGCACTGAGGAGGCTGACAGGGAGCTGAAGGAGAACGCTCGTCCGGAGCTGAAAAATTATCTTGATGATATCGGCGAGTATGACAATGTTTTTGTGTGCGGTCCGTGCTGGTGGGGTACTTACCCGGTAGCTGTGTTTACTCAGCTCGAAAAGCTTGATTTTACGGGCAAAAAGGTGATGGCGCTCATGACGCACGAGGGCAGCGGGCTCGGAAGCAGCGAGCGCGACCTCAGGAAGATGTGTAAGGGCGCGTCATTCGGAACGGGCATAGCTATCCATGGCGCTGACGCTTCGAAGTCTGAAAAGGCTGTCGCAGATTGGGCGGCTGAAAATGTAAAGTAGTTAAATGATGAAATAATGTAATGTTGATGATATTGAAATAAGGGGGATATGAATATAATGAAGAAGGATGTAATGCTCGTAACGGGCGCGGGACAGATATCGCTTGCTATAGCAAGGAGGCTCGGCTACGGAATGAAGATAGTCGTAGGTGACAGGATCATGAAGAATGCTGAGAATGCGGCGGAGCTGATGAAGAATGTAGGATTTGATGTCGAGCCTGTCAAGCTTGAGATATCTTCGAGAGAGTCAGTAAAGGCTTTCGTTGCAAAGGGTCTGGAATACGGCGACATAACTATGCTCGTGAACGGAGCGGGCGTATCGCCGAGTCAGGCTTCTGTAGATGACCTGCTGCATATCGACCTGTACGGAACTGCTGTAGTCCTCGAGGAAGTAGGAAAGGTGATCGCAGAGGGCGGCGTAGGCGTGACGATCTCGAGTCAGTCGGGATGGAGGATGCCTCAGCTTACGGCTGAGCAGGACGCGG
This sequence comes from Succinivibrio sp., assembly GCA_963632005.1. GTDB lineage: Bacteria > Bacillota > Clostridia > Peptostreptococcales > Anaerovoracaceae > CAKQOE01. The sequence goes on from CAVGTL010000058.1 coordinate 1,059, forward strand.
CGCTTGCGACTGTGCCCGCTGACGAGCTGCTTCAGCTTGAATTTTTAAAGCCTGAAAACATAAAAGACACGCTTCACGCTTATCAGCTTTCTAAGCGCGGCAACGAAAAGCGCGTTATGGCGCAGGCTGTAGAGTGGGGAAAGCGCGGCGCAAGACTCAACGCGATAGCTCCGGGCATCATAGTTACTCCGCTTGCCGTAGACGAGTTTAACGGGCCTCGAGGCGATTTCTATAAAAATATGTTCGCTAAGTGCCCCGCAGGCAGACCGGGAACTGCCGATGAGGTGGCAAACGCGGCAGAGTTCCTGATGAGCGACAGAGCGGCGTTCATCACAGGATCGACGCTCCTTATGGACGGCGGCGCTACAGCGAGCTATTTCTATGGGCCTTTAAAGCCTGAAGCATAAGGAAACTGAGTTTACCGTAATGTTTTAAAGAAAACCGGCGCTGCGATGTTGCTGCATCTGCGGCATAAAAATCGCTGCGAAAAATTAAAAAGCATTGACTTAAAGTAAGCTTTAAGGCGCATACTTATCCTGTAATTACGGAAAGATCAAAATGATCAGAATGATAACGAACACAGGAAAGGATATTAAAGGTAAGAAAATGAAAAAACCATATATAATATGCCATATGATGACGTCCGTCGACGGACGCATAGACTGCGCGATGACTTCAAAGCTCAGCGGAGTAGAAGATTATTATGCAACGCTCGACTCGCTTGACGCTCCGACTACAGTAAGCGGCAGAGTAACGGCAGAGCTTGAGATGGCACTTCCGGGAGAGTTCAAGGCAAACGAATACATCCCGCTCGGAAGCGAAAAGTTCTCAAAAAAGGCTGATGCCGAAGGCTACGAGATCGTAGTTGACTCAAAGGGCAGGCTGCTCTGGCCTGATGCGGCGGGTATGGATACGCCGTATCTTATAATAACGAGCGAGCAGGTATCAAGAGAGTATCTTGACTATCTCGACGAAAAGCACATATCATGGATAGCCGCAGGCAAGGAAAGGACAGACCTTGCAAGAGCTGCAGAAATACTCGCCGAAGAATTCGGCGTTGAAAGGATGGCAGTCGTAGGCGGCCCGATAATAAACACAGCGTTCCTGGACGCAGGCCTTCTCGACGAGGTAAGTATCCTGATAGGCCCGGGCATAGACGGCAGAGGCGGCATGCCGCCTGTATTTGACGGCCTTGCTATGGAGCACGACGTTATACAGCTGAGTCTGGAAAGCGTTAAAAAATGCGACAGCGGAGCAGTTTGGCTCAGGTACAGAGTATAGTTTTAAAGGAATTGAATATAGACGGAAACGGCGCAGCTTTTTACTGTAATGATCGAATGCAGGACGGGAGCTGCGCCTGTTTTTATATGCCTGCGCAGCAGGTCGTTCAGCAGCTCTATGTGCGCGCCGGGCGCGCCCCGGTGATCTATCAGAATTATGTCTTTTTTGTATTAAATTATTGAAATTTCCTTGTTATACAGATATAATTACAATGTAAATTTATCGCAAAAACAGCGATATGTAACCAAATTGAAAACGAATTACAACAGAACATAAGATATATTGTGAAAACAAGTGTTAAACTGGTAATGAGCAGCATAGCCTGAATTTTGTGTAATTGAATTTTGTGTAATAACGTAGCAGAAAAGATAACAAGGAGAGAAAGATCCATGCAGAAAAAACGTATTCTCAGCATTATACTCACATTTGTATGCGCAGCGTCGCTTTTGGCAGGCTGCGGCGGAAGTAATAAAGACGGCAGCGGCGCCTCAGGCGATCATCCTGTGATAACGATGAACGCTCCGTATAGAAACATGTCGCAGTTTTATGATCTGGTCCATGAGAAATATCCTGAGATAAATCTTGAGATAATCCCATACAATGGACAGAACACGTCTGCGTATATGAAGGACATGCGTTTATCGGGAGAGATGACTGATATTTATTTTACGACATTCTATACGCCTGGACGCTATGATGACGAAGGAGAGCTTCTTGATTTATCGGCATATGATTTCACATCAAATTATACGCAGTCGCGCCTGCGCGAGGTAACATACGACGGTGGAATATACATGCTGCCTGTCAGTTATAACGCGCTTGGTATAACATACAATAAAACTCTTCTTGAGAAGAACGGGTGGGAGCTGCCGACGAACCTTGATGAAATGGAAGCTCTTAAGAAGCAGGTGGAAGACGCCGGATATATATTCAGCCGCTGTCAGCTTCAGTATCCGGGATACGGATTCCAGTATCTCTGCAACATAGCCGATACAGGCTACCTCAGTACTATTGACGGTCTTGCGTGGCAGGAAAAATTCCTGAAGGGTGAAGTCACGGTCGCAGATACTCCGGAAATGATGCAGACGCTGCAGCTGCTGCAGCGCTGGCGCGATATAGGCATCCTGAACAACGAGGGTACTCCTGCAAATGACGAGGAAACGAAAGCTGAAATGGGTGAGGGCAATACACTCTTCCTGATCGGAAACAGCAATGATATGAGCACCGATGAAAATGATTTCAGACTTATGCCGTACATTTCGGAAGACGGAAGCCAGAATGTATTTATACTTAATGTCGGCCGCTTTGCAGGCCTTAATAAGAAGCTGGGCGAGGCAGGAAATGAAAAGAAGCTCGAAGATGCTCTCCATGTAATGGAAGTGTTGTCAACTGTCGAGGGACTGGAATCGCTTGACCCGACTCAGACGAACGCTGTACTCCTGCCGCTCAAGGACTGGAACGCAGGAGAAGACAGCTATTACGCTGATATGATGGAACAGCTCAATACAGGACATACTGCGCCGTTTGTATATTCTGGATGGGAAAATCTTGCAGTTCCTCTGGGCGAAAAAATGATAGATTATATCTGCGGTAAGGTTACTTTAGATGACGTTATCAAATGCTTTGATGAGAGCCAGAGGCTTGTCACAGAAAATATTACCACTTACTATACTACAGTAACAGAAACTATAAGCACGGAGGACTGCGCTAAGCTTGTCGGCATATGCTTCGGCGATGCTGTAGGCGCTGATGCGGCTCTCGTTTCAATAAATAAATGGAATTATGATCTTGATTCAAATAAAATGAACTCTGACGGTGTCAGCGGAAATCTGTTTCCGATGCCGGTCAGTGATGAAGAGATAGTTTCTATAATTCCTACAGGCTGGCACGGCAACATTGAAACGGTCACGCTGACGGGAGCGCGGATAAAAGAGCTTGCAGAAACAGGATTTGATTTTTACGGTAACGGAAATACATTCCCTTATATTCTTGTAACAAAGGGCGGTATGGAGCTCGATGACAATACCGAATATACTATTCCAATCTGCGGCTATACAGAAGAACTGGAAAAAGAAGGCAACTTGCAGGACAGCGGTGTATTTGGCCTGGACGCTGCAAGAGAGTATTTCAGCCGCTTCAAGACTTTCAGCTCAGATGATATCGTCTGGGAGTAAGGAAAGATAATGGGAAGAACGATAAAAAATGTTGATGAAAAAAGGAATGAAAAGCGACGGTCGGCGTTAATGATGCTGGCGGTATTGGTATTTGTGATAGTAAGCGTATTCGGATTTCTGAGCTTTTACAATTCATATATCGACAAGACGCTTTACGCTGAACGACTGAGTCAGATGCGAGAGGTCACTACGCAGCTCTTTTCCGGTCTGGAGGATGTGGTAAACAACCAATGGCGTACCACGGCTGAGCAGTGCCGGGCTCTCGAGCAGGAGCAGCCTGATGATATGGACAGCTTTCTGGCATTTATGAAAAAGCAGATGTATCTTTGCGATTTTGAGACAGCGCAGTGTAATATAGTTGCGGTAGACAGTGACGGCGTGTATTATTCCCAGAATGGATTGCAGGGCCTTATAGGCGAGCGCGATTATCTGCTGTCATCTCCTGACCGTGTCAGCTATGTAAGTAATTCTCTTATATCTGATGAAACGCGTATGGTATTCATGCAGCGGCTCGATACTCCGGTCATCGTTAAAAACGGAGATAATGAGATAAAGCTCATATATTACGGCATAGCTCAGAATATGGAAGAGCTGAATCCATACTTTGAGTGCTCCGCATACAACGGCAACAACAGTGTTTACGTAGTTGACTCGGACGGGCTGCGTTTATTCAGTACAAGAGACGGCAACGCTCTCCTGAAAGGCTTTAATATTTACAAGATACTCGATGGAATGGATTATCTTCACGGAAGTAATTTTGATTCGGCAAAAGAGGAGCTGGAAAGCAGCGGAATCTCATATTCGAATGCTGTGATAAACGATACTGAGGTCTATTATGCACTATATAATATGGAAAATGCCGAGTGGACGCTGATATTCCTCGTTCCGTCGAAGTATGTTGCTATCAATACTGTAGAACTGGTAAATATGACTATCAGGCTTGTGCTTGTATTTGCTGTGCTGCTCGTTATCGTCAGCGCTTCAGCGATATTCTGGCTGCTTAAGAGGCAGCAGAAAGCAGCGCTTGAGGTAGAGCGCAGAAATAACGAAGCGCTTGAGCATGTCAACAGAGAGCTGGAGGATGCTGTAAAGGCTGCAGAGCAGGCTTCGTATGAAGCAGCTGAAGCCAGCAAGGCAAAGAGCGACTTTCTTTCCAACATGTCGCATGATATACGTACTCCTATGAATGCCATAGTAGGCATAACTAACCTGATGGAACACGAAGAAGGCAATTCTGAAAAGCTGCACACGTATATTCATAAAGTCCAGCTTTCGAGCCGCCATCTGCTGAGCCTCATAAACGATATACTTGACATGAGCAAGATAGAGTCAAGTGAAGTAGCGCTGAATCAGGATTCGGTCAGCCTGGCAGAGCAGATAGGCCAGGTCGACAGTATCATCCGTCCTCAGACAACAGAACGCGGGCAGACGTTCAGTATAATCGTAAACAGAATAGCGCATGAATATCTTGTCGGTGACGGCGTGCGCTTAAGGCAGATACTTTTGAACCTTTTGTCAAATGCTGTAAAATACACTCCTGACGGCGGGGATATAAAATTTGAAATAGCTGAACTCCCGTGTGATACGGTGAATAATGCAACGTTCCGCATAACTGTCGAGGACAACGGATACGGTATGACGCCTGAATTTACAAAGCATATATTCGAACCGTTTACAAGGGCTGAAAACTCTGTGACAAACAAGGTCCAGGGAACAGGTCTGGGCATGGCTATCACGAAAAACATAGTAGACCTTATGGGCGGCACTATCTCGGTAGACAGTCAGCTGAACAAGGGCAGCCGATTTGATGTAGTCCTCACATTACCTGTAGACTGCAGCGTGCAGCAGGAACGTAAGCCGGATCTTCACAGTATAATGTTGATATCGGACGATACTGTTCTTATAAATAATATAAAAGCATCACTTTCTGAAGCGAATGTCGAGCTTGCAGCTGCGTCAGATCAGTTCGAGGCTGAAGCTATGCTGGCTGAGGCTGAGGATCCTGCCGATGTGATACTCATAAACGGATATCTGGACGACCCTCAGCTTTCCGGTAATATACACAGGCTTCGTGAGGCAGCAAAAAACAATGTACTGATATTCTGCTGCGACAGTATTCAGGCAGATCACGCGGATGATATACTCCCGGAAACAGGCGCGGACGGGATCATAAGCAGGCCGTTCTTCTGTTCAAATCTTATCCATGCGATTGAAAGAGCGCGCGGAGATGCTGAAACAGAGAAGCTGCATAATGCTTCCGTGCTAAACGGCATGAGATTCCTTTGCGCGGAGGATAACGAGCTTAACGCCGAGATACTGGATGCTATACTCGAGATGAACGGCGCTTCCGGTGTCATATATCATAACGGTAAAGAATTGGTCGATGCATTTGACAATGTCAGACCGGGCAAGTATGACGCGATACTTATGGACGTACAGATGCCTGTAATGAACGGGCTTGAGGCGACGAGAGCCATAAGAAGCAGTAAGAATCCTCTCGGAAAGACTATGCCGATCATTGCTATGACGGCAAATGCGTTCACCGAGGACATACAGGACTGCCTGAACGCCGGAATGGATGCGCATGTAGCGAAACCCCTTGATATTGCAGTGCTTGAGAGAACTCTGCGCGGCATAAAAGACGAAAGATTTTCGGGGGGGGGCAAGCCACAGATTCGTAACAGGAAAAAGAAAAAGGCAATAATTGATAAATAATATTGGTATATAAAATAATGAGGCAAGGTATAAATATGAAGGTTTTGATGATAAACGGAAGCCCGAGGGCGAACGGCAATACTGCCGTAGCTCTCGATGAGATGAAAAATGTTTTTGAAGCGGAGGGCGTTGAAACAAAAATAGTCAGAGTCGGCGGTGAAGCGGTAAGAGGCTGTGTCGCGTGCGGTCGCTGCGCTGAGCTTGGAAAATGCGTCTTTGACGATATCGTAAACGAGCTCGCACCTGATTTTGAAGCGGCTGACGGCCTTGTGATCGCAAGTCCCGTTTATTACGCTTCGGCGAATGCGACACTGATAGCGGTACTCGACAGGCTCTTTTACAGCTCACACTTTGATAAGTCGATGAAAGTAGGCGCAAGCGTAGTCTGCGCAAGACGCGGCGGATGTTCAGCTACATTTGACGAGCTCAACAAATATTTTACAATAACAAATATGCCGATCGCTTCAAGCCAGTACTGGAACCAGATACACGGACGCGGACCGGGTGAAGCCGTTCATGACGAGGAGGGCAGACAGACTATGAGAACGCTCGCGAGAAATATGACGTTCCTCATGAGGAGCATAGCCCTCGGCAAAGAAAAATACGGATTGCCGAAAAACGAAGCACATACATTAACAAATTTTGTAAGGTAACATGAATAGATGATCAATACAGACCGGGTCCGGCAAGCAAAGTCAGACCCGGCTTTTTATATAGGCGCGCCGGGCGCGTGAAAGGCTGAGATATTTATTGCAGAATATTATTCGTATTGATGTCAATATTAATGTATGATATATTCTAATCATGATTTAGTAAATTACGATTAGAACACTTAAAACATGCGAAGTGTGCGGCGAGGTATACGCTGCAGACCGTATTACTGTATTTGCAGAGCCGGAAAGCGGGGAGATAAGTATTGACGCAGAGAAGTAGATTTATAGGGCGCGAGCGTGAGCTTGAATTTTTGAATGAAAGGTATAAAAGCAGCGGAGGACAACTGGTCGTGCTTTACGGAAGGCGCAGAGTAGGCAAGACAGAAACTCTGAAGCAGTTTTGCGCAGGAAAGCCGCACGTTTTCTTTTCGTGCACCCAGACTACAGACAGAGCGCAGCTTGCAAGGTTTTCAGCCAGACTGTTTCAGGAGGATATACCTGCGAAGCGATATATAACTGAGTTTACCGACTGGGAAAGAGCTTTGGCGGCGATAGCAGATCTGCCGTTCGGTGAGCATAAAAGGCTCGTAGTTATAGATGAGTTCCCGTACATGTGCCAGGCGAACGGAAGTATTCCGTCTGTGCTGCAGAATCTGTGGGATGCGGAGCTCAGAGAAAAGAATGTTATGATAATTTTATGCGGAAGTTCAATGAGCTTTATAGAAAAGGAGCTGTTGGCTGAAAAAAATCCTCTTTACGGTCGCGCGACCGGTATATATAAAATGAAGGAAATGGGATTTTATGATGCCGCAAAGTTCTTTCCCGGCTATTCTGCTGCAGATAAGATCACGGCATATGCTGTCCTCGGCGGCATACCGCATTATCTTAATCAGTTCGATCCGGATATCACGCTTGAAGAAAATATAAAGAAAAATATTCTCACAAAAGGTTGTATATTATACAGCGAAGTGGAATTCATGCTGCATCAGGAGTTGCGTGAGACTGCAGTGTATAATTCTGTTATAGAAGCGGTTGCAAACGGCGCGACGAAGCTTAATGAAATAAGCCAGCGGTCGCTGATAGACAGCACCTCAAAGACAAGCACGTATCTGAAAAATCTGGTTGAATTGGGAATTATAACAAGAGAATTTTCTGTAGATACTGCGGCAAAGGAAAAATCTAAAAGTAATCGCGGAACATACAGGCTGACCGACAATTTTTTCCGGTTCTGGTACGCTTATGCTTTTAATAATTTTTCTCAGCTTGAGGACGGCGATGTGGATGGTGTTTACGAGTATGTGGTAAAGCCGGGTCTGCATGAGTTTGCCGCGTTTACGTTTGAAGATGTGTGCAGAGAATTTGTAAGGCTCCTTCAGAGGCGGAACGAGCTGCCGTTCAGATATGTAAATATGGGGCGCTGGACAGGAAAAACTACTGTGCGGGACAGTAATGCATTAATGAACAGGAAGAATGCGTCCGAAGCTTCCGCGCCCGGCGCGGCTGATGTTCCGCTGCGTACAGCGGAAACAGAAATAGACTTGCTTGCAATAGCTCCCGGAGCAGAGGCTTATCTTTTAGGAGAATGTAAGTTTAAACGGTCGCCTTTCAGCTATTCGGAATATCTGGATACAAAAGCTAAGCTGACGCCTTATAAAAAGAACAGCCGCTTTTATTATGCCCTGTTTTCAGAATCAGGCTTTGACAGTAAAATACGTGAAGAAGCGGAAGCGTGTGATAATATAATGCTTTATGGGCTGGAAGATATAGTGGAAGCGGACCATAAGTGATCTGTTGCAAGGCACATACCGATTTTAAAAGGAAGATAGATAATAATGAATATATATGAAGTAAAACAGAGAACGCCTGAGATGATTGAAAAGCTTACTGAAATATGGGAAGCGTCGGTACGCGCGACTCATGATTTTCTGTCTGATGAAGAGGTGCTCCGCATAAAGGAATACGTTCCGCAGGCTTTGAACGGCGTCGAATACCTGATAGCAGCAGAGCGAACGCCCGGCGTTCCCGTAGCGTTTATGGGAGTTGAAAACGGGCGTCTCGAGATGCTTTTTCTGGCGCCCGAGGAACGGGGCGCAGGGCTCGGAGAGCGGCTTTTGAAGCTCGGCATTGAAAGCTACGGAGTAAATGAGCTGACAGTAAACGAGCAGAACCCGCAGGCGGTCGGATTTTATGAATATGAGGGGTTTAAGACCTATAAAAGAACAGAACGCGACGAAGAAGGCGGGCCGTATCCGCTTTTGTATATGAAGCTTATTTAGATAGTGATATAATGAATAATTTAAATGTAAATATGGTCGATGCCGAAAAATCGAAAAATAAAACAGCATATTACCATCTTCCGGGGCTTTTCGAGTTTTATGATCTGTACGCCGCATTTCTGCCGCTGTTTCGGGAGCACCGTGAGTATTTTTATGACCGGTGCGAGATAGGGTCGATATACGGCGCTCCTGCTGACTGCATCTGGGGCGGCGGGCGCGCCGGCTACGGGGAGCACGGCGCGCATGAGGTGCTTGCGCTGATGCGAGAGTACGGAATTTCGGCGCGCCTTACATTCAGCAATTCTCTTTTGCGCCAGGAGCATCTTTCAGACATAAGATGCAACGAGCTGTGCAGGCTGTTTGCAGAAAGCAGCGGGCCGCAAAACGGAGTGATAGTTCATTCGGACCTGCTGCTTGAGTATTTAATGGCTAATTACCCGCAGCTTTATCTTGTTTCTTCAACTACTAAAGTGCTGACTGAATTTCAGCAGCTTGAACGCGAGCTCGGACGCGAGGAATTTCAGTATGTAGTGCCCGATTTTCGCCTGAACAGAGAGTTCAAGCGGCTGAGCGGGCTGCCGCAGGCGCAGAAGGACAAAGTCGAATTCCTATGCAACGAATGCTGCAGCTTCGAATGCACCGACAGAAATGCGTGCTATGAAGCAGTCAGCCGCATAAGCCTCGGAGAACCCGGACCGGAGCACCGCTGCGCCGCGCCTGACGCATCAGACGGCTATAGATTCTCAAAGACGATGAAAAATCCGGGATTTATAAGCGTAAGAGACATTCGGGACATTTATATCCCGATGGGATTTTCAAACTTCAAGATAGAAGGCCGCAGCCTCGGCAGCGCGCTGATACTGGAATTTCTGCTGTATTATATGACAAAGCCAGAGTATCAGCTGAACGTCAGAGAGGAAATATATCTTGGTAATACGCTTGACTTGTTTTAAATCGGGATTTGAAAAGTCAGTAAAAAATTAATTGAAATTTTAAGGAACTCACTGAACATGGAACTTAGAGTATTAAGATATTTTCTTACGGTGGCGAGGGAGCAGAGC
>CAVGTL010000058.1:11228-14851 GCA_963632005.1 Succinivibrio sp.
GCTTTACGAAGGCTGCCGAGCAGCTTCATATAACGCAGCCGACGCTTTCGAGGCAGCTCGCGGCGCTTGAGTCTGAGCTGGGAACGGTCCTTTTTAATCGCGGAGGGCGCAGCGTTTCGCTTACCGAAGAAGGCCTTCTGCTTAAGCGCCGGGCGCTTGAGCTCATAGACCTTGAGGACAGGATCATTGATGAATTCAATGATAACGACGGAGTCGTAGAAGGCAGGGTAACGATAGGCTGCGGCGAGTTTGCCGCGGTCGAGACGCTTGCCGATATCACAGGCGGCTTTAAGTCAAGGTACCCGCTTGTGCAGATCGCCATACATACAGGAACTGCAGATACGATACTTGAAATGATGAACAAGGGACTCGTTGATATAGGACTGTTTCTTGAGCCGGTCAGCACTGAAAATCTGGAGTACATAAGGATAAAAAACAGCGACCGGTGGGTCGTGGCAATGAGACCTGACGACCCGCTCGCGGAAAAGGAACGCATCACAAAAGATGATATTATCGGGCTGCCGCTTATACTGCCGGAGCGCCTGAACGTCAGGAGCGAGCTCGCAAACTGGTTCGGAAAGGATTTTGAAAAGCTGAACATAGCGTTCACGAGCAATCTCGGAACTAACGCAGGAGTAATGGTGATGCACGGCCTCGGATACCAGGTATCGATAGAAGGCGCAGCGAGGTACTGGCGGCCGGAGCTTATAGTCCAGAAAGAGCTTTACCCGCCGATAATGACGAGCACCGTCATAGCGTGGAGGCGCAACATCCCGTATCCGCGCGCCGTACGCCTTTTCATAGACGCGATAAATGAATTTCAGAAATAACGGTGTCAGCGCGGCAAAGCGGAAAATTGCCGCGCTGTTTTTACATCTATGGGCGCGCAGGGCGCGCGGGCGGTTTCGGGGATCTATTCGTGCAGTAGATAAATCAGAGCTGCATTATAAGCGGAACGCCTGCGAATGTGAAGATATTCATTGCAAGACCGGTCATAAAAGCGTAGATCATCGTGTCCTGCCTGCATGAGCTTTCGATTATTGGAAGGCAGATGTCTTTTGCGGCTGCGCCCGGCATGGAAACAGCTTCCAGATAACCGACATGCTTGGCAAATACAGGAATAAGGACTATAGACGCTGTTTCGCGTATCATGTTATACAGGAACGCGACTGCGCTGGCTGCGGAATACTGAGCTCCTGCGTCTGCGATCACTGCGGGAGCGTATGTGTACCAGCCGAATCCGGCGCTGATGGCGAGTCCTTCTTTTACCGAGAATCCCATAATGCTTCCTGAGATAGCGCCCGCGGCAAGCGTGCCGATTATCGCGGCGGCGGGAAAAGCGAGGGCATACATGCCTGCGGCTTTCAGACATTCGCCTGCTTTTCCGGAAAGACCTAAGCTGAAGCCTGCGAATGCGACCATGATGCAGAGTATTATGTTTATAGCTTTGCCTGCGATAATATTTACAGTTTCAGAAATGCCCGGTGAAGCGTGCTGCGAGATAAGCGCACCTGCAAATATTCCGACAGCCATGAATATTAAAATTATTACGGCGCTTTTAAGCTCGGTGTGCGCTCCTTTGGCGCTGTTTTCTTTTGGTTTGATGCCGTTTGTGGGTGATGCGGAGCGTTTTTGCGGATCAACGGTCGGCATGTCAGTTTTACATATCCTTCTGCGGATATTGCCGAAACGGTCTGTACCGGTTAGTAAACGCAGCGCAAAAACGGCTGTCATGCTGCCGCCCGTGCATGCTACAGTTATGATAACGGCCTGCGCGCCGATGCTTTTTATCTCGCCGAGCAGCTGATGGTCCATACCGAGGCGTATTCCCATGGCAAGCACTATCAGATAGACAAGCTGCATGGTGATGTCCGGCAGCGACGAGTGTATCTTATTATTTTTTCTGAGCGCTGCGGCTGATGAATATGCGGCGAGCATGGCTGCCATATAAATGATGAATGTTGACATGATATTGATAGAACTCCTTTATTGTGATAGATGCGCGGTGTGTAAATGTATTGTAGCGCTGATAGATATATAAGTAAAACGAGATGATCTTATACTGTAATAAAGAAATACTTTTGCATGCGCGCAAAATGTAATATTATATTAGAAGATACGCGGAGTTCGGAAATGACGGGATCACGGATAGGATAACAGATCGCATTACAGAGCTGTAGGAAGATAAGGTCAGGATAAAAATGGAAAAGATAAATACGGAAGTGTTCTTAAAAGTCGTTGAAACGGGCAGCTTTCAGGCTGCGGCAAAGGAACTCGGCTATACGCAGGCGGGAGTAAGCTATATCGTCAGGGCGATGGAAGAGGAAACGGGGATAAAGCTGTTTGTGAGGGCGCATGAGGGAGTCAGGCTGTCTGCGGAGGGCAGCGAGCTGCTTTATTATATCCGGCAGATAAACAACAGCGAAAGGCTGTTTGCGTCTAAGGTCGCCGAGATCAGAAATCTGCAGACAGGCTCGGTCAGCGTCAGGATATTCAACAGCATATCTGTTTACTGGATTCCGGATATACTGGCGACGTTTTCAGACAAATACCCAAATGTGGATATAAAGCTCATAACGCATGAGAATGAAATGGAAGCGGAGCGTATGGTTTACGAGCAGGATATAGACTGCGGATTTTTCATCATACCTATAAAAACGGAGCTTGATACGGTGTTCGTCGGCGAGTACAAGCTGGTGGCGTCTGTCGCGCCGGATCATCCGCTTGCAGGCAGAGAAAAGTTTCCGATAAGCGAGATGTGCAATTATCCGTATATTAAAATGTCATATGAGGAGGATCATTACTTTTCGGAATTATTCAGCATGTCAGGCGGGACCCCTGTGTACGATTATGCTATCGACAATGATTACGCGGCGCTTGCGATGGCTGCGAGAGGGCTGGGATACTGCATATTTCCCGAAATAATAACTCAGGGCGCGCCGTTTGAGCTAAGGCATATGGAGCTTGACCCGCCTATGTCGATGAAGATACATATAGGAACAAAGTCGCTCGATAAATGCTCCGGCGCGGCAAAAGCGTTTATCAGGCATGTTACGGAATGGGCAGAGAAGAACCTTTAGTATGACAGTGAAATAAAAAAGTATATATAGATAATAATATATCGGAAAAAATGTAGTAATATTAATGATACAGGTCAGAAAAAATGTGGTATACCATATATGATAGGAATAAAATGGAAAATGAGATAACAGAACGATAAAATGTTCAAGATCAAAAGGCGGTGTTACAGGTATGAATATAAAGCAGCAAAAGCAGATAAAAGCGTTTTTAATTGAAGGCTTCGGAAATGAACGAGGCAGCGCGTTGTTTGATGCGCAGACGAAAATTCTTGATAAGATAATTAAAAATGCAAAGAACAAATCAAAAAATCAGATGAAAACTCTTATTCAGACGATACTTCCGCGCATAGCGCTTTATAAAAGCCTGTCGGAAAGCGGGCTTTCGGAAGAAAAAGTGTATGAATGTATGAGAAGATACATGCTTGATATAGTGGCGGCTGAGAAGCATGCGTCTACATCTAAAATGGAGTTCGTTCCGGGATTTTACGCAATCTACAGCAAGGTATTCCTTAAAGTAATGCGAACGAGCGACCTGTGGGAAAG
>CAVGTL010000059.1:0-14656 GCA_963632005.1 Succinivibrio sp.
GACATATTCAAATGACATGTCGTCTATCAATTCCGAACAAATATTTCATTAGATTAAATTTATGTCACTAAGACGCCTATGCGCGCTTAGTTATCACCTTGTCAATAAGACCATATTTCAGTGCTTCCTCAGGATCAAGGAAATTATCGCGTTCAGTGTCATTTTCTATGACAGAAAGTCTCTGACCTGTATTTGCAGCGAGTATCTTATTCATGCGTTCCTTTATCTTGAGCATGCGGTCTGCATGTATCTTTATATCAGTTACCTGACCCTGCATACCTCCGAGTGGCTGATGGATCATGATCTCTGCATTAGGAAGTGCCATTCTCTTTCCTTTGGCACCTGACGAAAGTAAAAATGCGCCCATGCTTGCAGCCATACCTATACATATAGTGCTTACATCAGGCTTAATGTACTGCATAGTATCATATATAGCCATTCCGGCAGTTATAGATCCACCCGGACTGTTTATATAGAAATTTATATCCGCATCCGGATCCTCTGACTCAAGGAAAAGCAACTGAGCCACTATAAGGCTTGAAGTATAGTCATTCACTTCTTCTCCGAGAAATATGATCCTGTCCTTGAGAAGTCTTGAATATATGTCGTAAGAGCGCTCTCCGCGCGCTGTCTGTTCAACAACTACAGGTACTAACGCCATCTGGGTTCCCCCTTCTTTTTTAGAATACACGGAATAGGACCCGCAAAAAACAGATCCTATTCCCGTAAAAATCCGAATTATTTATTTGTTTACCGCCCGCGTCACCGCGGCAGCATATCGCTCGTTCGGCGAGCTCCGAACTACTGCGGATCTCCGCCTAAAGCAGCAGCTACCTTGTCCTCGAGCTTCTGCTGGTCAGACTTCTGAGCCTCCACCTGATCGTAGTCGATCTCATGAACTACAGCGTTTGCAGCGATGATGTCGAGAGCCTTCTTTGAAGCAAGGTCATTCTTGATGTACTTGATATCATTGCCTACGAGCTCTCTCATTCTTTCAGCATCTACACCATACTGAACGCCCATTCTTCTGAGTTCTTCAGTGAGTTCTTCTTCAGTAACTTCGATACCCTCGTTCTTAGCGATAGCCTGAACGATGAGACGTGACTTGACCTTTCTCTCAGCATCATATCTGATCTGCTCTCTGAACTCTTCGATATCTGTGTGAGTTTCCTGGAGATACATCTGGAGGTTAGCTCCTGTGTAGCTGAGCTGTTCCTCAAACTGTCTGAGGAGTTCATCGATCTCATGCTCGATCATTACTTCAGGGATATCTACGATAATGTCCTCATAGATCTCCTTCATAGCTTCGTTCTTTATATTATTCTGATTCTGCATTTCCTTGTTTGCAGTCAGCTTCTTTTCGATATCTTCCTTCCACTCATCGATAGTGTCGAATTCGCTGCATTCCTTAGCGAGATCGTCATTTATTTCAGGTGGTTCTTCTTCCTTTACTTCGTGAATAGTGCACTTGAAAGTGATCACCTGGTCAGCGAGTGACTTTTCAGGATAATCGAATGGGAATTTAACTTCGATTTCCTTCTCTTCACCTGCCTTAACGCCTACGAGCTGGTCTTCAAAACCAGGAACGAATTCGTTTGAACCTAACTTGAGCTTATGGTTCTCAGCAGTACCGCCTTCGAACTGAACACCGTCAGGTCTGAAGCCCTTGTAATCAAGAACTACTGTATCCATCATTGCAGCAGGTCTGTCAACAGTTACAAGTCTTGCGTTTCTCATAGCATAGCTTCTGAGCTGAGCATTAACATCCTTTTCAGTTACCTTAGTTGTAGGAACTGAAACTTCAACTCCCATATAGTCGCCAGGAAGTACTGTTACTTCAGGCTCTGTGAGGAACTTTACATTGAAAGTGAATCCGCTGCCTGCCTTGAGTTCCTGATCGCTGAGGTCAACATCAGGATAATCTACAGGCTCATAACCTATCTCTTCAAGAGCTTCAGGATACTTTTCGTTGAAGATCTTTGAAACTGCATCTTCAATAAAGATATCTGAACCATAGAAGTTTTCGATCATCTTTCTTGTTGCCTTGCCTTTTCTGAAACCAGGCACTGTGAAACGCTTTCTGTTTTCCTTATATACTTTGTCGATGGCACTGTCGAATTCCTCTGCAGTGATCTCCATCTTCATGCTTACAGTGTTTATTTCTCTGTTTAAAAACTCTGCCTTCATTTTAAAAATTTTTCCTCCTACAAGTGATTTGCATCCATATTCAAAAAATTATACCCTTTTTATCAAAATTTGTAAAGGGTGATGACTGCCCGTCAGGTGGATCGGGCGAATTTACATCAGTCTTTATCATTGCTGCTGCGAAGCAGCTCCATACCGCGTCCGTATTTCGACTCAACGCCCGGTATAAGACCGAACCTTGCGGCGAGATCCTCGCCTATATGTTCTATTTCATGGATATCGCCTGAATAAAGCTCAAGTTCAAGCTCTCTTATGTCCAGATCACCTGCAGTCGTTATTATATTTCCGACATCAAGCGCGGCCTCGCATATCGTCGAACCTGTATCTATACGCATTATCCTGCGCAGAAAATCTGTTTCAAGCCTTTTCTTAAGCGGTCTGTCCCCTATAAGTTCTATCAGTTCCCGTCCTTTTTCACTTTCAGCAAAAACATCAAGTGTCGGTTTGCTGTCATCAAATGAATCAGAAAGCTGTATGTTCAGCTCTTCACGTTCATGAAGACCTTCAGTCTGTCTTCCACCCCATTTAATGGTCGCAACAACGTGCGGGCCCTCATGTCTGATCCTGAATGCTGCATCTACGCTGCTCAACATTCCGTCAGGCGTATCATAATACGCCGCCTTCATCTGGAGCGCCTGGCGGGAGTCCACATCACCGTACTTTTTAAAAACGGCTTCCTGCCAGAGTTCTTCGATAATATCTTCGTCCGGAATCAGATATTTAAATTCAATTTCCATTGAACTCTCCTGTCCTGCTCTCGTATGTCTGCCAAAAAAAGAGCAATTTTCCGCATCATTTTACCACAAGCATATTACAAATACAAGCAGAACCGTTAATATTCGTGACCTGCCCGATCTGTGTGAATATATACATCTATAATACTTTACTTAAAAATGATTTAGTTCTTTCATTTTCAGGATGGTTAAATATTTTATCAGGAGTTCCCTGCTCCATGATTATACCCTGATCCATGAAAAATACTCTGTCAGCTGCTTCGCGGGCGAAGCCCATTTCGTGAGTGACTATTACCATAGTCATTCCGTTTGCTGCAAGCTCCTTCATTATTTCAAGGACTTCTCCTACCATCTCAGGGTCGAGAGCCGATGTCGGCTCGTCAAACAGCATTACTTCAGGATTCATTGCAAGCGCTCTGGCTATAGCCACTCTCTGCTGCTGTCCGCCTGAGAGTTCTGCAGGATATGCGTCCGCTTTATCTGCAAGACCGACCTTTGCGAGCAGCTTTCTGCCTTCTGCCTCCGCTTCAGCCTTCGATACCTTCTTGACCTTTATCGGTGCGATCATTATGTTTTCAAGAACTGACTTATGCGGAAACAGATTGAACTGCTGGAATACCATTCCCATGTGAGTTCTCGTCTCATTTATGGTCTTTTCTTCTATTTTCTTTCCGTCGAGGTATATCTCGCCTTCTGTAGGCTCTTCCAGGAGATTCAGGCATCTTATAAATGTAGATTTGCCTGAGCCTGACGGTCCGATAACACAAACTACCTCGTTATCGTGTATAGTTTCTGTTATACCCTTAAGCACTTCATTATGACCGAAACGCTTAACAAGATTTTTTATTTCTATCATGATTAAAATCCTGCCTTTCTTTTCTTCGTCTTAGGTGCTCCGTTTGAACTTGCCATGCGCTTTTCAAGATAAGCTACGACTCTTGACAGAGGTATAGTCATGCACATGTAAACTACAGCAACGCCGATGTAAGCCGGGAACGATTTGAAGTCTCTTGATGCCCAGAGCATACCTTCTCTTGTGATCTCAACGATACCTACATATGAAAGTATCGACGTTTCCTTTATAAGCGTAACGAATTCGTTTGCCATGGCAGGCAATATAACTCTGAATGCCTGCGGCAGTACGATGCTTGTCATCGTCTGTGACTTTGACATACCAAGCGAGCGGGCAGCTTCAGTCTGACCTTTGTTTACCGCCTGTATACCACTTCGTATGATCTCAGCTAGATAAGCACCGCTGTTGAGACCGCATGCTATGATACCTACTATTACGATAGGCTTCCATGTAAACGAAACGCTTCCGCCCGACATAGAGTTTATCATCTGCGGCACGCCGTATGCGAGTATGAGGACCTGTACGAAAAGCGGCGTTCCTCTTATGATCTCGACATATATTGAAGCAGGCCACTTGAGGACCTTATGCTGCGACATCTTTCCGAGCGCCATGATAAGTCCTATGACAAGTCCTATGATAAGAGCGCCTGCGGTAACGTACAGTGTAGTTCCGATACCGTATGCAGCGATTTTTATACCCTGTAAATAATCTGCCATATAATTTCTCCCTGTTTTATTTTTTAATCAACTAAAATATTATACAGGAACATCCGCATAAATACAATAGGCGGCCCCGCTGAGCCGCCTATATTTTTCAATAATTATACAATTTTGTGCATATATATTAATTGAGGTCATGCTTATGACGCTCGAAGTAATCCTTCGTTTCTTTTACTACGACACCGCTGAGGGCTATGAGGGCTATCATGTTTGGCAGAGCCATGAGACCGTTGAATATGTCTGCGATAGTCCATACTGCTGAGAGTGTCATATAAGGTCCGATGAATACTGCAAGTATGTAGAGCCAGCGGTAAGCCTTTACTACCTTCATGTTTCTGTTTGAAAGGTACTCGAGGCAGCGTTCGCTGTAGTAATCCCATCCGAGTATAGTCGTGAATGCGAAGAATATCAGGCATATCATGAGAACGAATGCTGAGATCGTCGGTGAGATAGGAAGTCCGTTCTGGAATGCGTAAGTAGTTACCTGAACGCCTTCGATGCCTTCTACCTGCCATGCGCCTGTTACTACGATAGAAAGACCTGTCATAGTACAAATGATGATAGTATCGATGAATGTACCTGTCATTGAAACGAGGCCCTGACGTACAGGCTCCTTTGTCTTAGCTGCTGCAGCTGCTATAGGAGCTGAACCGAGGCCGGCTTCATTTGAGAAGATACCTCTTGCAACACCCTTCTGCATTGCGATGAAGAGCGTGCCTACTACGCCGCCTGTTACTGACTGAGGGTTGAATGCGCCCTTTACGATAACTACGACAGCTTCAGGGATGTGAGTTATATTCAGGATTATAAGCGCGAGGCAGAATACAACGTAGATAACTGACATGAACGGAACTATTATCTGTGATACATCAGCTATACGCTTGATGCCGCCGATAACTACGAGTGCTACGCAGATAGCGAGAACGAAGCTTGATATAACTACTGCGATGGAATACTCGCCTACTACAGGGAGATTTACCATCATCTGTGAGTCAGGGTCAAAGAAGTTCTTTACTGCGCTGGCGATACCGTTTACCTGAGTAAATGTACCGATACCCATGAGACCTACGCATACTCCGAAGAATGCGAATATCTTTGCGAGCCACTTCCAGTTTTTACCCATTCCTCTTTCGATATAATAGAAAGGTCCGCCGAGAGAGTGTCCGTCAGGATCTACTGTTCTGAATTTTACAGCCAGAAGTCCTTCCGAATACTTTGTAGCCATACCGAAGAACGCTGTTACTACCATCCAGAACAGCGCGCCCGGACCGCCTGTACATACCGCTGTCGCCACGCCGACTATGTTTCCTGTACCGATAGTCGCGCTGAGAGCTGTACAGAGCGCGCCGAAGCTTGATACTTCGCCGTGAGCTTCTTCTTCATTTTTTATCATGAACTTGAGTGCTTTGCCAAGATGGCGGGCCTGAAGAAAGCCTAATCTTAATGTGAGAAGGATGCCACCCAGAATGATGAGTGCCATCATTGGAACGCCCCAGACGAAATCGTCTATGACGCCTAAAAAGTTGTTGAAAGTTTCCATAATTACCTGTCCTCTCCTAAAAAAACATGTGCTTACAGGGAAAAGACCGATCCTTGGAAAAATAGACATTAAAAATATCGAGCAATTAAACAATAATTCCGAAAAAATGCGTATATTTCTTTTGTTTCTTTCCCTGCAAATAAAAAAGCCGGAATCTGTTTCGTTATTTCAGATTTCCGACGCTGAGAGAAAGGATTAAGCTATAAAACATTAGCTCTGTCCTTTTGCCTGAGAGATTGGCACTGGCTGTGCATTACACCTTCGGCGCTTTACTGCCTGACTTACGATGCTGAAGTTCTGTATCCGGATACGGAACTCCTTCGTCTGTCAGACGAAAGACTCTCCAGAGTCGCTGTCCACACGGTATCCGCAGCGGCGGTGTCCTATGTGAACGCAATAAAAATGTTACCACTATATCCGGTGTTTTTCAATACGTATATTTATTTTCAGTAATATATTTTTGTCATAGCTGTTTATTGCGTAAATTATTTCGTACAATTGTATACAAACTGAATATTTTATCGCTTTAAAGTGTGATTTGTATGCATATAGATAATATTCTATATTTTATAAACACAGGACGCCGATACAGGCGGACGGGCATGCAGGTCGCTCCGCGGTCACAGAATGGGATGCTGCGCGCAGCTCGGTTCGTCTGCATGCCCGCCCGCTTTTTGGGCGTCTTTTTGTATATAATAACTTTTATATAATAATATTATTATAGTAAATTATATTTTCTGTTATCGGGACAACAGGCCTGCGAGCATGAGCGCCGCTGAGACGCAGGCGAGGACGCCTACTGCTGCGAATGCTATGCACATGCCTTTAGGGAGCTTTTTTCTGTTGAATATCGAAAAGCATATGAGCGCGATGCCGAGGCCTGCGCCGAATGCCAGCGCTATTATGAAAAGCGGGCTTACAGCCGTTGCTCCTTCTGTTGATATCAGTTGCATGGATGATATTCCTCCGTATATTTGTATTTATTAATTACTTTCTATTATTACCGTTCTCGCGCTGTTATCCCAGTCTACCTTGTAGCCTGCTGCCTCCGCGAGGTAGCGTACAGGCGCGTATGTCCTTGAATTTTTAAGTATTGCAGCCGTATCCATAGTCATATTTTCAGTCGATACGATCATTCCTGCGGCATCTTTCTTTATTATTTTATAATTGTTTGAGCCTATAGTAAATACTACTGTCAGCGAATCGTTGCTGAATATAGCCTGACGGTTTTCGTTCTCCCATGTTACATCCATGCCGAGCGCGTCGCCTACAACTCTGAGCGGGCATAAAGTTCGCTTGTTTTTGTCTATGAATGCTGCCGCGTCCGTATACTGTACATATTTGCCGTTTACAGTGATGTTTACCACGTTCGGGTCTGACGACGGAGTCGTCGCCGTATTGTTGTTATTATTGCCGCTATTAGTATTATTGCTGCTGTTATTTTTATCGGCGTTGGGATCGCTGGGTGTCACGGCACTGCTGCCGCCGTTGCCTCCGTTCGCGTAGTAAGTCGTGTAAAGGTTTACGATATTTGAATCGTTCGCCATCAGCTTGTATCTGAAGTGTATCTCGCCCTTTATGTTGCTGTCAGCCTTGTTTATGGCGAGCTGGCGCTGAAGCTCGTCAGTTCCGTACCATACGCTGTTTTTGTCAGTCACGTTTGCTGAACGATAGTCAGCCATACCTATGTAAAGGTCAACATCGCTGTCCTTTACCGCGTTGCTCCACCACTTGGCGAGCACGCTGTAGTCAGCTACGGTATAGCCTACGTTCCAGTAGATCTGCGGCGCAATGTAATCTATAGTTCCGGCATTTATCCAGGCAAGGCAGTCGGCGAATTTCTGAGTGTACGCCTCGCTGCCCTTTGTCGCTGAGCCGTTAGGCATGGTAGTCGAGTTTGCCCAGATGCCCTGCGGGCTTATGCCGAAGCGCAGGCTGCTGTCTGCCTGATGAAGTTTAGTATCGAGCTCTGCTACGAGCTTGTTTACATTGTCACGTCTCCACGCGCTCTTGTCTGAATATCCGCTGCCGTATGCGTTCCATGAAGCATCGTCATTGAACGATGTACCCGGATAGAAATAATCGTCCATGTGTATGCCGTCAACGTCGTAATTATTTACTATCTCGAGCGCGCCCTTTACGATAAGGTCTATAGACTTAGGGTTGCCCGGATCGTAGTAATAATTTCCGTCGCTGTATTTCACTACGCAGTCAGCGTAATCGCCCTTTGCCGGGTTGCTCGCCGCAAGGCTGTTCCACTCTGTGTCGCCGCCGCGCGTTATCCTGTAAGGGTTTATCCACGCGTGAAGCTCCAGACCGCGTGCGTGAGCCGCGCTCACCCAGTATTCGAGCGGGTCGAAGCCGTCAGCCGGGGCTACTCCCTGAGTGCCTGAAATGTAGCTGCTCCACGGGAATATCGATGACTTATAAAATGCGTCGCCGCATGGTCTTACCTGCAGGAACACAGTGTTCATATTCATAGCCTTTACATTGTCCAGTATCTTGTCTGCCTCTGCTTCCAGCGTTGCTGCATCAGTCGTATTTACTGACGGGTAGTCAAGCCTCATCACTGTCGATACCCATATGCCGCGCATATCGTCAGCGCTTGCTTTTGTAGAGGCTGTTGTTGACGAGCTTCCGTCAGCGGCCCATACCGACATGAGCGACGCGGCTACCGTCCATACTACAAATATTATAGCTATAACGAGCGCTGTCGCCGACAGCCATCTTTTGCGCTTTCTCGCGTAGCTGTTCCTGCTGTCGGGATTTTTCTGATCCTTTGTGTTGTTTTGTGCCATTCTTTTCTCCTTATCCCTTTAATTTTCAATAGTTATATATATCAATATTTTCTAAGACACGATAAAACTTCCTGATCAGCGCGTATGCCGCAAACAAAATACGCCACGCGCTTCATTGGAAGTACGTGGCAATTATTATACTATAATATTATGGCAAAACAGCCTTATTAATGAAAATTTAATATGGCATTTTGCATTTTCCCTATTTCGTTTTTTAGCAATATGACATCTACAACGTTATTATTTCAGCGTTTTTCAGTATCTCGCGCCCGCGTGCGTCTATCTCGTCGAGCATTGACTGACCGCATACCTCTCGGATCATTCTTATGGCGCGTCCCAGGTCCGGCGGCCGCCATTCGCAGCTGTGGCAGTCGGAGCCGAGAAGATGTACCTTTCTTTCTTCAAGGAGTGGCTTAAAAAACTGGATATTGCTGTAATTATTTATATATATCGCATTCATTTGTATAAGGACTTCATCCATATCATAATAATGCTGTATGTATTTTTTCGGTGTAAAATTCAGGAAATATCTGTCTATGTGCGGAAGTATAGGCGTAAGCGGCGAATTGAGCGCTATATCGTCTATAGTCTTTACCACAGAGTCGGACCACGGTATGAACGGCATCTCAGTCAGGATATATCCCGTGCCTTTTATTTGCAATTCATCAAGATAATCCCAGTTATTCATTCCCGGAATGTATTCCACTTCTGAGCCGAGCACTACCTTCGGAACCATAAGGCGATCCTCGTCTGTCAGCGCCTCTCGTATCCAGTCAAGACGTTCCTGCCTGTCGCGCAGCCACGTTCCTATCTTATGCTCGCCGCGCCTGAAATGCGATGTAAGCACGACCGTATCTATTCCCTGCGCGAAGCTCTGCTTGAGCATCGTTATCGACTCCTGAACGTTATGAGATCCGTCATCTATGTCAGGCAGTATGTGAGTGTGAAAATCGATCATTTACAAGATCATCCTTCCGGCTGCCCCGGGCAGCAGCGGACTTCCGTATCATACGCAATGCGCTTAGTTATATGATATCTGAAAGTACGACTATAAGTATTCCTGACTCAACGCTGATCTCAGCGACGTCTTCTGTGAATTCATTGCTCACGCCGAGCGCGAACGTATTTGTGAGCGTAGCGCCCTCAAGCGGGTATTTAACGCCTCTGAGCGTTACTCCTGTGCATTCCGT
Organism: Succinivibrio sp.; assembly: GCA_963632005.1. Lineage (GTDB taxonomy): Bacteria > Bacillota > Clostridia > Peptostreptococcales > Anaerovoracaceae > CAKQOE01. The sequence continues at coordinate 10,040 of CAVGTL010000059.1, forward strand.
ATCAAATGCAAATACAGAAAGATTACGCCATGAGCTTTTCGGCACGCGGCGCTTTCCGTTTCTGACTGCGAATATCTGATGGTGGCCGTCAACGATCTGCAGATCTGCGCCTTTAGTTGCAGCGAATGCTACAAGCGAAATATTTGCAAGCATGTGATCGACGCGCCCGCCCAGCGCGCCCACGAGCATTATCCTGCGGTATCCTCGCTTTATAGCGAGCTTAAGCGCCATCATCGTATCGGTATCATCCTTTTCAGGCTTTGTGCGTATTATCTCCGGTCCCCCCGGAAGCTCGCCTTTATATGAATCAAAATCACCTATCAGCACGTCCGGAACTATTTCTGCGCGCTGCGCATGTATATATCCCGCATCGCAAGCTATAACAAGATCTGCTTTTGTGAAGCTCAACGGGAAATAACACTCCGGAGCTCCTGATACTATAAGACAGAATTCTGACATTTTATTACTTCCTTTTAATTTCATTTATCTCCGTCATGAGCGCCCGGCGCTCGTTCGGGATGCGTCCCATTATTACAGATTCAAGCAGTTCATTGAGAACATCTCCCACTTGTGCGCCTGTAACGCCTGCTGAAACCACATCGCGACCGTTAACTGCCAGTCCGCTGAGATCTATGCATTCGCCGGACTCTATGATATCGTCTCTCAGGCTTGCGAGAGCTGCATTTTTCGACTCTGCTTCGCCAAGATATTTTTCGTATTTTCCTGAGGCGTCGGCGTGTCTTATATACATGAGCTCGTCAAATATCTGTACTCCCAATCTTCCGAGCCAGCGGCGCACGTCGGGGCGTTCCGGTCTTATTTTCAGGTCATGATATTTGATAAGTTCAACTATATGCTCTATCATTTTTTTAGGGAGCTTCATCCTGCGCAGGATTTCCTCTGCCATTTCAGCGCCCTTTGCGGGATGCCCCTGAAAGCGCCCGCGCCCGTTGTCATCTATGACGCACACTGCAGGCTTTGCTATGTCATGAAACAGCATGGTTAGCCTGAATACGGGCCTAGGCGGTATGTCTGCCACCGCGCACAGCGTATGGTGCCATACGTCACGGTTATGATAAGGGCTGCGCTGGTCAAAGCCGATCATCGGCTCAAGCTCCGGTATTATAAAGCAGAATATTTCCTTATAATCATCCAGCATCCCGGCTGCTCCGCTGCCGCACATGAACTTTACGAATTCTTCTGTGATGCGTTCCTGTGAAACGCGCGACAGCAGGCTGTAATTGCGGCGTATTGCCGCTTCCGTCGCGGGCTCCGGCTTTAAGCCTTTTTCTGACATGAAGCGCAGCGCTCTGAGTATGCGCAGCGCGTCTTCATGAAAGCGCGCGTCAGGATCACCTACACAGCGCAGTACGCCCGCTTTCAGGTCCTTTTGTCCATCGAATGGGTCGGCCAGGCCGACGCCTGGGTCGTATGCCATTGCATTTACCGTGAAATCGCGCCTTGCGAGGTCTTCATTTATATCGTCTACAAACGATACGTTATCTGGGTGGCGTCCGTCGCTGTAGCTGCCTTCCTTGCGAAACGTTGTTATTTCAAAGCTTTCATACTTTATTTCATTGTCATTAACTTTATCACAATCGATATATTCACTTCCTGCATCGTCGGTCGATGCGCCGTCGGCGCCGCATTTCATCATGAGCGTTACCGTGCCATGCTTCACTCCGGTAGGTATGACACGTTGATCCGCAAAAATGTGCATTACTTCGTCGGGAAGCGCCGACGTGCATATATCCCAGTCGTGAGGCTGCTTTCCCTGCAGCGTGTCACGTACGCAGCCACCAACGACGTAAGCGCTGTGACCGTTTTCGCGCAGTCTGTTTATTATTTTTTCTGCATTCTCAGGTATTTTCATGATCCACTTTCCTGCAAATGTCTGTTAAGTGCTGTTTCTTTCTATTATATCAGTTATTCTGACATAATGAAATATTGTCTGCGCTATTCGTTAGTCATATACAACTTTCTTAACAATTCTTAAATATCCGCATTTATAAATTTTTATGTGGTATTATTTCAGCATACTATTGCAATAGTAATGCATGTATACTATTATAGTAGTATGATTCAAAAAGGGTTAAAGATATTTAAAAAATCAAGAAGGTATTTCAAAAGGGTATTAAGGAGTATTAAAAAGAGATCAAAATGAAAAAAAGAATATTGAAAAGGATGCTGATCTTAATATGCGAGATCATCCTTATCGCAGCCGTCGTAACCGCCTGTGCAGTCCTTAAATGGACTTCGCAGGCTCCGGCGTCGCCGCCGTATGACGCGGATATGCCGATACTGATGTACCACGACCTGAACGACGGCACGCAGCCTTGTAATTCTATGACTGTAACTGCCGCACGCATGGAATCTGACCTGAAATGGCTGAGCGACAACGGCTATACTACAGTGCTGCCCCGCGAGCTTGCCGCAGGAGCTCCGCTGCCTGACAAGCCTGTTATGATAACGTTTGACGACGGCTACAGGAGCAATTATGACATACTTTTTCCTCTGCTGAAAAAGTACGATATGAAGGCTGCCATATCTATCGTAGTTTCAGCTACTGACAAAGCCTCGGCGTACGCTCTCACATGGGACATGTGCCGCGAGATGACAGATTCGGGCCTCGTGGAGATAGATTCGCATACCTACGACCTGCACAACCCTGATACATGCGGCGTCTACAAGAATGAAGGCGACAACGGCATCCAGCGTCACCGCTGGGAAGGATTGTGCAGTTATAAAGAACGCGTAGTTGACGATATCATAAAAAGCTATGACCGCATAAAAAAAGAAACAGGGCAGCCGCCGTCAATGCTCGCTTATCCTTATGGCATTTCCGACAGAGTCGCCCTGCTTTATGTGCATCATTATTTTCCTGTGACTGTTGTCACCGCTTACAAGACAGCCGATCTGCGCCACGGTCTGCATGAGCTCACGCGCTTTTCCGTAAATATGGAAAATACACCTGAGGCTGTAATAAACGGTGATATTACAAATTAATGATAATACGAATTAATATTTAAAGGCTGCAGCGGTCACCCGCTGAACAGGATGCTGCAGATGATGATATGATTTTTACTTATTATCATCAATATTCAGTATATCCAACGTTCTGTGACCGAATACATCGAACGTTATCGCGGCCTCGCGGCCGCCCTCACTGCCGCCGTCGCCTGATGCTCCGGCAGCTCCGAGCTGCCGCTCGCGCATACCGTCGACTGTCCTGAACACTACGCGGCGCGGCGTAAGACACCTGTCGGCACTTAGCGTTCCTTCTATTTTATAATCTGTAAATGAATCCGGGTCGGCGGCTAAAAGCTGCCGACCCTTTTCCATGTCCGAAGGTCTGAGCGGCAGCTCGCGCGCCGGGCGCGCATTTTTATTTTCATTTTCATTTTCGGATAAGCTCCATAGCTGAAAAGCGCTGTCGCGCTTCAAAAGGCGCTTTACTGTATTACTTATCGCAAGCTCGCCCGCGTCAGCGCATATGAAATTTCTGCCGAGCTTTGCGGCTGCGCCCGCAAGAGTGCCAGAGCCGCAGAAAAAATCCGCACACAGGTCGCCCTGCTCCGTTACTGATTTTATTATCTTTTCAAGAAGCGCTTCCGGCTTTTGCGTCGCATAGTTCAGGCGCTCGCTTGAACTCCTTCCTACCATGTCTATCTGCCAGACGTCACGGGGATTTACGAGTGTATACCAGCCCACTTCGTCTTTGAATTCCTGCACGCCTTTGAAATGATATGGTCTGAATCCTCTGTTGTAAGATTTTTCCTTCTCAGGCTTGTTAAATCTGTAATTCTGAGTCTTTCCGTAAAAAAGTATCGTATCGTGCTTACGCGAAAAATGGCGCTTTGCAGCGCCGCCTGATTTATACGTCCATATTATCTCGTTTATAAAATTTTCAGAGCCGAATATCTCGTCCATTATGAGCTTTACGGCATGTACGGCGTGCCAGTCGAGGTGGATAAATATGCTGCCCTCCGGCTTGAGCGCATCGCGCATGAAATAGAGGCGCACGGCGATCATTCGCAGATAGTCTTTTATATCACGGTTCCACATATCGCAGTAGGCGCGCTGTCTGAGCTTTATCGTATGGAACTCAGATCCGTCACCATCATTCTGAACGGCGCCTGACTTGACACTCTTTGCGTTCTCTATGCGCTTTGCCGCTTTTTCGCTGCAATATACTTCTACGTTTACTTCCTGCTTTGTTTTTGTGAAAAACGGCGGGTCGCAGTAAATCATATCGAGCCTTTCTTTTAGCGACCCGTTTCTTATGCCATCAGCCAGTAATTGAAGATTATCTGCATGATAGATACGGCCCGACGGCTTTTCCGCTGCATTATCGTCATTCTCTGCGCCTGCGTTTTCCGCCTCCATGACGTAGCTGCCCTGAGTACCGCTCTCAAGCAGGCGTTTGTATTCTTTTTCAGCGTCTGTTACTATCTGAGCGAGTTCTCCTATGAAGCTCATCGTTTACTTTTCCTTCCATTACTGTTTTTGTTGCTGCCGCGACTGCGCCCGCGGCAGCCATTTTCCCTGCTGCGGCCGCCCCTCGCGCCGTTCTCCGAACCGCGCGAACCTGAGCCTCCCGGCCTGACAAGCGCCTCC
>CAVGTL010000060.1:0-14654 GCA_963632005.1 Succinivibrio sp.
CTTTATACTTGATGACAAGCCTATACTCATACTTGTTGAAGGGACATCACGTATAGATAATAAGAAATTCAAGGCTGTATTTAACACAAAAGCTAAAATGATACCTTTCGACCAGGTCGAAGAACTGACAGGCCATGCTCCCGGCGGAGTCTGCCCTTTCGGGATTGATTCGGAAATAGCTGTTTATCTCGATGAAAGCCTGAAGCATTTCGATACAGTATACCCTGCCGCCGGAAACAATCACAGTGCAGTACGCCTCACTATCCCTGAACTTGAGCAGATATCAAACTCAAAGGACTGGGTCGATGCCTGCAAATAAACGATCAAACATCACTCCATAGACAAATAGGACTATATTAAATAAGGATATATTATGGAAATAAAAAAAATAGATCATGATTTTTCAATATGTAAAGTCTCTGATTATTCACTTGTTGATATGGACTCAGTGTATTGTTTTATAAGTAAGACCGATGAAGAAAATTCTCTTGTATGCTTAACTGAAAATGTACCATCAAATGCAACTGAGATCGATAATGGTTGGAAAGCTTTTCGCATACAGGGTATTCTTGATTTTTCACTAATAGGAATTCTGTCTGAAATATCATCAATACTTGCAGACAATAAGATAGGTATATTCGCAATATCTACATACAATACTGACTACATACTGGTAAAGAAAGAAAACTATGATCAATCGCTTGACGCTCTATCCAAATCAGGATATACAGTAATTTAGCAAATACAAACGCCATGTTTCACGTGAAACATGGCGTTTGTATTTTGGGGTTTGTATTAAAAATTTCTCAAGGACATAAGCATTTCCAAAAGTCTCTCAAGCTCTTCCTGAGAGTAGAATGATATTTCTATCTTTCCCTTGCCTGTAGTCGGCGGAAGCGATACCTTAGTTCCAAGTATCTGCTTCAGATCATTTTCCGCCGAAATTATTTCCGGGCTCTTGACCTTCTTTAAAGGCTTATTTACTTTCTTTTTCTGCTTTTCAGGCGATTCAGCGATCATCTGCTCAAGAGCTCTTACAGAAAGTCTGCCGTCTGCTGCCAACTTAGCAAGCTGCAGCTGCATTGCCTCATCCTCAACACCGGCAATAGCTCTCGCATGGCCGCCTGTTAATTTACCGTCTATAAGCATTTGCCTTACTTCTTCAGGAAGCTTCAAAAGTCTTAGCGCATTTGTTATATACGGTCTGCTCTTGCCTACACTCTTTGAAACCTCCTCCTGAGTAAGGTCATACTGCTTTATCATAGCATCAAAAGCAAGTGCTTCTTCCACAGGATTAAGATCCTCGCGCTGAGTATTTTCAATAATAGCAAGCAGCATATTTTCACGGTCGGACAGCTCTCTGACTATGCACGGCAGCGTTTTTAATTCTGCTTTTTTAGCAGCTCTCCAGCGGCGTTCACCGGCTACTATTTCAAACGAACCGTTCAGCGGTCTTACGATGACCGGCTGGATAAGCCCATGAGCCTTTATCGACTCAGCAAGATCTTCTATAGACGCTTCATCAAATGTCTTTCTCGGCTGAGACGAATTCGCCTTTATATCTTCTATTTTTATATATTTTATACCGCCGTCAGCAGCAGTTTTATCATTTACCTCAGGTTCATCTGTCTCAGCATTGACTTCCTCAGTAAGTGAAGAATCGCTGAACAACGCATCTAAACCTCTTCCTAATCCACCCGAACGTTTAGCCGCCATTTACTTTTTTCCTCTCTTTTTAGCACTTTCATTTGCAAGAAATTCTTCAGCAAATTCCATATAAGCCTTCGCTCCCATAGACTTCGGATCATATTCCATAATAGGAAGTCCGTAGCTCGGTGCTTCAGCCAAACGTACATTTCGCGGAATGACAGTCGCGTATACCTTCTGCTTGAAATATTTCTTTACTTCTTCTACTACCTGTATAGAGAGGTTCGTTCTTCCGTCGAACATGCTGAGTATAACGCCCTGGATCTCAAGCTTCTTATTCATACTCTTCTTAACAAGATCTATAGTGCTCATGAGCTGGCTAACTCCCTCAAGTGCATAGAATTCACACTGTATAGGGATAAGCACACTGTCAACAGCCGTCAGAGAATTTATCGTCAGCAGACCAAGTGACGGCGGACAGTCTATAAATATGTAATCATAATCACCCTTTATCGAATCGAGTGCATGCTTGAGCCTCTTATCACGTCCTTCAAGCTGTACCATTTCGACCTCTGCGCCTGCAAGCTCAACACTGGCAGGTATTATGTCCATCCCCTTCACAACTGTATGCCTGATCGCATTATGTGGATCATACCCGTCTACTATCAGCACTTCATACATTGTATCTTTAAGTCCCTTTTTAGCAATACCAAGTCCGCTCGTAGTGTTGCCCTGGGGGTCTATATCTATTACAAGGATCTTTTTTCCCTTTATTGCGAGGCAGGCAGCAAGATTTATATTTGTAGTAGTCTTGCCTACGCCGCCCTTCTGATTAAATATAGCGATTGCCTTACCCAATATTCCACCTCATTCCGTTCCGAATAAATACGGCATTTAATACAACTTTACATATTATAACGTATTTCGTTAACGATTTCTATATAAAGAGTGCCTTCAACAAATTATTTCAGATAATAAACGAGATTTCCGCGCGTCACCGCGCCCAAAAAACACGCTCATAGAGGATTTTAACCATACTTTACTATTAAACATGCGAAAAAAACGCTGAAATCGCGAATCTCGCCGTATCAGCGTTTTTTGATGATTTTTAATTCCTGTTTCTGTCTTTAATTTACATTTAAATACATTTTTCTATTGTTTTTCGGTTATTCACCGCCGGCCTTCCTACATAACACATTAGTTGATTTTTTAGGTATAAGTATTCTCATTTCTACCATCTCACCCTTATCCTCCTGAAAGAACTGTGCATTCTTTTCTGATTCAAATATAGTGGCAAAAGCTTTTTTTACAGTATTGACGTAAAGCCTGTAGTTTATAAAATGTATCCGCTCGCTTCCGTGCCTGCTGTTTTCCTGTTTATTTAATATATCGTTTATTAGCTTTTCACTTTGCGTTACATTCAGATTATTCTTAACTATGCGTTCTATTATGTAACGTCGCAGTTCTTCATCCTCAACTTTAAGCAGCGCTCTTGCATGCCGTTCTGTAAGCCGGTATTCGGTTATCATTTTCTGTATGTCTTCAGGAAGCGCCAACAGACGCAGCTTATTCGATATCGTAGACTGCTTCTTTCCTACCTTCTGCGCTATGAGCGTCTGCGTAAGCCCGTGCTCCTCCATCAGCCGCTTATACGCCCTTGCCTCCTCTAAAAATGAAAGATTCTCGCGCTGAACATTTTCGATAAGCGCTATCAATGCAGACTGCTGATCGTCCGCCTCGCGGACTATTACAGGAACAGTCTTAAGTCCTGCGCGTGTCGCTGCACGAAGCCTGCGTTCACCAGCTATAAGCTCATATCTGTCACGGTTCAGCCGTTTTACTATAAGCGGCTGGATTATTCCAAATTCCTTTATCGACTCACAAAGCTCGTCCAGTACATCATCCTCAAAATCAGTCCGCGGCTGATTCGGATTAACATCTATAGCTCCGATCTCTATAAAAGCAGGCTCACCCTTTTTCCCTATAAACATTTCATCGCCCCTCCCCGTTTTTCTCACATAGCATATCGTTCTGTATAAGAAAAATATAACTCTGAATATGCATAAAAAGCGGATGAATCTATCGACATAAAATACTACGATATATCAAAAAATACAAAAAACGCCGCGCACCATAACTAGATAAAAGCGGTTATGATATACGACGTTCGTATTTCTTAATTTTTTGTTAATGAACTCCTAAAGCGGCTTCTTTTCAGGAGTTCCGGCCTTCCGTGGGTATACCTTTGGGGTATTCATCGTCTTTTGTATATATACGATACGATGTGATATCCCAAACTGAGCCATCTCTGTGTTTTTTATTTCGATAACCTTTCCGCCGAGCTTTCCGAGTGCAGAATGTGCATCTTCTATCTCACGGTCTGCATCAGGTCCTTTATATGCTGCAAGCCATCCGCCTTTCTTCACGAATGGCAGGCAGTATTCGGAAAGTACAGAAAGTCTGGATACTGCACGAGACACGCATATATCAAACTGTTCTCTGTAAAGCTTATTTCTGGCAAGCTCCTCTGCTCTGCCGTGAACAGCCTCTACATTCTTAAGTCCAAGCTCGTCTATTATCTCATTAAGTATCTTTATTCTTTTGTTGAGTGAATCGATAAGCAGGAATTTTTTATCAGGTGAAGCTATGGCAAGCGGCATTCCCGGAAATCCGGCACCTGTTCCTACATCGATAACTGTTTCAGCCTGCCTGTATTCATCATGAGGGATACAGCAGAGTGAATCTATGAAATGCTTCTTTATAAATTCATCCCTTTCTGTTATCGCTGTCAGATTTACCTTTTCATTCCATTCAAGTATGAGCTGCATGTATCTCTCAAAACGGCTGAGAGTGTCAGCGGAGCTGTCGCAGCCAAGTGCGTCCATTGCCTGTTTTAGCATTTCCATATTATTACTGTTCAACTCCTTTATGTCTCATACGTTCAAGATGAATAAGCAGAACATTTATATCTGCAGGTGATATGCCCGATATCCTTGAAGCCTGGCCTACAGAATCAGGTCTGAACGCATTGAGCTTTTCACGCGCTTCAAGACGCAGGCCGTCAAGCTGTGAATAATCCATATCATGAGGCAGCTTTCTGTTTTCGAGCTTCTTAAATTTTTCTATCTGCTTGAGCTGCTTTGAGATATATCCTTCGTACTTTATGTTTACATGCACCTGTACCTGACTGTGATACGACAGCTCAGGTCTTTCAGGGTCGATAGCTGCAAGATTTTCATATGTTACCTGCGGTCTTCTGAGCAGGTCGGCTAATGATACGCGATTCTGAAGCGGCGAGCTTCCTACAGAAATCAGGAACTCGTCTGCGTCGGCCGGGCCGACGGTAGTATTTTCCAATCTTTTTATTTCAGCCTCTGTCTCATTCTTAATCTGCAGGTAGCGCTGATATCTCTCTTCTGTTGCAAGTCCTATCTTATATGATTTTTCTGTCAGACGGTCTGCTGCGTTGTCCTGTCTGAGCAGGAGCCTGTATTCTGCGCGCGATGTCATTATGCGATAAGGCTCGTCTGTTCCCTTTGTTACAAGGTCATCTATCAGAACGCCGATATATGCTTCTGAACGGTCAAGTATGAACGGTGGCTCACCCTTTACTTTCTGCGCAGCGTTTATGCCGGCCATGAGTCCCTGTGCCGCTGCTTCCTCATATCCTGAGCTCCCGTTTGTCTGACCCGCGAAATAAAGGTTTTCTATTATGCGGCTCTCAAGGGTAGTCTTTATGTCGAGCGAATTTATACAGTCATACTCTATGGCGTAAGCCGGCCGAACTATTACAGCATTTTCCAGACCGGCTATAGAACGGTAGAACTGCACCTGTACATCTTCAGGCAGGCTTGACGACATACCCTGTATATACATTTCATCGGTAGACAGCCCTTCCGGCTCAACAAAAAGCTGATGACGCTCCTTGTCCTTGAATCTGTCTATCTTCGTCTCTATAGAAGGGCAGTAGCGCGGGCCTACGCCTTCTATTTCCCCGGTAAAAAGCGCTGACCTGTGGAAGTTGCTTTTTATTATTTCATGTGTTGTCGGATTAGTGTATGAAAGCCAGCAGTCTACCTTGTTCTCGCCCGGTTCTTCATTCATAAATGAAAATGGAACTATCCTTTCATCACCATGCTGGACAGTCATTTTAGAATAATCTATAGTCTTTCCGTCTATACGCGCCGGAGTTCCTGTTTTAAAGCGGCGCAGCGGTATACCGTGCTCCCTGAGGCTGTCTGCAAGCTCCATCGACGGAGCCATTCCGTTCGGTCCTCCGAAATAAGATGACTCACCTATAAATATCTTTCCGCGCAGGAAAGTTCCTGTGGCTATGATAACAGCCTTTGCCTTATACAGAGCTCCTGTTCTTGTGATTATGCCTGTAACACGGCCGTCCTCGACCACTATCTCTGTGACCTCAGCCTGCTTCATATCCAGGTTTTCAGTATTCTCTATGACCTTCTTCATAGATTCGTGGTAGAGCTGTTTGTCAGCCTGCGCTCTGAGCGAATGAACTGCAGGGCCCTTCGCTGTATTGAGCATCCTGCTCTGTATAAATGTCCTGTCTATATTAAGACCCATTTCACCGCCGAGTGCATCTATTTCACGCACAAGATGTCCTTTTCCCGTTCCGCCTATAGACGGATTGCACGGCATCATAGCTATAGCCTCAAGCGTTATCGAAAGCATGAGCGTTTTGAGCCCCATCCTTGCCGGGGCAAGCGCAGCTTCACAGCCTGCATGGCCAGCTCCTACGACTATCACATCGTATTCACCCATCAGATAATGTTCCATAATGAACCTGACCTTCCATTAATCATCTATATAAAAATTAACTATTAAACGTTATTTTAAAATTATTTACCGAGACAGAATCTTGAGAAAACTTCACTTACTATATCATCAGTAACAGCTTCGCCTGTTATCTCGCCGAGCAGCATCCAGGATTCACGTATATCACTTTCCGCAAAATCGAGCGCCTCGCCATTTTCAAGCATGCCGCGCGCATCACTGAGTAAATTGAGTGCATTTCTGAGTATTTCCTCATGACGCACATCAGTTATGAGCAGTTCATCGCCTGGCGCAGCTTCACCATTGTAAACTATACGCTTTATCTCATCACGCAGCTCGTCTATACCTTCTCCCGAAACAGCCGACATAGTAATAATGCGCGAATGCGCTGCCGATCCTGCCGATGCCTCCGGCATCCCGTTAATTGCAGAAAGCAAAGATCCTCTTTCTGTTACACATTCAAGATCTGATTTATTTATTATAAAAATACATTTTTTCCCTGTTTTAACAATAGAGCTTATTATCTCAGTGTCTTCATCGGAAAGCACCTTTGAGCCATCGAGCATCATCAGGACAACGTCAGCCTGCATCATAGATTCACGGCTTTTTTCTATTCCTATCTTTTCTATCGTATCGTTAGTCTCTCTTATTCCTGCTGTATCTATTATCCTTACAGGTATGCCGCCTATAGAAGCGGCTTCTTCTATAGTATCTCTTGTAGTTCCCGGTATATCAGTAACTATGGCTCTTTCCTCACGGAGCACCGCATTCATCAATGATGATTTTCCTACATTAGGACGGCCTACTATAGCCACCTTCAGACCGTCGCGGAGCGCACGCCCCGTGTCTGCTGTATCTGCAAGCTTTTTAATATCAGCATTTACAGCATCAATTGAATTTATTATCTGAGTATAAGTCAGCTCTTCAAGGTCTTCTTCCGGATATTCTATATGTGCTACTATGTCAGCAAGTAAGTCTGCCATATTCTTCCTTATAGACTTTATCCTTCTCGAAAGTGAGCCCTGCAGCTGCGCTACCGCTGCATCATATCCTGTCTCAGACTTTGCCTTGATAATATCTATTACAGCTTCTGCCTGCGAAAGGTCCATCCTTCCGTTGAGGAATGCGCGCTTTGTAAACTCACCTCTGTCGGCGAGCTGCGCTCCGCACTTTAAAACAAGCGTAAGTATTTTTCTGAGCGATATAATGCTCCCGTGGCACTGTATTTCAACGACATCCTCACCGGTATACGTATGTGGAGCCTTCATATACACTGCCATACATTCGTCTATAATGTTATTCAGCTCAGTCGGAGGACCGTCCTTATCACTTCCTTCATTTTCATGCGGTGACGCATCATTTTCGGAATGCATTGCTGCCTTATCCTTGAATACATCAACTATATTCCCGTAGATCATCCTTCTCGGCTCTATGTCTGACAGCTTTTTCCCGGACATGTATCTGAATATCTTTTTTAATATGTCAAATGAATCATATCCGCTTATACGGATTATTCCTATTCCTCCCTCGCCGGGAGCTGTTGCTATTGCAGCTATTGTATGATCCATATTTATTTCCTCTTTATTGCAAATTTAAAGGGTGCCGGTTGATTGAGACACACGACACCCTTTATTTTAATTCAAATGATATTTTTGTACAATTATTTCTTTACAAGTTCGATAATTACACGTCTGTTCGGCTCAATGCCTTCACTTCGCGTAGTAACTCTCGGATTGTTCTGAAGTGTAGAGTGGATGACCTTTCTCTCATATGGATTCATAGGTTCCAGTCTTACATTCTTTCCTGACTTTATGCACTTGTCAGAAAGTCTCTTAGCGAGCTGCTGAAGAGTCTTTTCACGCTTTTCTCTGTATTTTTCAGCGTTTATAATAACTCTTGTGTGCTTGCCGCCATCCTTGTTCTGTACGATGCTCGCAAGGTACTGTATAGAATCAAGTGTCTGACCTCTCTTGCCTATGAGCGAGCCTACATCTTTACCTACAAGGTTGATGTATAATGTTGAATCCTTTATTGCAGCCTGAGCTGTAAGTGTAAGATCCATGTTCTTTGCTATTTCTTCAACGAACTTAACAGCAGGAGCATCCTGAGCAGGTTCTGCGTCAGTATCTTCAGCTGTAAGCGTGAACTTTGTCATCATTTTAGGAAGATTTGAATTGTTGTGCTTTCTGCTCTTTCCCTCATGATTATTATTTTTATGAGCCGGCTTCTTTTCAGGACGTGCTTCGCGAACTTCACGAGCTTCACGGGCAGCCTCAACAGGAGCCGCTTTCTTTTCAGCTACTGCAGGAGCAGGCTCTTTTAAAGCAGTTTTGATCTCAGGTTCTGCAGGCTTTTCAGCAACTACAGGCTTTTCAGGCTCGATCGGCTTGCTTACAGGCTCAGCAGGTTTCTTCTCAACTCTTACTCTTGCAAGCTTGCTTCCGAAAAGGCCGAGGAAGCCCTTTGACGGCTGCTCAAGGACAGTTACATTTACCTGATCTCTTGTAAGCTTGAGATCCTTAAGAGCAAGCTCGACTGCTGAGTCGATATCATCGCCCCATTTTTCTACATAATCTGCCATAAATTGTATAACCCTCCGTTATATACACTTTACCTACTTGTTAAGCGTTCTCTGCTGCCTTTCTTTCCTTTGCTTTCTTGCGCATACGGATGACCTTTGTCTGGACTATCTGGAAAATATAACTCATTATCCAGTACATACAAAGACCGGCAGGAAGAGTACGTCCCATCCATACGATCATTACAGGCATGAAATACTGCATTGCCTTCATAGTCGCATTTGCAGGATTGTTTCCCTGCGAAACTGTAGTTATCTTCATGGAAATAAATGTTGCTACACCTGCAATTATAGGAAGTATCCATAAATCAGGCTGAGTAAGGTCATGTATCCAGAAGAATGATTCGTGAACAGCTATGACCATATCGGAATTAGCTATATAATCCATAGGATTTCTGAGTAACGCGAAAAGGCCCCAGATAATAGGCAGCTGGATAAGGAGCGGCAGACAACCCATTGCAGGTCTTATCTTGTGTTCCTCATATATTTCCTGAAGTTTTTCATTCATTTTTTCAGGATTATCTCTGTACTTAGTCTGGATCTCTTTGATCTTAGGCTGTACTGCCATCATCTGTTCATTGCTCTTCAGCTGCATGCTGTAAAGAGGCAGGATGATAAGACGGATTATAACAGTCATGATGATTATAGATAATGCATAATTATCTACAAGACTGTAGATTCCGTTCATTAAATAGCCAAGTGGAATAGCTACTATTCTCGTCATTAAAATTTAATCCTCCATGTCCACATTATTTCAGGGGATCGTATCCACCCTTGTGAAAAGGGTGACACTTTAGAATCCTTCTGATTCCGAGCCAGCTTCCTTTAAACGGACCGTATTTTTCAACAGCCTGAATAAAATAAGTCGAGCAGGTAGGAATAAATCTGCATTTACCCGGTAACAGAAATGGTGAAATACACTGCTGATAACCACGTATCATCGCAATTATCATCTTGCTGAGAATGCCGTTTATGGCTTTCAATAAAATCACCTGTCTTTAATTTGTTAATGAATTTAAGTCTTCTTTTTGAGTCTTCTAAGGGCGGCTTCAATAGATTTTTTCACATCCGCACATTTACGTTCATTAATTGTATTCCTTGCAATTATTATGAAATCATAACCCTCCGGCAGACCACCGATAAGCCTTACACTTTCACGCATAAGTCTGCGGGCTCTGTTTCTGTGCACGCTGTTGCCTACTTTTTTGCTTGCAAGATATGAAGTCCTGCTGTATCCAAGATCATTTTTAAGGCAGAAGATCACTACGTATCTGTCACCAACCGACTTCCCTTTTTTATATACTCGGTTGAAATCTTCCTGTTTTCTTAAAACATCCTTCCTTAACATACAAATTCCTTTTCATAAGCATAAGCAAATTTCGGACTCACTTCTTTACTGTTTGCTGTCATGTAATGTCAATTTTTATTGCATCTGTTTATATAATGTAAATGTTTGCATATTATGATAAAAAGGCTTAATAAAAGAATATGATGCATCGCTGCATCATAGATGGTCGTTTACGTAATTAAGGGGCTGTTATAAGACAGCCCCTTTTTCTCAATATTACGGTTATGAGATTAAGCAGAAAGCTTTTTTCTGCCTCTGAGTCTTCTTCTCTTAAGAACGTTTCTGCCGTTCTTAGTGCTCATTCTCTTTCTGAAGCCGTGTTCCTTTTTTCTCTGTCTTGTCTTAGGCTGGAATGTCTGTTTCATGCTATACACCTCCTGTCATATTTTATGTAATGCATGGTTTTAAACATGCTCAAATCTCTTATTTTTTGTTTTAAAGCCTCTTTAAGCCAAAATTGACATTTCGACTGTCCGCGCACAATTGCCTGTTAATTATATCCGTATAATGCTCCAATGTCAACAAAAATGTCACTTGACAAACATTTCCCCGATAGTCTGATATATTTTTTTACCACATTTAAAGACCATTTCTATGGCATTTTTATTTATGCACATAGTGTGGATAATTTTATTTGTGGAAAAAACGCTTTTTTGTGGATATTTTGATAAAAATGTTTACTCGCCTTAAAAAACAATGTTTATTTCGCAAAATTAATGCTATAATCGTTGTGGATAACTCATGAATATGTGCATTCATGGCTTATTTATTACAGATTTGGAAAAGGATTTGCGATGGACAATAATAACGAAAAATGGAACGAAGTTCTTCAGCTTTTAGAAAAAAGTATGGCCCCCGCAGGCTTTGATACATGGATAAAACCTCTTGTTCTTAAATCAGTAGATACAGAAAAAGGGTCTATCGAACTGATCACATACAATGAAATGTCCAGATCCATACTTGCAAACCGTTATACGCCTCTGCTTCAGAAGGCTATTTATGAAATATACGGACAGGAATTCACTGTAGACCTTCTGATTTCAGAAGAAGTCAACCGCAGTGACCGAGAATCAACAGCAAAAGAACGAGAATATTATGAAAAAGTAATGCAGCGGCCAGGAAATGACGAGCTTCAGCTTAACCCTAAGTACAATTTTAATACATTTGTTGTAGGTGCAAGCAACGAACTCGCTTACGCTGCTTCATTTGCAGTAGCTAAAAGTCCTGCTACTACATATAATCCGCTGTTTCTTTACGGAAATTCCGGACTTGGAAAAACACATCTGATGCATGCTATAGGACACTATGTCCTGCAGAACGATCCGGGGAAAAAAGTTCTGTGTGTATCATCAGAAATGTTCACAAATGAACTTGTTAATGCCATCCAGAATAAAAAAATGGATGAATTCAGACAAAAATACAGAAATATAGATGTACTCATGATCGATGATATTCAGTTCATCGAGAAAAAAGACCGTACTCAGGAAGAACTCTTCCATACATTCAATACGCTTTATGAAAACAATAAGCAGATCGTGCTTTCAAGTGACCGCCCTCCTAAAGAAATAGAAAGTATCGACAAGCGACTCCAGTCGCGATTTGAATGGGGACTGCCTGTTGATATTCAGCCGCCTGACTTTGAAACAAGAGTCGCGATTCTTAAAAATAAGGCAGAAATGGAAGATATTCAGGTAAACAGCGAACTGCTCGAAATATTTTCGGTAATAGCCGACAAGATCACTACAAACATTCGTGAACTTGAAGGCGCTCTTAACAGAGTAATAGCTCACGCAAACCTGATGAATAAACCGCTTACGAAGGAAACTGCAAAGGAAGTGCTCACTGATGTTTTCGATACATCAAATCGTCAAGTAGATGCACCGCTCATAAAAAATACAGTATGCGCTCATTTTGGCATAAATGTTCAGGATATCGATTCTGCAAAAAGAACAAAGAATCTTGCTTATCCTCGTCAGATCGCAATGTATTTATGCCGCGAGCTCACCGAGCTTTCGCTTCCTAAAATAGGTGAAAACTTCGGAAATCGTGACCATACAACAGTCATGCATGCATGCGAAAAGATATCTAAGGACCTTAAAACGAATGAGGATCTTCGTAAACTCATTTCTGAACTGAAAACTGCAATTTTGGATAAATGATCCCTTATATAGCGCCTGAGAGCTTCAGGAATTTATCCACACGTTTTCCACAGCTTTTCAACAGAAATATTGAGTTATACACAGGACAAAAAGAACAAAGATTCGCAGAATTCCATTGTCCACAGCGGTTATCAACATATTCACAGGCCCTACTATAACTACTACTAAAATAATTTATAATAATAAGCCCCCGGTGGCTTCGCTCATCGTTTTTTGCCACCGGGTGGTAAAAATGCTCGAAATTTTATAAAAAAACGTTTATAATCATTTAAAGCGCAGCAGAGTACTGATAAGCTTGCTTAATCAGTGCGACGCGTAGCTTGCAACGGCGCCAGCGGAGAGGAAGCTCCGCTCGGGTTTCGGTGGCGTTTCATAATTTCACACCGAAATCCGTGAATGTCCCACGCCGCTTTTATTAGCGGGGACATCTGGCGCTACGTTATTTAGCCATATTTTTAAAATGCAGGCGCTCTATGCGCCTTTGCAGTATTGACAAATAACACAGCGCTGCACAGATCAGATAGTCAGTGCTACACTGTGATTTAAAAACAATGTATATGAAATCTGCATTTCATAAATTTATTTATGGAGAAATGAAACATGAAATTCAAAACATCTCAAAGTGAGCTCAACAAAGCTCTGAATTTTGTTTCAAAGGCTGTGACCACAAGAAGTACTATGCCGATACTCAAGGGTATACTCCTTAAAGTTACAGATGATGGCAGACTTACTCTCACTGCTTCCGATATGGAACTTAGTATTGAAAAAACGATACAGGTCTCTGATGCGGAAGAAGGGACGATAGTACTTCCTGCACGTTTGTTTTCTGACATAATAAGGAAGCTGCCTAATGAAACTATAAATATCTCATCAGGAGATCTGTATAACGTTATTATAAGTACTGCATCAAGTGAATTCAGGATAGTAGGTATGTCTGCAGATGAATTCCCTGAGATAGGAACTGTAAATGAAAACCAGAAAATATCATTAAATAAAGATATTTTCAGAGAAATGGTAAGAAAGACATCATTTGCTGCAAGTGTTGATGAATCAAAGGGTGTTATCGTTGGTGTATTGATGGAAATACACGACGGAAGCATAAACATGGCAGCACTTGACGGTTTCAGAATGTCTGTTGCAAATGAAAAAACAGATATAGCAGAAGATGCAGATATTATAATTGCTGCAAGGATACTGAATGAAATAAGTAAAATAATAGCAGAATCTGATAATGAAAATGAAAATATCGAGCTCATACTTGATAAGCAGAAAGCTGTTATAGTTACTGAAGACAGCCGTATAATCCTTAGAATAATAGACGGTGTATTCTTGAAGTACAGAGACCTTCTTCCAAAAAACTTTAATACTGAAGTAAATATTGATCGCGCTATGCTTACAGACAGTATTGAAAGAGCATCATTATTTGCAAAGGAAGGAAGAAACAATCTCATAAAGATATCTGTAACTGACAATAACCTGCAAATAACATCAAAGTCTGAGGCCGGAAATGTTAATGAAAATATTCCGGTGAAGAAAAACGGTTCTGATATAGAGATCGGATTCAACTCAAAGTACCTGCTCGATGGTCTGAAGGTCATAAAATCTGATGATATTGTAATGAAATTCAACACAAACGTTACGCCATGCATTATTGAACCAGTCGGAGATGAGAATTTCACATATCTTCTTCTGCCGGTAAGAATAATGGTTTAATGTGATGTAAAAAAATGTATTTTAAAGAAATGGAGCTAAGCAATTTCCGCAATTATAAAGATCAGAAAATAGATTTTCATGAAAAAGTAAACATAATCGTCGGAAATAATGCTCAGGGAAAAACGAATCTCATAGAAGGTCTTTATATAATGTCTCTCGGTAAATCGTTTCGTACCTCAAAAGACAGCGAAATGATAAGATTTGGGTGCGATATGGCGCGTGTCAGTACACTATCTCACCGCAGCGACAGGGACGTTTCAGTAGAAATAGGACTCATTAAAAACAAGAAAAGCCTTAAGATCGACGGCATAAGAATGAAAAAAACGTCAGATCTTCTGGAAAATGTGTATATAGTCGTATTTTCTCCTGATGACCTGAAAATAGTTAAGGAAGAACCTGAAAAACGAAGAAAATT
>CAVGTL010000061.1:0-14519 GCA_963632005.1 Succinivibrio sp.
AAAAGTCAGCAAAACGTCTGAACGGTGCAAATGCTGACTCGCAGTATCAGGAAAAGTCAGCAAAACGTCTGAACGGTGCAAATGCTGACCCCACAGTATAAGAAAAAGTCAGCAAAACGTCTGAACGGTGCAAATGCTGACCCCACAGTATAAGAAAAAGTCAGCAAAACGTCTGAACGGTGCAAATGCTGACCCCACAGTATAAGAAAAAGTCAGCAAAACGTCTGAACGGTGCAAATGCTGACCCCACAGTATAAGAAAAAGTCAGCAAAACGTCTGAACGGTGCAAATGCTGACCCCACAGTATAAGAAAAAGTCAGCAAAACGTCTGAACGGTGCAAATGCTGACTCGCAGTATCAGGAAAAGTCAGCAAAACGTCTGAACGGTGCAAATGCTGACCACGCAGTATCAGGAAAAGTCAGCAAAACAACCAAACAGCCAAATGCTGACTTTATCGCAATAAAGTATACAGTATATTTTTTGAGTTTGGAAATATTACGGTAGTGTTTTTGTTGTATAAATTGAAAGTGCACTTTTAATTTTGAAAAAGGGGAATAAGGTCATATGATATGCATGCTTTTGATGTCACTTGAAAGTGAGAACGACAGAAAAAAACTGACGGATATTTATCATAGATACAATAAAGCGGTGTTTTATGTCGCGTTGAAGATCATGAAAACGCAGGATGCGGCGGAGGAGGTCGCTCAGGATGTGTGGACTAAGGTCGTAGAAAAGTTTGAACGGGTAAGCGGGCTGCCTGATGATGAGCTGAAGCCGTATTTGACTGTAATGACGCGCAATATGGCGTTCAATCATTTGAGATCGGAAAAGAAAACATCTGCGTACAGTTTTGAAGAGATGCAGGAAAACGGCGACAGCCGTATAAATATCAGCGCTGAAGCAGGAGAATCAACAGCAGGCGACAGATATGCAGAAATAGTTCATATGATAAATAATTTGCCTGATATTTACAAAGATGTGCTTGAGCTGAAATACGTGCTTGAGTGGAGCAACAGTGAGATATCGTCGTTGCTGGGGATAAGCGCGGCAAAGGTAGCGGTACGCGCATTTCGCGGCAGAAGGATGCTGGCAGATCGGATAAATAAGCTCAAAAGGGATAAAGAGAACGGGGGCAGAGAAAATGAAACATGCAGAGTTTAACAGGATGATAAAAAAGGCTTTTCTTGAAATAGAAAACATGCGGCTAAGGGAATACCCTGAGATATATGATGAAGGTTCAGGGGCGGATGTAAATTATTCGGAACGTTATACAAAATCTATAAATGAACTGTTGAAACACGGTACTTCAGACCATGTTGGGATGAGTAGTGCAGCCGACAGAGGCACGAAAGCTTCATATGTTTTCAGACAGTATATGAAACGTGCCGCGTGTGCTGCGGCAGTGGTAATAATTGCGGGCGGCGCATTTATAGCCATTGATGATGACGCGCGTGCAGCAGTTGTAAATGCCGCGCAGAGAGTATTTTCATTCATACCGGGTACAGGATCGTTTATTGAAAACAACGGCGGGATAATTGCCATGCAGGGCTCCGTGAGAGCCGAGTTTGATTCGGGGTACATTAAGGTCAATTCAGCATATATTGATTCAGGAAGCATGAAAATAACGCTTGAAGGAACGGTAGCCTTTAACGGATCAGATGGAATATCGGTTTGCGATGAAAAGAAAACGTCTGCTGCATATCCTGATGAAATAAACTGGATGAGCGATGAGAACGGCGCATGGTATGCCGCATGCTCTTTTAATATAAAAAATGTAAGATACGATGAAAATGCTGTGTATTTTGTAAATGTAAACGGCAATGAAGTTCCGATAGCGCTTGCGCCCGCGCAAAAGATAACTGAAAATGTAAATTATTACGAGGATGCCGATACAGGCATAAGCGCGGCAGCGATAACAGAATATACAGACAACGGCGCGGGAAAGCTGAAGCTCTCACTTTCAGTGAAAAGTGATGAGCCGGATTCAAAGATAAGCTTCGGAGATGACAGCATAAAGCTTGTAAAGTCAGACAACAGCGTAGTACTGCCTGAAAGCTGCATATTCAGTGAAAACGGAAAATGCGTAGCTGTATTTGATACGCTCCTCGACGAGGATACAAAGCTTATAGTTTCAAATGTTGATCTGCATGAAACGCTTTCCGGCTTGGACGATCTGAAGTTTAACGTCAAGCGCGGCAGCTCGCTCAACAGGACATTTGACATAAATGGCAAAGAAATAAACATATCAGACGCAGAGTGGCAGTCTTACTATAATAGCATGAACATGCGACTGCCTGACGGAGGCACAGCCGATGCCGGAAACAGAGCGCAGAAAATAATTTTCACCGCTGATATTCAGGGAAAGCCGGCCGATAAATTAAAGCTTACAGGACTTGAGCTGAAGCTCGATCCTGACAGCGTCAATTACTATGAATATAACGGTCAGAAATTAATATATGAGGACCCTGACAGAGCAACGAATGAAGAAAATGCTCAAAATAAGGGAGCAGGCGTCGCCGCCTGTGCAGAAAACATCAAACCGGATATATCATCTGTAAACATTGAAATATCAAGCATTTCGTATAAGCTGAAAAATGATATTACAATAAAACTCGCTGTCTGAAGTCGTGTATGATGTGCAAAACAGGCTGAAAAATACCCGAAAATATCAAAATAGAGATTACGAATGAGCGCCCGCGAGGGCGCTTTTTCTTTTGGGGCGGATATGTGGTGAGCACCGCGCGCAACGGGACGCTTGTGCACCTGAATATGAACATGTTCAGATGTATTTTAATGTAAGTCAGGATTGAATATTGATATTAAAGCTGATATACTAAAATATACTATAAATTGATGGGCGTACTATGCCCAAAAGTCCTTTCATGGGTGCGCCGGGCGCACGTCAGGATAGGCCCAGCGGAGCGTATTCGTGACTTTGATAAATTTGATTTTTAGCCCGACAGGGTTTTTCAGGAGGTAACTAAACTGATGGTAAGACGAATTTTCGTTGAGAAGAAGAAGGGTTTTGATGTTGAGGCGCAGGGACTTTGCGCTGATATCAGAGTTAATCTGGGTATCACAGAGCTTGAAAATGTAAGGATCATCAACCGTTATGATATGGACGGCGTGGATGACGAGCTTTATTCTAAGGTTGTATTCGGTGTATTTGCGGAGGCTGCAATAGATCATGTTTATGAGGAAACGGTCGATATATCGGATGCAGCTTATTATTTTGCGACAGAATTCCTGCCGGGACAGTACGACCAGCGCGCTGATTCGGCTGCACAGTGCATACAGCTCATAAGCATGGGCAACAAGCCTGAGGTAAAGTTCGCGCGCATAGTGGCTCTTTACGGAAATATAACTGAGGAGCAGGGTGACGCTATCAGAAGCTACTGCATAAACCCTGTTGATTCTCAGATCGCTTCTATGGACAAGCCTGAGAGTCTGACTATGGAAACTGAGATGCCGCCTGACGTTGCTGTTATCGAAGGATTCAGGAACATGAGCGACGACGAGATACGCGAGTACAGGACGGCGAGCGGCTTTGCGATGAGCGATGAAGACCTCCTGTTTGTAAGAAAGCAGTTCAGCGAGGTAGAGCACAGAGATCCGACTTTGACGGAGCTCAAGGTAATAGATACATACTGGTCTGACCACTGCAGACATACTACGTTCTCTACCAAGATAACTGATGTAAGCTTCGGTGAGGGCAGATACGCGCAGATCATAAAGAAGGCGTTCGACAGATATCTCGCTATCAGAGATGATCTCGGCAGAAGCGACCGCGATATCACTCTTATGGATCTCGCAACTATAGGTACTAAATATGTTAAGCATCTCGGACTCGCTGACGACCTCGACGAGTCGGAAGAAATAAACGCATGCAGCATCAAGGTCACTGCCGACATAGACGGCAAGCCTGAAGACTGGCTTGTAATGTTCAAGAATGAAACTCACAACCATCCTACAGAGATCGAGCCTTACGGCGGCGCGGCTACATGCCTCGGCGGCGCTATAAGAGATCCGCTCTCAGGCCGTGTTTACGTTTACCAGGCTATGAGAGTTACGGGTGCGGCTGATCCGAGAACGAGCGTTGCAGATACTCTCGACGGCAAGCTGCCTCAGAGAAAGATCACTACGAGCGCTGCTCACGGCTACAGCTCATACGGTAACCAGATCGGCATCGCTACAGGCAAGGTAGCCGAAGTCTACGATGAAGGCTACGTAGCTAAGAGAATGGAGGTCGGCGCTGTAATAGGCGCGGCTCCTGCTGCTAACGTAAGACGTGAAAGACCGCAGCCTGGCGACAGGATAATACTCGTAGGCGGACGCACGGGCCGCGATGGATGCGGCGGCGCTACAGGCTCTTCCAAGGAGCACACTACAGAGTCTATATTGACTTGCGGTGCAGAGGTCCAGAAGGGTAATCCGCCTGTAGAAAGAAATCTCCAGAGACTTTTCAGAAGATCTGAGGTTTCTACTTTAATAAAGCGCTGCAACGACTTCGGCGCGGGCGGTGTTTCTGTAGCTATCGGCGAGCTCGCTGACAGCCTTGATATAGAGCTCGACCTCGTGCCTAAGAAGTACGAGGGCCTTGACGGTACTGAGCTTGCAATTTCAGAGTCTCAGGAAAGAATGGCTGTAGTTGTCGATGCTGCAGATGTGGACAAGTTCATAGCCGCAGCAGCAGAGGAAAACCTTGAGGCTGTTGCTGTTGCTACTGTTACAGACACAGGTAATGTAAAGATGTATTGGAGAGGAAAGTGCATACTCGACCTGAGAAGATCGTTCCTCGATACAAACGGAGTAAAACAGGAGACAGTCATCAGTGTTCCTGATTCTGATGATTATCTTAAATTATATACGGCTGATGAAAGACCTCTCGAGGATATAGTCGCTGATCTTAACTGCGCGAGCCAGAAGGGACTTGTGGAAAGATTTGACAGCACTATCGGCGCAGGCTCCGTCCTGATGCCTCTCGGCGGCAAGTATCAGCTTTCGCCTTCTGCGGGTATGGCGGCAAAGCTGCCTCTTACAGAGGGTTACACGGATACTGCTACTATCATGACATACGGTTTTAACCCGAAGGTGGCAGACCTCAGCCCGTTCCACGGCGCTGTAAACGCTGTAGTTGACTCGGCTGCTCGTATAGTTGCTATGGGCGGCGACTATAGAAAAGCAAGACTTTCTTTCCAGGAATATTTCGAAAAGCTCGGAACTGATCCTGAAAGATGGGGCAAGCCTTTCGGCGCGCTGCTCGGAGGCCTGCTGGCACAGGCGGAGCTGAAGATCCCTGCTATCGGCGGTAAGGACAGTATGTCGGGAACATTCATGGATATAGATGTTCCTCCTACATTGATATCGTTCGCTGTAACTGCTTCTGACGCAAATCAGGTAGTTTCTACGGAGTTTAAGAAGACCGGCAGCACGCTCGTTCATGTAACTGCGGGCGTTGACGATGACAAGATCGTTGATTTTGAACAGTTCAGGATAAACATGGCAAAGGTGATAGACCTCACTGCTGCAGGCAAGGTCCTCGCTGCTGACGTGATAACTGAGGGCGGTATATTCGCTGCCGCAGTAAGAATGGCTGCAGGCAACAAGATCGGCGCAGATCTTTCGGGCGCTTCTGACGCAGCGCTCAGAAATATAGACTGCGGCGGACTTATCATAGAAATAGACGCTGCGGAAGACGCTGACGCGCTTTTCGCAGGCACAAAGTATGAGATCATCGGTAAGACTACAGAAGAAAAGGTAATAAAGGCAGAGGGTAAGGAATTCGACCTCGAAAAGCTGATCGCAGGCTGGACAGCGCCGCTTGAAAGCGTATTCCCTACAAAAGCGAAGGAAGACGATGCTCCGATAAAGGCTTATGAGTTCAAGGAGAGAAATCTTTCGAAACCGGCTATAAAGATCGCAAAGCCTCGTATATTCATCCCTGCGTTCCCTGGAACTAACTGCGAGATGGACAGCAAGCGCGCGTTTGAAAGAGCGGGTGGTGATGCAGTGATCCAGAATATTACAAATATGGATCCGCAGTCTCTTGATGAATCTATCAAGAAGATGGTAGAAAATATAAAGCAGAGCCAGATAATCATGATACCTGGAGGCTTCAGCGGCGGTGACGAGCCTGACGGTTCAGCTAAGTTCATTACTGCTGTATTCAGAAATCCTGCTGTAAGCGAGGCTGTAGCTGACCTTCTCGAAAACAGAGACGGTCTGATGCTCGGCATATGCAACGGTTTCCAGGCTCTCATAAAGCTGGGACTCGTTCCTTACGGAAAGATAACAGACATGAAGGACGACAGCGCTACGCTGACATACAACAGCATCGGCAGACACGCTTCATGCCTCGTTCATACAAGAGTAGCTTCTGTCAAGTCGCCTTGGATGGCTGCGAACGAAGTGGGCGATATCCACGTAGTTCCTGTTTCACACGGCGAGGGCAGATTTATCGCGTCTGACGAGCTTATAGCTCAGCTTGCCGCTAACGGCCAGATAGCTACTCAGTACGTAGATCCTGACGGCGTTCCTACGTCAGACATCGCGTACAACCCTAACAACTCAAACCAGGCTATCGAGGGTATATTCTCGCCTGACGGCAGAGTATTCGGCAAGATGGGCCACTCTGAGCGTATCGGAAGAAATCTTTACAGAAATGTTCCTGGCAATAACGACCAGAAGCTGTTTGAGTCAGGTGTAAAATATTTCGGATAATATATTAACAATGAAAGGAATCGAGAAATGAAAGTCGGAATTGTAATGGGAAGCAAGTCAGACTATCCGGTCGTTGAAAGAGCGGAAAAGATACTGGCAGATTTCGGAGTAGAATTCGTAACACGTGTAATATCAGCGCACAGAACGCCTAAGGCTGCTGAGCAGTTTGCTTCGGGCGCTGAGGCTGACGGAATAGAGGTAATTATCGCTGCAGCAGGCAAGGCTGCGCATCTGGGCGGAGTGCTCGCTGCGTACACGCCGCTTCCTGTAATAGGTCTCCCTGTCAAGTCATCTACGCTTGACGGTCTCGACTCGCTGCTTTCGATAGTCCAGATGCCTAAGGGCGTTCCTGTAGCTACAGTTGCCATAGACGGCGCTGAAAACGCAGGTATCCTCGCAGTCCAGATGCTTTCGATAAAGTATCCTGAACTCAGACAGGCTATGAAGGATTACAAGGCAAAAATGGAAGCTGACATCATGGCAATAGACGCTGAATTTACAGGCAAATAATTTTAAAGCGTAGCGGAGCGCCGGCAGGCTTGCTTGATCGGCGCGGCGCTGCGTCATTAAATAAATAATAATTAATTGATGATAAATTAATTTATAACAATTGTTAATAAGATCGAATTCGGGAAGGAAAAAGCAATACGATAATGAACAGCTGTAAAAACTGGGAAGCAGAACTTGCTGAACTTTTAGACGACGACAAATTTCATGACGAGTGCGGCGTAGTGGGTATCTCGTCTCCGGGCGCTTCAAACATAGCGAAAGATGTTTATTTCGGTCTCCATTCTCTGCAACACAGAGGACAGGAGAGCGCGGGTATCGCGTCAAACATGTTCGGAAACATAAATTACTACAAGGACATGGGTCTCGTTCAGGAGGTCTTCAACGACGACATCATGAAGACTCTGCCGGGCGACATCTGCATAGGCCACGTAAGATATTCGACTGCGGGCGAGAGCCACGTAACTAACGCTCAGCCGCTCGTAGTTTACTCAAAGATGGGCTCGCTCGCGCTCGCTCACAACGGAACTCTCGTAAACGCTCAGATACTGCGCGACGAGATGCAGGACGATGGATATATATTCCAGACGTCTATCGATACTGAGATAATCGCAGCGCTCATCGCGAGACACCTCAGAGATAACACTGTAGAGGAAGCTGTCAGCAAGGCGTGCAACACAGTAAAGGGCGCGTTCGCCCTCGTTATAACTACAGGCGAAAAACTCATAGGCGTGAGAGACCCGAACGGCATCAGACCACTGTGCCTCGGCAAGACTGCATCAGGCTATATCTTATCATCGGAAAGCTGCGTATTCCCGCTCCAGGGCGCTACATACGTAAGAGATATAAAGCCGGGCGAGATCGTTGTCATCGAAAACAACGAGATCACGTCTATCATGTACCATGAAAATGCTCCGAAGAGAGTATGTTCGTTCGAGTACGTATACTTTGCGAGAACTGACAGCCACATGGAGGACAAGAGCATATACATGACTCGCCGCGAAGCAGGCCGTATACTCGCCAGAAATGACGATGTAGATGCAGACCTCGTTATCGCAGTTCCTGACTCAGGCACGGTAGCAGCCATCGGCTATGCCGAGGAATCAGGCATACCGTTCGGCGAAGGTCTCGTAAAGAACAGATACGTAGGACGTACATTCATACAGCCTACTCAGGAGATGCGCGAGCTCAGCGTAAAGATGAAGCTCAACGTACTTGAGGAAAATATCCGAGGCAAGAAGGTCGTAGTTATCGACGACTCTATCGTAAGAGGAACTACGAGCGGCAAGATAGTCAAGATGCTCAAGGAGGGCGGCGCTGCAGAGGTCCACATGAGGATCAGCTCGCCTCCTGTAACTCACTCATGCTACATGGGCATCGACACGCCTGACAAGAAGAACCTCATGGCTGCGAACATGTCTATAGACGAGATGTGCAAGCACATAGGCGCAGACTCGCTCGCATTCCTGCCTGTAGAGGGCCTTCATGAGTGCATCGGACTCGGCGATGAGATATGCACAGCATGCTTCACAGGCGATTACCCGGTAGAGCTCTTTGACATAGAGTATCAGGAGCACCGCAAGGACAGAACGTTCGTCGGAGAATACGACTGATAAAAAGTTTTATATATGAATAAATAAATAAGCGAATGAATAAATGCTGTGGGCGTGCGGGAGCACGCGGGGGCGCGTCACCGCGCAGGCAGGATGCGGCGCTGTAGATCGCGCGCGCCGCATATTCATTGCGTATATATATTACAGAGTAAATTATTGCTTTTATATAAATTAAAAAGAGGTAGAAAAATGGACGAAAAGCTTACGTACAAAGACGCCGGCGTTGACACAAAGGAAGGCGGCAGAGCTGTTGAGCTTATGAAGGATCACGTAAAGAGAACATTCAACGAAAGCGTTCTTACAGGACTTGGCAGCTTCGGCAGCCTTTATCAGCTGAACCTCGGCGCTATAACGGAGCCGGTACTCGTTTCAGGAACTGACGGCGTAGGAACTAAGCTTAAGATCGCGTTCCTTACAGATAAGCATGACACTGTAGGTCAGGACTGCGTAGCGATGTGCGTAAACGACATAGTATGCCAGGGCGCTGCTCCGCTGTTCTTCCTTGATTATATAGCTACAGGCAAGGTACAGGCAGAAAAGATCGCAGATATCGTAAAGGGTATAGCTGACGGCTGCGTGCTTTCAGACTGCGCGCTCGTAGGCGGCGAAACTGCTGAGATGCCTTCATTCTACGGCGATGACGAGTACGATATGGCAGGCTTTGCTGTAGGTATCGTTGACAAGAAGAAGATCATAGATGGCAGCAAGGTAGCAGAGGGCAACGTTATCATAGGCCTTCCTTCAAGCGGTATCCACAGCAACGGTTATTCGCTCGTAAGAAAGGTATTCTTCGATAAGATGAACATGGACGTTGCAGACTACGTAGAAGAGCTTGACGACACGCTCGGCGGCGCGCTCATCACTCCTACAAGGATCTACGTTCGTCCTGCAAAGGCTGTATTTGAAAAATACACTGTAAACGGCGTAGTACACATCACAGGCGGCGGATTCTACGAGAATATCCCACGTATACTCCCTGACGGTCTCTGCGCTGAGATAACTACAGGCACATGGGAAGTGCTCCCAATATTCAAGTACATAAAGAAGTGCGGAAACATCGACGCAAAGGAAATGTTCTCTACATTTAACATGGGCATCGGCATGATGATGGTAGTAGACGAAAAAGACGCCGAGGGCATCATGAGCATCCTCAAAGCAGAAGGCGAAAACCCGTCAGTAATAGGCCGCATCGTCAAGGGCGAAGGCGTTACTATACTTCATGACGGTAAGGCTTTATAGGATCACGTACAGGAAAGAGGTTCTATAGATGAAAAATATAACAGTACTCGTTTCGGGCGGCGGAACAAACTTTCAGGCGCTCATAGACAATATAGAAAACGGCTTCATAGAAAACGGCAGGATAGCGCTCCTTATCTCAAGCAATCCTGACGCATTTGCAATAAAGCGCGCAGAAGCTCACGGCATAAAGTGCGCAGTAATAGGAAAGAAAAACATTCCTGACGACGCAAGACGCACAGAAAAGCTGCTCAAGCTCCTCAGATCGGAAAGCACAGACCTGATAGTCCTCGCAGGCTACATGAGCGTGCTCCCGCCTGAGATCATAGAAGAATACAGAAACAAGATAATAAACATACACCCGTCGCTCATACCGAAATACTGCGGACTCGGAATGTACGGACATCACGTACACGAAGCAGTGCTTGCGGCAGGTGAAAAGGAGTCAGGCGCTACAGTTCATTTCGTTGATGAGGGTGTAGACACAGGAAAGATCATCCTTCAGAAGTCAGTAGAAGTAAAGGAAAATGATACACCTGAAACTCTCGCAGCAAGAGTTCTTGAAGTGGAGCACGAGATACTTCCGCTTGCGGTAAAGATGTTCTGCAACGAAGAAAAAATGTAGTTTCGCAGATAATGTAAATTAACTTAAAAGTGATTCATATAATGGAGGATCAGAGATAATGAAGATTCTTGTAGTCGGAAGCGGCGGCAGGGAGCACGCTATCGCGTGGAAGCTCGCACAGAGCGACAGAGTAGACAAGATATACTGTGCTCCGGGCAACGCAGGCATAGCGCAGGTAGCAGAGTGCGTTCCTGTAAAGGCTGAAGACATAGAGGGCATAAGAGATTTCGCAAAGGCGAATGATATAGATATGGCGGTGATCGGACCTGAAGTACCGCTTTCAATGGGTATAACAGACGTGCTACAGGCAGAGGGCATAAGAGTATTCGGACCTGATAAGAATTGCTCGCAGCTTGAGGGAAGCAAGTCATTCACAAAGGCATTCCTTGCGCGCCACAATATACCTACAGCAGGCTATAAGGAATATACCGATATCGACGCGCTCAAGGCTGACATCGGCGTTTTCGGTTTCCCTATGGTAATAAAGGCCGACGGACTTGCTGCAGGCAAGGGCGTTGTAATAGCAGAGGATGCGGAGTCTGCTGAAAAGGCTATAGATGAAATGATGGGCGATAAGATATTCGGAGATGCTGCTGATCTTATCGTAGTAGAGGAATATCTTACAGGCATAGAAGCGTCTATGCTCTGCTTCGTTGACGGCAATGTAATAGTCCCGATGGAATCGGCGCAGGACTACAAGAGAGTATTCGACGGCGACAAGGGGCCAAATACAGGAGGTATGGGAACTTATTCTCCGAGCCTGATATTTACTCCTGAGCTCGAAGCGCAGATACGCGACCGCATACTTGAGCCTACTATGAAGGGCTTCAAGGAGGACGGTCTCGATTTCCACGGTGTTCTTTTCGTAGGCCTTATGATAACAGACGATGGTCCTAAGGTAATAGAGTTCAACAACCGCTTCGGCGATCCTGAAACTCAGTCAGTCCTCATGAGACTTGATTCTGACCTTTCGGAAATATTTGACGCGTGCATAGACGGAACTCTCGACAAGCTCGAAATAAAATGGAGCGACAGACGTGCAGTATGCGTAGTCCTCGCATCAGGCGGATATCCGGGAAGCTACGAAAAGGGCAAGGTCATCAGCGGTCTTGACGACGTTGACGATGATGTTGTAGTATTCCATGCGGGCACTGCCGAGAAGGACGGCAATATAGTGACTGCCGGAGGAAGAGTCCTCGGAGTGACTGCAACAGGCGCTACAAATGACGAGGCGCGCGCAAAGGCGTTTGCTAACGTTGAAAAGATAACATTCGAGGGCGCTCAGTACAGACGCGATATCGGAAAGATAAACAGAAAATAGAATAATAAGCAGAAATAAATAATGGAAAAAAAGAAATTCAATAAAGAATACTGGCGTCCGGGCAACATGCTGTATCCTATACCGGCGGTAATGGTAAGCTGCGGTATACCGGGCGAAAGACCGAATATAATAACTGTAGCGTGGACCGGAACTATATGCTCCGATCCCGCCATGGTGTATATTTCGATAAGACCTGAAAGACATTCATACGATATCATAAAGAAAACAGGTGAATTCGTCATAAACCTTACGACTGAAAAGCTCGCAAAGATAACAGACCTTTGCGGAGTAAAGTCAGGCCGCGATATCGATAAATTCAGAGAGTACGGTCTTACGGCGATGAAGTCTCAGCATGTAAGCGCTCCGTCTATAGGCGAGAGCCCTGTAAATATAGAATGCAAGGTAAAGCAGATCATACCGCTGGGCTCGCACGACATGTTCATCGCGGAGGTGCGAGGCGTGACAGTAGACGCCCAGTACATGGATGAAAGCGGAAAGTTCGACCTGGCGAAGGCCAGACCGCTCGTTTATTCGCACGGTGAATATTTCGCAGAGGGTCATTTCATAGGAAAATTCGGTTTTTCTGTGAAGAAAAAAGGACATAAAAGGGGAAAATAAACTGGAGGACTGTGTAATGAGAATAGCAGTTGACGGAATGGGAGGCGACAACGCCCCTGAAGAGATAGTAAAAGGATGCGTTGAAGCCAGCAAACTCATAGATGATGAAATTTATATTTTAGGCATCGAGGATGTAATAAAAAGAGAACTTAAAAAGTATAAATTTGACTATAACAAGATAAAGATAGTAAACGCAACAGAGGTCATTACGAATGACGATTCGCCGGTAAAGGCTGCACGCGCAAAGAAGGATTCTTCAATGATAAAGGGTCTTTCGCTCGTTAAAGAGGGCAAGTGCGACCTGATGATATCTGCCGGAAATACAGGCGCTCTGATGGCGGGATCGCTTTTCAGATTCGGCAGGATAAAGGGCATAGAGCGTCCTGCGATAGGCATGACTTACCCGATAATCGGCGAGGGCGTGTCACTTCTCGTTGACGCGGGAGCAAACTCAGAGTGCAGACCTTCAAATCTGCGCGAGTTCGCAGTTATGGGAAGCGTGTACATGAACAAGGTGCTCGGCATTGAGGAGCCTTCTGTAGGCCTTATAAACATAGGCGTAGAGGAAAAGAAGGGTACACCTGTACTGAAGGAAGCGTATCAGCTCCTTAAAAACAGTGACCTGAATTTCTGCGGAAATGTGGAAGCGCGTGAAATACCTTTTGGAGCTGCAGACGTCCTCGTATGCGACGGATTCGTAGGAAATACTGTCCTTAAGCTCAGTGAGGGTCTTGCAGATAAAATAGTCCATCTGCTTAAAGACATACTGACTTCTTCAGTAAGAGCAAAGATGGGCGCAGTAATGCTTGCAGACCAGCTCAAGGACCTCAAGAAGATATTTGATTATTCTGAATACGGCGGAGCTCCTATACTCGGCGTGCGCGGACCGGTAATAAAGATACACGGCTCATCGAACGCAAAGGCTGTTACTAACGCCATAATAAAGGGTATACCTTACGTTGAGCAGGATGTAGTAGGCATAATAAGCAGGGCCGTTGCGGAGCTTAACGAAAAAGAAGTTGATGAAGCTTCTGAAGAAGCGTCCGAGTCAGGGAAGGAAGCTGAGTAACGTGAAAGATCCTGATTATAATAAGCTGTGCGAGGTCATAGGATATGAATTCAGAGATATTTCTCTGCTTCAGAATGCGCTGACGCACAGCTCTTACTGCTATGAGCACAAGCTCAAATATATCGAGAACAATGAGCGTCTTGAGTTTCTCGGAGACGCTGTTCTCGATGCGGTGATAGCAGAGGTAATGTATTATAAGCTTTCTGAAAATGAAGAAGGCGCTCTGAGCAAGCTGCGCGCTGCCGTAGTCTGTGAGGAATCACTGCTGCGTAAGGCAGAGGACCTGCATCTTACAGATTACATCCGCATGGGGCACGGCGAAGAAACGTCTGGAATGAAAAGAAAGAAAAGGTCTCTTGTGTCTGACGCGCTCGAAGCCATGATAGGTGCGATATACCTTGATGGCGGCTGGGAAAGCGTGGGGGCAGTGATAGTCAGACTTTTTGACGATATCATAGAGGATGCGCTGGAGGGAAAACTCAAGCATGACTACAAGACAGCGCTCCAGGAATATCTGCAGGCATCCGGAAATCCGCGCATATCTTACTGGATAGAGGGCGAGACTGGTCCAGATCACGACAAGATATTTTTTGCGGTACTGAGGATAGACGGCGCGGTAAAAGGGCACGGTTCGGGGAGTACTAAAAAGCAGGCGGAGCAGAATGCTGCAAAGGAAGCGCTCGAAAAGATATTAAAGAAGTAAGCAGTCGGCATCATTTTAAGAATGACCGACTTTCTGTTTACAGGAGAATAAGAAAAGTGTATTTTAAAAAATTAAGTTTGCAGGGCTTCAAGTCATTTGCAGATCC
>CAVGTL010000062.1:0-2242 GCA_963632005.1 Succinivibrio sp.
ACTTCTCAGATAATCCTCTATATCAACATAATTTATAACATTCATCTGGCTCGACGAATTTATGTACGGCATGGCTCCGCCTCTGTAAGACACGCCGCCTATAGTCACGGATGAATCATCAGAAAGCAGCTTTGATGACGCTACACACTCAGTTCCGTCACCCATGAGCGTCGTTATCGTATTTCCAGCCGCATCGAGCACCGCGACTGACGAGCCATTGTTCTTGAGATTTACAAAAGTATATCCGTCGAGCACGCTTCCCGCCTTTGAAACTGTAGAGCCGTCAGCGTTGTAGAGCGACAGCCCGTCAGGCGAGCTTACAGCTATATTTGCAGGCGCAGTCGAGCCGTATTTTAAGCCTACCTTTATATAATCAGAATCAGATACAGCAGCGTGCGATACAGTACATGTAACAGAAAAAAGTGTGACGAGCAGTGCCGTCATCGTAAGTAATCTTAACTTTTTCATTATTACTCTTCCGTCATCCTTTCTATTCCAAGATGTGCATAAGCCCTGTCGGTAACAGTCCTGCCCTTAGGCGTTCTGTTGAGCAGACCGAGCTGTATCAGATACGGCTCGTATACGTCCTCTATAGTAACGCGCTCCTCACCTATGGCCGCAGCTATCGTTTCTATGCCTACAGGTCCGCCGTGAAAACGATCTATGATAAGCTGAAGTATCTCGCGGTCAAGCCCCTCGAGCCCCAGCGCGTCAACACCCAGCGCGTCAAACGCCTTTTCGGCGATCTCCATATTTATATGACCGTCGCCCTTCACCTGCGAAAAATCCCTCACACGCTTCAGCATACGGTTCGCTACTCGCGGCGTACCTCTCGAGCGCGCCGCCATCGCTTCAAGCGCCTCAGCATCTGACTCGACATTAAGTATGCCGCACGAGCGGTTCAGTATCTTCATCAAATCTTCCTTCGTATAAAGCTCAAACTTGCTGATAACGCCGAATCTGTCGCGCAGAGGCGCAGAAAGGCTTCCCGCGCGCGTCGTCGCGCCTATCAAGGTAAACTTTGGTATATCGAGCCTCAGCGAGCGAGCCGACGGTCCTTTTCCTATTATAATATCTATAGCGTAGTCCTCCATAGCCGAGTAAAGAACCTCCTCGACCGAGCGATTCAGCCTGTGTATCTCGTCTATGAAAAGTACGTCGTTTTCATCAAGATTTGTAAGAATAGCGGCAAGATCACCAGCGCGCCCGATCGCCGGGCCCGAAGTTATCCTGAGATTTACACCCATCTCTGTAGCGATAACTCCCGCAAGCGTCGTCTTTCCGAGCCCCGGAGGTCCGTAAAAGAGCACATGATCGAGCGGCTCGTTTCGCCGCTTTGCCGCCTCTATGAATATTTCCAGATTATCCTTGACAGCCGGCTGCCCTATATAGTCAGCAAGCTTTTTCGGCCTGAGACTGACTTCTATATCAGCATCGTCATCAGAATAACCCGCGTTTGTAATTCTTTCAGGATCCATTTAATAATTCCTTTTACCCAATAATTTAATTTAAATATTTAATATTTTATATACATGCGGCTGCCCGGCAGCCCCGTAATATGAAACCTTCAGTATTAGAAAAGCGACAGCTTTTTGAGCGCCGCCTTTATAAAGTCCTCGGCAGGCGCATCCTCAAGGCCGCACGATGTGACCGCTTCCGCTGCTTCGCTCTTTGAATATCCGAGGCTCACGAGCGCGTCTATCGCTTCCGCCGCGCCATTTCTAACTCCTATAGGCATAGATGTCTGGACGTCGTGGCTCGTTTCAACGATAGAGCTTGCGTCTATCTTGTCTCGCAGCTCGAGGACTATCCTCTGCGCAGTCTTTTTTCCTACGCCCTGCGCTTTTGAGAGCGTTCCTGCATCGTCAAATACTATTGCCTTTTTTATTTCCGACACAGTCAGTGCAGACAGTATAGCGAGCGCGCCTTTTGAGCCTATGCCGCTCACTCCCGTAAGCATCCTGAACATTAGCAGGCTGTCTCTGTCATCAAATCCGTAAAGGCTTATATCATCCTCACGTACTATCATAGCCGTATAGACAGTAACGCTGTCGCCCTCTGCCGCCATATACGCGGCAGAAGATGAGGGCATGTTTATCTCATAGCCTATGCCGTTGTTTTCTATTATAACGCCGCTATCAAACGTTCCGGCGAATCTTCCGCTTATAAAATGAAGCATTATTTTTCCTTTATCGTAATATTTTCTATTTTATTATTCTGAACGGTTCGGCAGCTGCAGCTG
>CAVGTL010000062.1:2301-13484 GCA_963632005.1 Succinivibrio sp.
CCTTTTCTATGGACGCTGCAAGGCGCGAGCTCCCTCCTGATGAGTTTGCGTGGCATATCGCGACTGCAAGCGCGTCTGCCGTATCATCAGGCTTCGGCACTGCATCCAGCTTAAGTATCGTTTTTACCATCTGCTGTACCTGCTTCTTCTCTGCGCGCCCGTATCCGACAAGCGCCTGCTTTATCTGAAGCGGCGTGTATTCGTCTATAGTCAGTCCGGAGTTTACGCACGCCAACACGGCCACGCCGCGCGCCTGACCTACGTTTATTACAGTTTTAGCGTTTGTATTGTAAAAAAGCTCCTCGAGGGCTGCTGCCTCCGGCTCTGTTTCAGCTATTATGTCCATAAGGCTCGAATATAAAAATTTAAGCCTTTCAGGCATCGGAGTCCCCGCCTCCGTAGAAATGCTGCCATAGTCGAGAACTTTAAAGCTGTTTCCGCTCTGCTCTATGACGCCGTAACCCATAAGCGCATAGCCCGGGTCTATTCCAAGAATCCTCATTATATGTCTACCCCCGCATAGTCTGTATCATTCTACCACAGATTCACCTCATATCCAATAAAAAATACATATGTTCTTGAAATAATTAATGAATTTTTGTTGCCAATTTCTGTATTTATTGTGTTTTATGTTTTAATTCGTGCATAAAAAAGGTATAATAATACTAAGATGCTTATAATTATTCATTCCAATTTTTAACAAAGGGGTAGAAATAAATGAGATTTTCAAGACAGGACAAAATAGTCGAGCTCATAAACACCTACGAAATAGATACGCAGGAGGCGCTTGCCGACAAGCTCTCGGAAAGCGGCTACAAGGTCACTCAGGCTACGGTTTCGCGTGACATAAAGGACCTGCAGCTCGTCAAGATACTCGCGCCGTCGGGGCGCTACAAGTACGCGCTTCCTGGACCTCCTGGCATGGTAAGCTCTGCGGAGCGCTATGAAAAAATATTCAAAAACACAGTCAGCTCGATAAGGTCTGCCGGCAACATCATAGTACTGAAAACGCTGTCAGGCTGTGCAAACGCAGCGTGTGAGGCTTTCGATTCATACGGCATACCTGAGGTCGTAGGCACGCTGGCCGGTGACAACACTGTTTTTGCAGTAGTCGACCTTCCTGAGCACGTAGCCCCTATCGTAAGGCGCTTCAACGCTATACTCAGGGAATCCGAATTCTAGGCGCCCACCATTCTCACGATTCTGAGGTGACAGATGTTAACACATATTTATATTAAAAATTTCGCGATCATAAAAGAGATCGACATAGACCTGAATGACAGGCTCAATATAATCTCCGGCGAAACGGGAACTGGTAAATCCATCGTTATACAGGCCGTCAATATGGCTCTCGGCGGGCGCGGCAGCGCTTCGTTCGTGGCTGACGGTCACGAAAAGGCTCTCGTCCAGCTCGTGTTCTCACTTTCCGGTCCGGAGCGGCTTGTAATTGCAGGCATTCCCGAATACGCCCAGTACGCTGCAGGCTCAGGTGACTCTGACTGTGAAGACGCCGAGCTCGTCATAACGCGCGAGTTCAACAGGAACGGAAAGAGCCTTGCACGTGTAAACGGTGAGATAGTCACACTTGCTTTCCTTAACGGTCTCACTCGGCACCTCGTCGACATCCACGGTCAGTACGACAACCAGACGTTCCTTGACCCTGACAAGCATATGGGAATACTCGACAGCTGCGGCGGCAATAAACTAATAGACATAAGGGGGCGCGTCACCGCGCTGTATACAGAGTATCAGTCAACCCGCGCGCAACTCTTAAAGATACGCTCGAGCCACGCAGAGTTCCTGCGCAAGCAGGATTTCATGCGATTTGAGGTCAGCGAGATAGACGCTGCAGACCTTCATCCCGGCGAGGACGCCGAGCTCAGCGACAGGCTCAAGATACTGCAGAACAGCGAAAAAATATTCGCCGCTTTAAGCGAAAGCTATGAGATACTTTCGTCAAGTGGTCTTGACCGCTGCCGTTCGCTTATGGAGGATATCGCTGGATATGGAAGCGATTACGCTTCCATATCATCAACTCTCAGTGACAGCGTTTACGCGCTCGATGATATCTGCGAGGAGATACGCCGCTCACGCGATTCTTTTTCCTTTACGCCTGACGAGATAGATGATGTCGTTACACGGCTCAATATGATAGATAATATGAAGCGCAAATACGGCGGCAGCATTAAGAGCATCATGGAATACCGTGATAAATGCATGTCAGAGTTGGAAAAATTTGAAAATACAGAAGACGCTGAAAAAGAACTGACTCAGCGCCTTTCAGCTCTCAGAAAGCAGATACTTTCACTTTCTGAAGAACTCAGCGCGCTCAGGCGCGCTGCTGCCGACAGGCTTTCTGCCGACATGACAGCGGAGCTGTCGGAGCTCAATTTTGCGAACGCTCAGTTTGCTGTAGATATTTCAACTGTACTTAATTCTGAAGGAGCGCCTGCTATCTCTGCCCTCGGAACTGATAAAGTCGAATTCCTTTTTAACGCAAATAAAGGCGGATCGCTCAAACCTCTTTCAGAAGTCGCGTCCGGCGGTGAGATATCGCGTATAGCCCTCGCCTTTAAACGGCTGACGAATTCTGCCGAGCATGTACCGACGCTCGTATTTGATGAGATAGATACAGGTATAAGCGGTATAACGGCGAGCGTCGTAGGCCGCAAGCTGCACGAGATATCTGAAAACCATCAGGTATTGTGTATAACTCATCTGCCGCAGATAGCTGCCTGCGGGGATCATCAGTATCTGATATCAAAGGATGATTCCGATGAACGCAGCTACACTACTATAAAGCTTCTGTCCGACGAAGAGCGCGTACATGAGATAGCGCGCCTGCTCGGAGGGACCAATATAACAGAAACTACTCTTGCCAGCGCAGGTGAGCTGCTCGGTTATTCGCACGAAAAGCACTGATAACAAGTTTCATTAATTACACATAAAAAGCTGAAACGGCAGGACATGCGGAGCTTATCTGCATGTCCTGCCGTTTTCTGTATTTACTGCGAATGTCACCAGCATTTCACATTACTTTCAATGTTATCTTATTCGGCTGCGTTCGCGTCTTTTCCCAGTTTGTTTATAAGCACTTCAATGCTTTCTTCTATACCCATGCCTTCAGTTTCGATAGTTACGTCAGCATACTTTTCATACAGTGGAACTCTCATGTTATAAAGGTCTGCAAGAGTTTCACCCGGCTTCATTGCAATGCCCCTCGTCTTTATGTTATTCAGACGGCGCTCTATCTCATCGAGCGAAAGCTTTATGTAAACTACATCACCGATGCTCCCCAGATGCTTCATTGCCTTATCGCTGTAAACAGCGCTTCCTCCTGTAGATATTATAGAATTTTCAGCTTCTATCTCAGAAAGGACCTTTTCCTCTATCCTGAGAAATTCCTCCATGCCTCTTCCGTCTATTATCTCCTGAAGCTTGCACTTTTCTACTTCCTGTATAAGCAGGTCGGTATCAACGAATCTCATACCGAGAGTTTTGGCAAGTACTACGCCGAGAGTACTTTTGCCGCATGCCGGCATACCTGTCAAGATAAGGTTTCTCATAAAAATAGTTCTCCTTTTGTAAAATATTCAATTACTAAATGTTTATGCAGCAATATATAAATGCCCGCATCGTAAAACAGGGCCGCCGCTCCGCGCGACAGCCCTGATATTATATTCTTTCTGCTATTCTGTTTGAATCTCAGACGTTTTTAATTATTCAGCGTCTTCAGCAGGAGCTTCTTCTGTCTCTGCATCGAGAGTTTCCTTGATGCTGAGGCTGATCCTTCTCTTAGCTTCATCGATCTCGAGGATCTTAGCTGATACAGTCTGACCGAGTTCAAGCTCATCAGCGATGTTTGTTACTCTCTTAGCTGCGATCTCAGAAATGTGAACAAGTCCGTCAAGACCAGGTTCGAGCTCAACAAATGCGCCGTATTCCTTGATCTGAACTACCTTGCCTGTTACTACCTGACCTACAGTGTACTTTTCGTTGATAACTGACCATGGCTCAGGTGTGTTCTGCTTAAGACCGAGAGAAATCTTACCCTTTTCTTCGTTCATTGAAAGGATCTTAACTCTGATCTTCTGACCGATCTCAAGAGCTTCCTGTGGGTGCTTGAGCTTGCCCCATGAGATCTCTGAAATGTGGAGGAGACCGTCGATACCGCCGATATCAACGAATGCACCGTAATCAGTAAATCTCATTACTGTACCTTCGATAGTGTCGCCTACGTTCAGACCTGCCCAGATCTCAGCAACCTTCTTGTTCTTTTCTTCTGAGAGATAAACCTTGTGTGAGAATACAGCCTTGTTTCTCTTCTGGTCAACTCTTGTAACCTTTACTGTAAGAGTCTTGCCTACGAATTCATCAGCCTTTTCAACATATCTGTCGTTTAACTGTGACATAGGGATGAAGCCTGAAACTTCCTTGTATGTAGCGATAACGCCGCCCTTTACTTCTCTTACTACCTTTACGTCGATAGCCTGCTTTTCATCATAAGCCTTTATGATCTCATCCCAGTGTTCGCTGATCTCTACCTTCTTACGAGATAATAAGATGTTGCCTTCGCCGTCATCAGTCTTTAAGACCTTAGCTTCAACTTCATCTCCTACCTTAAAGAGAGATTCTATATCCTGATCAGGTTCAAGCGCAATCTCTGCCTTAGGAATGATACCATCCTTCTTGCATCCTAAATTCACATAGACTTCACGAGGACCTACCTGAATTACTTCGCCTTTTACTAATTCGCCTCTCTGTGGAATTCTGAGAGACTTTTCGATTTCTTCCATTAAGTCAAACATTTCGTTTGATTCGTTAGTGATAACTTCACTCATATGAGCAATAACCTCCTTAATAATACGTTCCGGAGCCGAGGCACCAGCCGCTACTCCTATTCTATTATATTTTCTGACTTCTTTCAATGGTAAAAATTCAGGATTTTCCACAAAAAACGTGCTTTTGCAGCTTTCCTTGGAAATCTCATACAGTTTTCGCGTATTTGAGCTCGATCTGCTTCCTATTATAACCATCATATCCGAATCAGATGCAAGCAATCTGCACGCTTCCTGGCGTTTTTCCGTTGCCTGGCATATCGTATTTTTTATTTCTGCATCCGGGAAAAATTTTTTTATAGCAGCTACACATTCTGCCCACATTTTTGTATTGAGCGTGGTCTGAGCTACGACAAAAAGCTCTGTTCCTTCTGATATTTCTGCGATCTCCGCCGGAGAAGCAATTATTACAGCAGTATCGTCACACCAGCCGTTTATGCCCTGCACTTCGGGATGCTTCGCATCGCCTATTATAACTACCTGTTTTCCACTGACGTATGCATCATGTGCAAGCATATGTATTTTTTTTACATAAGGACATGTAGCATCCACTACCGCGCCCGCCGCTGCCCGTATATCGTCCTCGACTCTGTGTGAGACACCGTGAGACCTTATTATAACTACGGAATCACTGTCTACATCAGCCATTCCGCCGCACACTTCAACGCCCATGCTCCTGAGGTCTGACACTACATCATCGTTGTGTATTATCGGTCCCCACGTATATTTTTTCATATCAGCATACTGCGGATCTTCCGCTGTCTTTACGGCTCTGTCGACAGCACTTTTTACACCGAAGCAGAAGCCTGAATTTGCCGCCAGCCTTATACTTTTGTTTCCTTTTTCAAATACAGTTATATGTTCCATTTTAAATAATCATCTTTGAATTAATTTCCGTGCAAATGTCCGCGCCCGGCGCGGCAGCAGATGTGCACAAAGCTTAGTTATTTATTTCCTGTTTTTATCGTTTTTATGCAGTGCCTCGAGATATTTCTTAAACGAACCTTCTTTTCCGTGTTCAGTCGGTCTGTAATATCTCACACCTTCTCTGTAAAGATCGTCAGGCAGGTACTGCTGCTCAACATAGCCGCCGTAAGCATGCGGATAGAGATAACCGCCCACACCGCGCTTCGCAGCGCCGCTGTAATGCGAATCCTTAAGGTGCATCGGTATTTCCGATATCTTTCTTTTTCTTATATCAGACAGCGCTTCATCGATCGCAGTTATACATGAATTCGACTTCGGGCTCGATGCGAGCATTATTACAGCCTGAGCAAGATTTATCCGCGCTTCAGGAAGTCCTGTCATAAGAGCGGCCTGAACACATGCAGTCGTTATGCTTATGGCCTGAGGAAACGCCATTCCTATATCCTCTGACGCTATAACAGTCAGCCTGCGGCATATCATCTGCAGGTCTGCTCCGCCTTCTATGAGACGAGCCAGATAATGGACCGCGGCATCGGGGTCGCTTCCTCTTATTGACTTCTGCAGCGCTGACAGCAGATCGTATCTGTCGTCTCCTCTGTCAAAAAATGTAACGCGCCTCTGAAGTGCTTCGCCGACTATCGCTGTATCTATGCGTG
Source organism: Succinivibrio sp. (assembly GCA_963632005.1). Taxonomy (GTDB): domain Bacteria; phylum Bacillota; class Clostridia; order Peptostreptococcales; family Anaerovoracaceae; genus CAKQOE01. Next base: position 8,723 of record CAVGTL010000062.1, read on the forward strand.
CTCCATCATCGATATTTTCAGCTATAAATCCGAGAGTATCGAGAGCTACACGGGCATCGCCGCCGCACAGGTCCGCTATAAGCTCAAGCGCCTCTTCATCATAAACAAGACCGTAGTTAGCCAGACCGTTTTCTGCATCCTCGAGCGCACGGTGAAGTATCGCGATTATATCTTTTTTCTCGTGGCGCTTAAACTCGTAAAGCAATCGCACTCTGCTTATTACAGCGTTATTTATGGAAAAATAAGGGTTTTCAGTCGTACTTCCTATAAATCGTATGACACCTTCTTCAAGTGCCTTCAGCAGCGAGTCCTGCTGCAGCTTGTTCCAGCGGTGAAACTCGTCCACATAAAGGTATGTGGTCTGGTTCTGAAGTCCGAAAAATTTAAAGCGAGCATCCTCAAGTATCTCCTTAAGCTCCTTTGTACCGGCTGTAGACGCGTTTATCTCTCTGAATCCCGCATCCATCTCAGACGCGATTATCCTTGCGAGCGTCGTCTTGCCTGTACCTGACGGTCCGTAAAATATAGCAGACTCAAATGTTTTGTTTTTTATTGCATTATAAAGTAATGAACCCTTGTAAAGAAAGTGCTCCTGCCCTCGGAATTCCTCAAGCGTTTTCGGTCTCATTGCCGTAGAAAGAGGTATCATCAGTACTCTACTCCCTCACGTGCTGAAACGCCTTTATCAAACGGATGCTTTATCTTTTCCATATCAGTCACATAATCAGCAGCTTCTATCATCCACGCCTCAGGAACTGAGCCTGTCATCACGAGCTCTTTTTTACCTCCTGATGCTGCTGCAAAGCCCTCAACGAATCCTTTCATTCTTTCTTCGTCGAGCATACAGCGCTCTACGGCAGTCACTGCCTCATCAAGCACTATCATATCTGTTTCATCATCGGAAACAGCACGTTCAGCATTTTCAAAAAGCGTCATATTATCAGCCGCCGCTGCTGCTTTTTCCTGAGCATTCATTTGAAATGTAAATTTTTTATTATATTCATTTTCAGCGTCATCGCCGCTGCCTGCGCGCAGGACGCGCACATTTTCTATATTTTCAAGAATATTCAGTTCGCCTGTTTTCTGCCCCTTCATAAATTGAATAAACAGAACATTGCGGCCGCATCCGGCGGCCCTTACAGTCAGACCGACAGCAGCAGTAGTCTTTCCTTTTCCGTCACCGCAGTAAAGATGTATCATTTTTCAGTTTCCCTTCTCGCTGTATTTTCCTTTTAGCATGTCGCTCGTGATCTTAAGTAATATCTTTTATTAATATTCCTCTATTCCAAATCTCTCAGCAAACATGTCCCACATGTCGTCTGCGCTCATGCCCTCATCAGGTATAAGGTCTCCATATATGCAGGCCTTTATGTCACTTCTGTCAGCGGAAGCCAGTCTTTCACCCATTCCCTCTGTAAGATATCCAGGAAATACATAATCAGATATATTAAATTCTTTAAACATCGCTACAAGCATATCTGCATGTATGAGACGATTAACGCTGAGTATATTTTCTTTTCTGTATCCTGCGTCCAGAACATTCTTCAGTATCTCAGGATCTGCAGGGATCATCATAAATATCTTTTCACTGAAATCCTTTACATCTGTAAGCATATCGCAGAGCTCTGCATCACCCTCAGCAAGAATATTTCCTACAGTATATTCCAGATCTCTCAGCAGCTGTTCCCTGCTTCTGTAAACAGAAGTATGAAGATTCATCTGCTGCTTTGCAGCTATACGGTGATATTCTATGCCTTTTTCGGCGCATACCTTTTTTATTACAGCGCGCGCTTCAGACGCCGGCAGATCTGTACCGTCTATTACTATATCGACGCCTACGCGGTCTATCCAGCTGCTCATTCTTTCTTCGTCCAGATATTTCGAGAGCAGTGTTATATTGCCGCCCGGATGCGGTGCCTTTCCGTATTCATCTGATACTGCTGCATATATATCGTCAGTATGCTCTGCAAGAGCTGACACCAGAGCTGAAGCGTCTTCAGTGCCAACAAACGCCATTATTTTACTGTTTATTCCTGCCATTTTTAATCCTCCATGCCTTTCTTTCTTCTGAATAAAGAAAAACGATGCTTTTTCTCATTTGGCTCGAGCTGGCTCTCCAGTTCAGCTATACGCTGCTTTATATCAGGATGATCAGGATCGTACTTAATGAACATACGGTAATCACTGAGAGCTTCCTGCTTTTCCCCGAGCTTCTCGTTCGTCAATCCTCTGAACCTGTAGGCAGCCTCCACAGCAGCTGTATTCACTTCATTCTTCTTCTGTATAACGCGTTTGAAATCTTCGGCTGCCTGATGATATTTTCCAAGATTTAATAACGCTACACCTCGGTTCACATAGAGATTCAGGAAATCGCCATCTATAGCTAAGCCGGCATCTGCCGCTTCTACAGCAGCATTGTAATCTCTGAGAGCATTATTGCATTTTGCAATATAGCTGTATGCCTGCAGCGCGAAACGCTCTGTCTGTGCAGCGCGTTCAAAATCATTTATTGCCTGAACATTCTCATTTCTGAGATGGTGTATGATGCCGCGCGTCATGTACGCGTCTCCTTCTCCGTCATCAAGTCTGACCGCTGACTGTATATCACGGAGAGCATCATCGAGCCGTCTGTTTTCTACATAAAATCTTGCTCTGCTTATATACGCCTGACGGTAATCCGGATCAAGTTCTATTGCCTTGCTGTAATAATACTCTGCGTCCTTTTCATGCACAGCAGTGGCCTTATCAATATCAGCATCTGTATCTTCAACATCATTTTCAATATTATCATTGTCCTCAGTTTCTTCGGCACTGCCATTCGCTTCAGGCATCGTTTCCATATCTGCATCTGCGCTGCCTGCAGAGCTTCCCTCAAGATCAAGGTCATCCTCAAGCTCGTACCCTGAAAGCAGATCGCCGAGCATCATATATACCTCAGGATCGTCTTCATTGAGGAGAATGGCGCATTTTATATCCTCTGCAGCCTTTTCGTCCTCATCTCTCATCATATAAATGAGGGCTCTGCGCTTGAATGAAAGATGGTCGCTGCTGTCAAGCATTATAGCTCTGGAATAATATGTAAGTGCGCTTGCAGTATCGCCTGTAATGAAGCACTTATCTGCAACAGCATACGCGTATTTATGGCACTCTTTATCTGTTTCAGCTGCGCTTTTAAGCCATTTTACAGCGTCACGATCCTCTCCTCTTTCTGAATGTATGCAGCCCATTATGTACTGGACCTCAGCTGCATCAGGATCCTTCGTCAGCAGCATGCCTGCATTAATGAACGCTGAGTCGAGTCTTCCCGCCATGTAAAGCGTCTTGCATTTATCTACATAAAGAGCTTCGGGCTCATCTGCCGATGCCAGTCCCTTTTCTATATAAAGCATAGCTCTGAAATACTGCTTATACGCTATGCAGGCGTTTACTGCAGCAGTATAAAAACGCGTTTCAGATGCGCCTGCAGCTATCGCGCGCTCGAGATATTCAAGTCCAAGCTTTGCATCATCAGGCTTGCCGTACATCTGTACCAGTCCGGCATAACCGTCTGCTGCTGATGCAGGTACTCCTCTGTTTTCAAGCTGATTTCTGAATTCCAGGACTTCTCTGTGTTTTCCCATAGCATACAATAACGCAGCCTTAAGATCGCACGCGCGCGTATTTCCTCTCGCAGCTGACAGCTTTACTGCTTCATCGTATATCGCAAGCGCGTTTTCATTTTCACCCTTTGCCTGATATATTATAGCTGCAAGCTCATATGCTTCTTCGAGCCTGAAATCCTTTTTCAGCGCCATATCTATAGAATGTACCGCTGCGTTCAGCATTCCCTCTTCAGCTTCGCATCTGCTTCTATGCGACCACATCTTTGCAGTCATGTCACCTTCATCTATCTGTTTATACGCAGAAAGCGCTTCAGCATACCTGCCCGTACTGAAAAATATTTCTGCCATATCTGCCGGGCGTATGCTTTCAAACTTGCTGTTTTCAACTATATTAAAATCAATATCTTTTATAAGATATTCGGCGCGCACGTGCAGCGGTGAATTTTCTCCGACCGACATAAATACCTCGCGCGCTTCCGGCTCCTTCTTCATGAGGTATAGAGCCATTGCTTTTTTGAACTTAAGAAGCTCTGAGCGGCTGAATTCCTGAGACCTTTTTACCAGCTCATAATATGCCTCTGTAAGTCTGCCTCTTTTTATAAGTGCATCAGTTTCCTTGACTACTTCTATTGCAGCTGACTCTTCATTATCAAGATAATTTCTCTTTTCTTCTACAGAGTCTGGCCTTTCAGGCTCGTATTCAGTATAATCAGGCTCAAATTCGGCAAGAAGCCTTTTTCTTTCATCCGCAGCCTCACGGCTGCCCTCATCATCTGCACCGGTTCTTTGCGCTCTGTCATAGTAAAAGAAGGCATCCTCCTTTTTTCCCTGCGCTTCAAGTACGCGTCCTTTAAGCAGGCACGCATCAGCGACCTCATATCCAAGATCTAACAGCACATCTGCAACGTAATCAGCCTTTTGTATATCGTTGTTTTTAATATATATCATGCCGAGCGGATAATACGCTTCATAGCATTTATAATTTTCAGCTATGGCATTTTCCAGACGCTGTGCGGCTGCTTCTGTGTCTGATGCATTGCACTCATCTCTCATGCTTTCACGCGCTTTTGCCCTGAACGGAAGCATATCTCTTACAATGTCAACTCCGCCTGTGCATTTTACATCAGAAAGCTTTTTTCTCATGTCGAGCACATCCGGAT
>CAVGTL010000062.1:13494-14302 GCA_963632005.1 Succinivibrio sp.
TACCTTATATCTTCATCCGAACTATCCGGTGATATATACGCATATCTGACAGGATCTTCTGCACCCATTCTGTCAAGGATCCTGTTTACTGCTGCATTGCTGTAAATATCAGAAAGCATTACAGGTCTGTTTTTTATGTCAGCCGCATTGCATACAGCGCGCCATACCTTTGACGGTACATATTCATGTGTAAGCATAAAGTCGACTACCTGTACCGCAGTTTCGTCAGGCTCCTCGCTGTAAGCCTCCCTCACAGCCTTTTTCCAGGGCTCAGGGTCTATTCTTGAGCGAAAATCATTGTATATATCTTCGAGTGTTTTCTTTAACTTTTTTAAAATTCCATTGTTACCCATAGTGGTGTCTCCTTACCCAGTTCTAACCTGTTAAGTATAACACAAAAGTTCATTGAATTTATATACTAAAATAAGGACATACTACTATATGTCACAGCTGTTTTTTCTTAAAGATCGATAAAGATATATCATCGTACATGAGGTTTAAAAAATGAACAAAAGCAATATCGTTTCATCTTCACTTGAAGTAAATCTGAAGCGTATCTCAGATATATTTAATGGAGATAAAACAATAAAAATAAGGCGTTTTTCGTCGCCCGCCGTTCCCGGCCTCCGGGCAGGCGTTATATTCGTTGACGGCCTTTCAAATGACCTGATAATAAATCAGAATATAATAGCACCGCTCGTCCGCTTCAGCGGCGGGCTTCACGCCACTCCTGGCGAAAGTCTGATAAAAGCCGTATCTGAAAATATCCTCTTCGGCGATGACATATCGTTTTCATCGGACTTAGGCC
>CAVGTL010000063.1:0-759 GCA_963632005.1 Succinivibrio sp.
GTTCCTGAAAAATCTCCATTGGAACAAAAATATGATGACTGTTTTGCTAATCATATCATAAATGCATATAAGAGCCCATCATCATGTAAGTGGCCACCATTGGAAGAATCAATGATAAAAGAAGGATCTGTCAACATATTGGAGGGATGGTCTTATAAGCCAAAACAGGTTAGATATATTGAAACATACATCGATGCTCCTAATTCGTATGGTGCAATGCTTCGACAGAAACTTAGAATCGTCATTGATGGAGAAGGAACACCACAGATGGTTCTGTACAAAGTCCAAGCAGCTGGATTGATTGGTGGATTGCTAACTGCAAACTCAGATGATTGGGCACCACTTGCTGGTGTGACATTATAAATGATAGAAGAAAATGATAAGTGTCCTATTTGCGGGCATGAAATTAGTCATGATGGGATAATATGTATGTATTGTGGGCACAATATCAATGGCTCAGAAAAAGCTAATGACTCGATCAAAGAGTTAAAGGAAAAAGAGCCTGGGTATCAAGCATCACGAAACAATATGGATACATCAGTTCGCACCATAGGAGTTTTCTTGATGATATGTGGTGGCGTATGTGATTTTATTTCAATGTTTTTGGTAGGATCAGGATCATATGAATCATTTTCATTTTTTACAATTGGTGGAACTATTTGCTTTTTTATAGGGTTGTTTTTGAGCTTCATAGGATATCATTAACAAGAAACTATAATTATTTTGATGTGGCTGTCACACTGATGTAGTACGACAGCC
>CAVGTL010000063.1:769-14217 GCA_963632005.1 Succinivibrio sp.
TCATGCTCACAAAAAGCAGGCATGATTCTTTTGATATGACAAATGGACTAGAGTACGGTAAACTCCAGTCCATTTTTAAGTTTTACTTTATGCAAAGAATGTCAGATTATAGTCGTACATGGTTCAGATAAAAGAAAGATGCATCTGTAGAGTCATTTTGAAGAGATAGAAGGTTGCATATATAAATTTAAGGAATACATAAAAATAACATATGTGAGGTGAACGTAACAGCTGCTCTAAAGCCGATAATGACGCTACATTTATGCGATTAAAATAAGATAGTAGCTTAAATCAACATACAATACAGCTTGGAGTTAATCCAGGAGATATATATCGTGGTTAAAATGAAGGAGTATGAAAGGAACAGATTGCTTCCTTTTATATAAGAATAGGGTTGCCACATAAATGTGACATTACCTTTATGACTTGTGCAAAAGTTCAATTTTATCATTTTGCAAAAATGATAAAATTGAATTGTCGATGATGAAATTAAAGTATAAAATGTGAGTATGATCTTAAGTATTACAGATAAAACGATAGGATGAAAGAAAGAGCAAATTTAACCTTTATTAGCAAGAAGTCACTCAACTCAGGGAGAAAAAATGATAGAAATAAAAGACTTGCAGAAATGTTTTGATTCAGATAATGTATTGATATCAGAGCATGCTTCTATGCGATTCAAGCAAAGAGGAATTAAATTGAAAGACATCAGGTGTGCTGTCATTAACGGTTCAATCATAGAACAGTATCCGGATGACTATCCGTTTCCAAGCTGTTTGATACTTGGAAAGACAAATGATGACAGATATCTTCATGTCGTAATGAGTGAAGATGGAATCATAGCAAGAATTATTACTGCTTATTATCCTGATCCGAAAATCTGGGATGATAATTTCAAAATAAGAAGGGGAAAATTAGTATGAGATGCTTAAGTTGCGGAATGGAAGAAATGAAAGAATCAAAAAACACTTATTTTGCTCAGTTGACAGACTGTTATGTAATTATTGAAAATGTACCATGCTTCCAATGCAGTCAGTGCGGTGAGATATACTATAAGGCTTCTGTACTGGAAAAGATTGACGATCTTCTTGATAAACTGGAACAGGTCGCAAGCAAGATTTTTATTGTAGATTATTCGCAGGCGGCATAGATGTAAAATCATGTGTAAAACACTGCAGTGCATGATAGTTTTCTGACAAGAGAACGGTTTTAGCTTCATATAGAAATAGTGAAAGTTATAGAAAATATAAATGCAATTGCAGTTGATAAACTGGAAAAGCGGAAAGCCGGCGAATGTGTCGGTTTTCCGCTTTTCTTTGCGTAAAAGTTCAAATTTATTGATTTAAAATTCAACTTTATCGTTTTATAAAAATGAAGGATAAATTGCAGTAATAAGGCCTCACACCGACTAGGCCGCGGGCGACCGCAAGCTTGGGATCAGCGGCGTTAGCCGCGCATTACTGCATCAGAACAAATATATTGGTATGCTGATGTTTTTATGATGGTTTTGTGAAAATTTTCACGGATGTGTTTATATATCCTGAAACTGTGGTAATATACCTATGGCGCTTGTGCTTTTATCACTGTAACGCAATAAAAGTGATGAGAGAGCAAACCGCAAGGGGATTAAAAGAGAAAATATCTTAACGGAATTTTAATGCGATGTTATTGTCCGTTAATGTGAAAATTCGGAGGGGATTCATGGTATACTATTATCAGAACAAAAGTGAAAATAACAGCAGTACGCAGGAGAATGGATATATGGATAATTTACAGAAACAGCTTTTAAGCAACGCGGTGCTCCCTGAGGATCCGGACGAGATACTGGGAACGGCCCAGCAGCTGCAGCAGGTGCTTATGATGTACAACTGCGCCATACGCGAGGTAAAGACTAAGCTTGAGGTACTGAACGACGAGCTTTCGGTGAAAAATTCGCGCAATCCTATCGAATTTATCACGTCTCGAGTAAAGAAGCCGATGAGTATAGTGCAGAAGCTTCAGCGCAAAGGGTTTGAAATATCGTTCAAGTCGGTCATGGAAAATCTGAACGACGTGGCGGGTATCAGAGTTATCTGCTCATTTGTGGACGACATATACGCAGTTGCGGAGATGCTCAAAAAGCAGGACGATGTAAAGCTTATCGAAGTAAAGGATTACATAAAGAACCCGAAGCCTAACGGTTACAGGAGCCTTCATCTTATAATCGAGATCCCGGTATTTTTCTCTGACAGCAAGACGAATCTCAGAGTCGAAGTACAGATCAGAACTATCGCGATGGACTTCTGGGCAAGCCTGGAGCACGACCTGAAATACAAGAAGGAGCTGCCTGACATGGACGAGATACATATGCAGCTTAAGGAGTGTGCCGAGACTATCGCCGATACTGACAGGAAAATGATGGAAATACGCGACAAGATCGAGCTCAAGCACAGAGAAATGGAAATGAGGGAGCTCGACAAAACGGAGAAAGGAAGCGGAGCAGGGTATGTCTGCTAAAAGCGGTAAAAACAACAGCAGCAAGACGAACGCACTCAGGATGCTGGATGCGGAGGGCGTTGATTACAAGTTTCATGACTGTGATCTGAAGGATAATTTTACCAGCGGCTCTGACCTTGCGCGCATGCTTGGTCAGGATCCGGAGCGCGTGTTCAAAACGCTCGTAACTGAGACTCCGAAAGGGGAGCATTACGTTTGTGTCATACCTGTAGACGAAACTCTCGACATGAAAAAAGCGGCAAAGGCGCTCGGCGAGAAAAAGCTTGAGATGCTCCCGCTGAAGAAGCTCCTGCCGCTGACGGGATATATACACGGCGGCTGCTCGCCGATAGGTATGAAAAAGCCGTTCAGGACTGTAATAGACGAAACAGCCCAGCTTTTTGATGCAATGTACGTGAGCGGGGGCAGGCCCGGCCTGCAGATAGAGATTGCGCCTGAAACGCTTGCTGCAATAATAAACGCGGAGTTTGCAGACCTCACGGTCTGATCGGCTCTGATCAGACGGGCAGAGGTCGTGAAATGAAAGCAAAAGCACAGCTGAAAAACTGAAATAAAATAAAATCAAATTAAATAATGAGAAGGTACGAATACCCCGGTCCGCCGTGCGCGGACCGGGGTATTCTGCGTCCTGCGGCGGTCGCCCGCCGTAATAGGCAGATAAATTTATTCATGATCGTGATCTTTAAAATAGTATGTATACAAAATATGACGCTTGACGTAAGACGTATGATGTGTTATTTTTAAAACAGGAAGAGGAAAAAGAAATGACAGACGCGAAAAAGATATTTTAATTTTAATGTAAAAGATATTTTTAAAATATTATTTTAAGTTTGATTCATGAAACGAGCCAGAATAAAGCAGGCAAGCACGCTTTTTCCTGTAAATTCTGCTGCAGCGGTCTTTTTAGCCATTTGTACGCTGCCGGGCAGCGCCCCGCGTCTGTCATTTGAGCCTGCAAAATGTAAAACGGAGGTCACTATGGATATATTGAAAGACCTGACAACGATCGTCGGTAAGGAAAACGTTACGGACAGCGCATCGGTACTTGCCGCTTACGCTTCTGATCTCAGCATGGTGTCGGCGGGCATGCCGGAGGCGGAGGTCTGTCCGGGAACGACTGAGGAAGTGAGCCGCATAGTAAAGTGGGCGAATGAAAATAATATTCCGCTGATACCTGTAAGCTCGCCGGTACATCTCTACGGCAGCACGATACCGAAGCAGGGCGGCGTTATCGTAAATATGAGGAGATTCGACGAGATACACGAGATCGACAAGGTAAACAGATTCGTGAGATTCGGCGTCGGCGTTTCATGGAAAAAGCTGACGGAAGCTCTTGCTGCAGAAGGAATGCGCGTGATTATGCCGCTGGCTCCGCGAGCTGAACGCTCAGTTGCCACAGACCACCTCGAAAGAGAAGTAACGACAAATATGGTATACGATTACGGCGAACCTACACAGTCAATGGAGGTAGTTTTCCCTAATGGTGACATATTCAGAACAGGCTCGGCAAGCTCGCCGATGTTCCCTTACTCGCTCGCGCGGGGCGCAAACCCTGCCGGACCTGGACTTGACTTCTACCGTCTACTGCAGTGTGCACAGGGAACGATGGGCATAGTGACTTGGATGTCGCTCAAGATCCAGAGCATACCTCGCATAGATAAGATAAAATTCGCAGCGCTTGATGATATAAACGACGGCATAAATTTCCTTTACAGGATACTTCCGAGAAGGATAGGGCAGGAATGCCTGATATTAAATGATACGGACCTTGCGGCGCTAATAACGGATACAAAAGAGGAATTCGAATCAGTAAAAAAGACGCTTCCGCCTTATACGTTGATGTTCATAATAAGCGGGCTTGTAAGAAGACCTGAGGAAAAGATAGCGTATGAAGAACATTTCCTTGCAGATGTCTGCAAGAACGAATTCACAAAGATAAAGCTTACAGACGCGCTTCCTGGTCATCCGGGTGCAGCGGGAAAGCTGATAAAAATACTGCGCAGCTCGTGGCCGGAGGTCTTGCCTTACTGGAAGAATATTCCTGCCGGAGCATATCAGGATCTCTTCTTTATAACAAAGCCTGAAAAGACGCAGACATTCATAGAAGCTATGAAAGAGATATGCGGAACACATTCGTATGAGTTCGATAAGCTCGGAATATACCAGCAGCCGATAGAGCACAACAGGGCGTGCCAGCTCCAGTTCTCATTCTTCTACGATCCTGATGACGCGGCGGAAGTCGAGGAAGTTAAACTGATGTATGACGCAGCATTTGAAAAGATGCTCGCGCTCGGAGGATATTTTACAAGACCTTACGGAAATATGGCCGAGCGCCTTTACGAAAGAGCAGGTTCGTATACAGCGGCGCTCAAGAAGGTAAAAGCGTTATTTGACCCTGAAAATATAATGAATCCGGGTAATCTGTGTTTCTAAAATGGCAAAGGAGGAAAATTATGTCTGTAATAGATAAAATGCATCCTGACAGATACGATACGCCGAAGGAAAAATTCGCGCTCGACATCGAAGATCTGAACAATTTTACATATGACATGCAGCACTGTATAAAGTGCAAGGGCTGTTACTGGGTAGACCACACATACATGCCGGGCATGCAGCACGCTGTAAGATGCCCGAGTAATCTCTGGAAGGAGTTCGACTCTTACGGAGCTTTCGGAAAGATGAGGATAGGCCTGAAAGTAAACAGCGGAGAAATGGAATGGAATGAGCATCTGCTCGAGCTCATATACGCCGACCCGCTCTGCGGCGCGTGCGATGTGGGCTGTAAGAGAAATCTTGATCTGGAAGTCGGTCTGACGCTCGAAGCTCTCAGAGTAAAGGCAGTAAAAGACGGCGCAGGACCTATGCCTGCCCATAAAAAGACTGCGGCAGATATAACGGAGTCGGGAAACTGCTACGGAGCAAAAAAAGACAGAAGAGCCTGGGTAACGGAGACAGGCGCGCAGCCTGCCGAAAAAGCAGATATCATGTATTTTGTCGGATGCTCTTCTTCGTATGAAAATACGCAGATAGCATCGGCTGTAGATAAAGTCATGCGCAGCGCAGGCATACCGTATATGCTTATGGAAGACGAGACCTGCTGCGGCAATATAATGTTTTCTGTCGGAATGATAGACGAAGCAAGAAAGATAGCCGAGACTAACGTAGAAAAAGTAAGAAAGAGCGAAGCAAAGGTGCTGATGACGGGCTGCGCCGAGTGCTACCGCATGTGGAAGGTAGATTATCCTAAACTTCTTAACATAAGGACTGACGAGCTCGGCTTCGAAGTGAAACATTTTATAGAAATTGCTGATGAAGCGCTCGAAGCCGGCAAACTCAGCCTTACAGAATCTGTAAATAAACGTATAGCATACCATGACGCATGTAATGTCAGCAGAAACTGCGACCCGTGGGAACCGTATGAAGGCGAGCGCGGCTGGATGGGTATAATAGAGCCGAGGCTCGCGCGCAGAAGAGGCCGCCACGGCCTGTACGATCAGGCGCGCAGACTTATAGCAGCCGTTCCGGGACTTGACTTTACGGAAATGGACCGCAAAAAAGAAAATTCTCTCTGCTGTGCGGGCGGGCGCGGCACAAAGCAGGCTTTCCCTGAATTATCGGAATTCGCAGCGCGCGACCGTCTGGAGGAAGTAAAATCTACAGGCGCAGAAATGCTGGTCGCTGCCTGTCCTTGGTGCTACAGCAATTTTAGCGATGTTATAAAAAAGGACGGCGAGCCTGTGGAAATGACAGATATAGCCGAGCTCCTCGCTATGGCAGTAAAATAAATGAAGGAGGGTCACTATGAGTATAAACATGCATGCATATAGAGCAATAGAAGCCGTTGTAGGCAGCAATTACATAACTGACGATCCTGTAGACTGCGAAGGATACCGTTCAGGTCCGGGAGGATACGAAAGCGGCACAGGCTATGAAAGAGTTATGACAAAGATCGCAGGCGCGGTGGTAATGCCGCGTACGACTGAAGACGTCCAGAAGATAGTAAAGATATGCAGACGCTACAAGCTGCCGTTCGTGCCTTATTCGACAGGCTTTTACGGCCCGCGCTCTCATCCTCATGTAGAGCACGAGCTTATTATAGACATGAAGAGGATGCGCGATTTTTCAATAGACCCGAAGCATTTTTCGATAACAGTACAGCCGGGCGTGATATATTCTCAGATACAGCAGATATGCTTTGAAAACGGCGCATATGTAGTTATCGGCGGAGGAGGCGCTCAGACGTCAGCCGTGGCTAACCTGCTTAACGACGGTTGGTCACCGCTTAGCTTCAGAGTAGGTCTGCCGCAGCGCAGGATACTCGGCATGGAAATAGTAATGCCTGACGGCGAGATAGTAAAGATGGGCTCGCTCGCGGCAGGCGACGACCCGTTCTGGGGCGAGGGCATAGGCCCTGATCTCAGAGGAATAATGCGCGGATACACAGGACTGCTCGGATGCCTCGGTATATGCACAAAAATGGCGATAAAAACGCTGCCGTTCCAGCCGGAAGTACCGAAGCCTACAGGCGTTTCACCTGAAACGACTCTGATGCTCGACCCGAAGCGCGTCCGCTGGATAAACTTCACTATGCCGAGCCTTGAGTCTATAGAACAGGCTCATCTTATGATCGGTGACGCAGAGATAGGCGCGGCGGTCACAAAAGTTCCGACATTCTGGCGTGCTATAGCAAAGGCTGAGTGCAAGGAAGAATTCTGGGATCTCTGGCTTAAGGAAACAGAAGAATCAGTTGCTAATTTCTTCCTTGTAAGAGTGATGCTGATCGGTTACACGTCGGAAGAACAGATGGATTATGACTATAATGTACTTCTTGACATAATGAACGAGCTCGGAGGAAAGGAACGCCGCACAAAGCCGTCCGACGAATCGTGGTTCAAGAACGCCGACTCCGCCGGCATGTGGCTCATGACGGGCTCATACGTATCTGTAGATTACGTAATGGATACGTTCACGCAGGCGTTCAAACAAGGTCCTAACTACCGTGACCTTAAAGATAAGTACACGCCGCCTCTCATGCCTGACTGCAAGGATCTCGGCTGGTTCCAGAGCTGCGAGATGGGTCATCTCGGCTACTACGAATATCTGATATACTGGGATCAGAGAGAAGACACGAACGGCATGGACCAGTTCTACGTAGAAAGCGCAAAGATGAATGTAAAGAACGGTGCATATCCGGCGCTTCTCAGCGCCCACCAGCCTATGTATCTTACGGGTCCGGCGTACGGACCGGGGTATCATGAATGGATACTCGATCTTAAAGCTACATTCGATCCTGACTGGATATGTCATCCGCCTCTGCCGCTCGCACACGATGAATTCGTAAAGCGCGCTCCATGGATGGCGGAAGTAAAAGACTGGGAGACACCGGAGGAATTCCCTTATCCTGAAAACTTGAAAAAATTAATGCAGTAATGTATGATAGGGAGCAGGAGGTTTAGAATGGCACGAAAAGTATTATCAGAAGAAACTGCGGACAGGATACAGCAGCTTATCGACAAACAATACGAGCCGGGCGACAAGATACCTGCGGAGATGGAGCTTGCTGCATTTATGGACGTCAGCAGGACTACGATACGAGAGGCTGTAAAGATCCTCTGCTCCCGAAACATACTCGAGATAAAGCGCGGCTCAGGCACGTTCGTCTGCGAAAATCCGGGCATGCCGCAGGACCCGCTCGGTTCAAAGGACATGGACGGCCGCCAGCTCATGAACGAGATATTCGAGATGTCACAGCTCTTTGAGCCGCAGCTCGTAAAGCTGTCAGCGCAGAAAGCTGACGCTTCCGATATAGAGCGCATGAAAGCTATAGACGCCGAGATGACCGGACTTATAAGCCGGTACAGAAACGGCGAGTATATACATTCAAACGATTTCAGAAAGCTCGATGTAGCGTTCCACAAGGCAGTGATCGACGGCTGCAGAAACCAGATGATAAGCAAGTCAGCAGACATGTTCCTTGCTACATGCATAGAATGGTACAACGTATGGACCGACCTTGACCTCGACAGAGTGCTCGAGGATTTTGAAAAATACCATCCATTGATAGTAAAAGCAATAGAATCTCACGACGCAGAAGAAGCGTACAGGCTCTCCATGGCGCATACTCAGGAGATAATAGATTTCTACAGAAACGGAAAATAGTGGTTTCGTATATTTCGCAGGCAACAGAGGTGTCCTGCAAATACGGAAAATTATAGAAATCTGTGTTGAAAATTATTGAATTCTATGATATACTCATAGAGTTATGTGCCGGCGTGATGGAATTGGCAGACGTGCGGGACTCAAAATCCCGTGGTGGCAACACCGTATCGGTTCGACCCCGATCGCCGGCACCATTTATTTTCATGGAGGTTAATGATGAACGAAAATACACTGGCTTATATCCAGATGTTTGCGCCGCTTATTCTTATCTTCGCTGCTTTATGGTTCTTTATGATAAGACCGCAGAAGAAGAGAGATAATGAAACAAAGCAGATGAGAAACAGTCTGCAGGAAGGCGACGAGATCGTAACTATCGGCGGTATCGTAGGCAAGGTCCTCAATGTAAAGGAAGATTCTGTAGTCGTTTACGTAGGAACAGACAAGACAAAGGTCGAGTTCAAGAAATGGGCTATCGGCGAAGTTTCAAAGAAGTCTGAAAAGGCTGCTGCTAAAGCTGAACCTGTAAAGGAAGAAGCTGAAGAGGCAGAACCAAAGAAGAAGATCAAGAAGCTCACTCGCAAGGACGAAGCAGATAAGAATCCTTTAGAAGAGGATAACTAAAATATCCCGATCATAATAATGATAAAGTCGTAAGCTGCCGCGTATATACGGCAGCTTTTTTTCATATTATTAAATGCAATGCAATTTAATACCCGGCCGCCCGGCGGCCCCACGCGAGATCGGCGCTTGCGCGCATTCGTACAGGATCAGATCATAAGATCTGAGATCAGCAGAGGATCGTCAGATGGTTAAAACAGAAAGGTGCATAATAATATGAAGAAAAACGATAAAAAAAGCAAAAAAAATTTTCCCGGCAATAAGACCGCAGGAGCGGCGGCCGGCGTCCTTAAAGGCTTAAAGGGCTTCGCTATAGCGATAGCAGTCGCAGCGGCGGGCATACTGATAACAGGGATGATGCTTTTGTTTACGGCTATGGGTATAGACTCGTCTGTAGGCATTATTATGGTGTTTATAACTGTCGGCGCGTTCATAAACGGCTTTACAGCCGCGGCGGCCGCAGGCAGGAAAGGGCTTATTGCGGGTTTTGCGGCAGGAATCGTATACGTTGGCGCGCTTACAGCGTTTTTTGCGCTTGCAGTCGGCACAGGCGCTCCTTCACCGGGGCGCGCGGCACTTCTCGCCATACCTGTGGCAGCGTCGGCGGCAGCCGGAGTTCTCGGCGTGGGAAGAAATTGAAATATGAAAAATAATTCAGTCTGCTTGACACCTACAATATAGTAAGGTAGAATACTAATGTTAATCAAGTATACAGAACGAAACTCATCCGAACCAACAGAATGAGGTTAAAAGCGTTCATATAAGGAGGAAAAAATGAAAAGAGTAAAGACTATCGCAAGACCTGTATTAAAGGACGCAGCATGCAGCACAGGATGCGGAGAATGCCAGACTTCATGTCAGTCAGCTTGCAAGACTTCATGCACAGTTGCTAACCAGAAGTGCGAAAACATTAAGAGAAGATAATCATATAATGATTTTTAAAGAGAGGGTGTCCAGAATGTTGCCTGATATGCAAAGTTTCTTATGCATCGGATGCACGTTTTGAGACAGCTTCTTTTTTTGAGGGGGTTGATCTTTTGATACACAGATATATCTTCAGGGACACGCCTATAGTGCTCGACGTAAACAGCGGCGCAGTACATGTGGTGGACCCGGTGATATATGACGCTCTCGAATACTGTGACGGAAAATCATTAAATGAAGAAAAGATCGCGTCGGCTCTCGCCGACAAATATGAAGCATCTGAAATAAACGACGCAATTTCCGATATAAAGGAGCTTATTGCCGCAGACATGCTCTTCAGTGAGGATGAAGTGGACAAGTCTTCTATAGAAAGTAAAGAGCCTGTCATAAAGGCGATGTGCCTTCATGTAGCGCATGACTGCAACATGAACTGTGCATACTGCTTCGGAGACAAGGGCGCGTTCGAAGGCATCAGATGCCTGCTTTCACTGGAAACAGGAAAGAAAGCGATCGATTTTCTGCTTACGCATTCGGGCAGCCGCAGAAATCTTGAAATTGATTTCTTTGGCGGGGAACCGCTGATGAACTTTGACGTAGTTAAGGAGCTGGTGAAGTACGGTCGAGAGACAGAAGAACAGTACGGAAAGAATATCAGATTTACCATAACTACAAACGGTATACTTCTGGACGATGACAAGATAAAGTACATAAATGAAAATATGGACAACGTCATCCTCAGTATAGACGGTAGACCGGAAGTAAACGACCGCATGAGAAAAACGGTGAACGGAAAAGGCACTTACGATATAATCACAAGGAATTATAAAAATTTTGTTTCTAAGCGTGACGGATTATATTATGTAAGAGGAACGTTCACAAGATACAATCTCGATTTTGCGGAAGACGTAAAGCACCTGCTTGACCTTGGCTTTTCAAATGTGTCAGTCGAGCCGGTAGTGACTGACAGCAAATACGAATACGCTCTTCGCGATGAAGATATCGATACTATACTCGGCGAGTATGACAGATTATCAGATATGTACATTAAAAACGCGGAAGAGGGCAAGCCTTTTGATTTCTTCCACTTCAACGTGGATCTCAATCAGGGACCGTGCGTTATAAAGCGCATATCCGGCTGCGGAGCCGGAACAGAGTATGTCGCAGTATCTCCTGAGGGCGACATATATCCATGTCATCAGTTTGTCGGAAACACAGCCTACAGGCTTGGCAACCTGAGTGACGAGAAATTTGAAAACAGACTGTATGATACATTCAACAAAGCTCATATCTATAACAAGCCTGACTGCGTGGAATGCTGGGCGAAATTCTACTGCAGCGGCGGATGCCATGCTAACGCGATGAACACAAATGGGGACATCATGAAGCCGTACAAGCTTGGCTGTGAAATGGAAAAGAAACGTGTTGAATGCGCCATAGGAATACAGGCAGTTTTATCAGATGATATGTAAAAAAGGAAGGAGTTATTGAAAAGTAATGAAGAATGTTAAAAGAGTAATGGCTGTTCTCATTATTCTGATTCTCATAGCAGGCTGGTATGTTACGATCTTCGGTGCCGGCAGCGTAGCAGGTCCTATAAAGGATCATATGAAGCTCGGTCTTGACCTTCAGGGCGGTGTATACGTTGTACTCGAAGCAGAAACAGATGCTACAGGTGCTGAACTTACATCACTCATGAATCAGACACAGGCAGTTATTGAAAAGAGAGTAAACGAAATGGGTCTCACAAACCCTGTAGTAAGCATCGAAGGTGAAAAGAGAATAAGAGTTGAGCTCCCGGGAGTTGATGATGCTGAATCAGCTATCAAGTCTATCGGTACAACAGCTCAGCTGACATTCATAACTGCTGACGGAAACGTTATCCTCACAGGTGACAACGTTAAGGATGCAGGCACAGCTATAAACCAGAAGGGCGCAGGCTATGTAGTAACTATGGAATTCGATTCAACAGGATCTTCGCTCTTTGAAGCAGCTACACAGTCTATCGTAAACGGCGAGATCACAGCTGACGAACAGCTCGGACTTCCTGCAAGCTGCATCGCCATCATACTCGATAATGAGATAATCTCATATCCGAACGTAAGCTCTGTCATCACAGGAGGCAAGTGCCAGATCGAGGGTAACTTCTCACAGGAAGAAGCTTCTAACCTCGCAGCTCTCATCAGAGGCGGCGCGCTCCCTGTAAACCTCGAAGAAGTACAGACTAATATCGTAGGCCCTACGCTCGGTATGGATTCCCTTACTCAGAGTGTAGTAGCTGCAGTTATCGGCGCAGCACTCGTACTCCTGCTCATGCTCATCGTTTACAGAATGATGGGTCTTGCAGCGGATATCGCCCTGATCGTATACATTCTTGCTTATCTCTGGATCATCGTAGCATTCGGAAACGTTCTTACGCTCCCTGGTATCGCAGGTATGATCCTTTCAGTAGGTATGGCGGTAGACGCCAACGTAATCATCTTCTCAAGAATAAGAGAAGAAGTTTCAAAGGGTAAGACTATCAGAGTAGCTACTACTCAGGGTTACAAGAGAGCCCTCGGCACAGTAGTCGATTCACAGGTAACTACTCTTATCGCAGGCGTTGCTCTGTACGAATTCGGTTCAGGTGATGTAAGAGGCTTCGCACTCACACTCATGATAGGTATCATCATCAGTATCATCACTGCAACTATCGTAACTAACGTATATCTCCAGCTCATCGCAGAGAGCAGAACTTTCGGAACAAAGAAGATGTTCGGTATAAAGGACGCTCCTGCAGTAGTAGAAGAAGTAAAGGAGGCTTTATAATATGGAAAAATTAAAGAGCTTTCCTTTTATGGAAAAGAGAAAGATATATTATATCGTAACTCTCGTCCTCATAATCGCGTCTATCGCGACAGGACTTATCAGAGGCTTTAACTTCGGTATCGACTTCACAGGCGGTACTCTCATGCAGCTTGAAATGGGCAAGGAAGTTAAGATCAGCGAGATAAACGATATCCTCTCAGAGCAGAAGATCGACGGAAACGTTACTCACGCAGGCGACGGAAACACTCAGATAATCATAAAGACTACAGACTCTATGGAGAGTGAAACAAGAACTGCTCTTATGACAGCTCTTGAAGAAAAGTACGGTATCACTGATGGCGCAGTACTTTCTATCGAAAACATCGGACCGTCAGTAGGCGAAACGCTTAAGTCAAGCGCATTCAAGGCTGTAGCGATAGCTATCGTGCTCATGCTCATATATATCG
>CAVGTL010000064.1:0-7936 GCA_963632005.1 Succinivibrio sp.
ATGTTAAAAACTGTAATAGCATATGAGCCTGTATGGGCCATAGGCACAGGAAAAACAGCTACATCTGTGCAGGCAAACGAAATGGCGGCCTTCATACGCGGCTGTGTAGAAGCAAAGTACGGTCCCGAAGTAGCAAAGGAAGTAATTATCCAGTACGGTGGAAGCGTTAAGCCTGAAAACATTTCCGAGCTCATGTCGATGAGTGACATAGACGGCGCGCTCGTAGGCGGAGCAAGCCTTGACGCGAAAACATTTGCAAAGATCGTCAGCTTTGATGATACAGTTACTAAGGAATAAGGATATACTGCATAAAAAGTGAAATTGTATTGACTTTTTATAATAAATAATGTATCTTAAAGATGTATATAATATTCAGTAACAAAATATTGGAGACAACAAAAGACCTCGAAGTTGCAGCTTCGAGGTTTTTCTATTTCTTTTTACGCCTTAGGCGTAAGCTTACTGAAAAGCCTGCGGCGTCTGTACTTAAAGTCTGCATATTTCATAACGCGGTTCAGGAATATTACGTCATAAGCGCCGCCTATAACGCCGACTACAGGTATAGTCTGCAGGAATTTCATGCAGAGAAGCTCGGTAGCTATGGAATCAGCCGTCTTTATCATCTGTTCCTTCTTAGTTGTTTTAAACGGTTTGCCGGTATAAATAAAATGATTCAGCTCCTTATCGCTGTTGTAAAGGTCGTCACCGCGCGACACGGAAGCTTCTATGAGCTTGAGTATAAATATCTGCTCGTCTTCAGACTCATAATCATAACCGTAGCTTAGCGCAGTCTCATATATGCTTTTGAGTATCATGCCGGTAAATACAGGTATATCCGGCAGCCCGATGCCGAGTATCCCCATGCCGAGTCCTTCTGCACCGGAGAGCAGCAGATTCTTCCGCTGTGCCGCGCCTGAGTTTTTAGCCGAAGCTCTCAGTGTACGTTTGTTGCGGCTTACAGATTCAGCGTATTCATTCGTCATGAACGCTGTCTGGTGTTTTTCCTTGTTATACGTTTTTTCTATGATGCCCGTTCCTTTTTCGAATATAAGCTGGAACGCTTTAAAAAAAGCGACGTTCAGGGCAGAACGCAGCTTATCGGGAACGTACTCATCGAGCTTTTCATTTATTATTGACGGGTCGCTTTCATATTGCTTAGCCAGGAAGCGCTGTTCTTTTTTATTCAATACCGCCCATTCGCGCTTGAGCGCGGGCGATGCTGTGTATTTTGCCATAATATTATCCCCTTAAATTTCCCTCTTAATGTTTTTTTATATTATAACTGAAAAAACAACATATTTGTAACACATAAAGCAGAATGTGTGATAAAATATTCTGAACTGAAAACTCACATTTGAGTAATTTATTTTGTCAATTTTTATGGAGGTAAAAAATGTCTTACATTGAAGAAGTCGTAGCCAGAGAGGTTCTTGATTCAAGAGGTAATCCTACAGTTGAAGTAGAGGTGTATCTTGACGATGGCAGCATCGGAAGAGCGATCGTTCCTTCAGGCGCGTCCACAGGCGCATTTGAGGCAGTAGAGCTCAGAGACGGAGATCCTTCAAGATATCTGGGAAAGGGCGTGCTTCAGGCTGTAAGCAACGTTAATGATATAATCGCCGACGAAGTTATCGGAATGAATCCTTTCGATCAGCCGGCTCTCGACAAGCTCCTTATCGAGCTCGACGGCACACCGAACAAAGCAAAGCTCGGTGCAAACGCTATTCTCGGCGTTTCACTCGCAGTAGCAAGAGCTGCCGCAGAATCACTCGGACTCCCGCTGTTCCAGTACATCGGCGGCGTAAACGGCAAGGTGCTCCCTGTTCCTATGATGAACATCCTCAACGGTGGAAAGCACGCTGACAACAACGTTGATATCCAGGAATTCATGATCATGCCGGTAGGAGCAACAAGCTTCAGAGAAGCTCTCCGCATGTGCGCTGAGGTATTCCACAATCTCAGAACAGTACTCAAGGGAAAGGGCATGAACACTGCAGTAGGCGATGAGGGCGGCTTCGCTCCAAACCTCGAGTCAAACGCAGACGCTATTGCAAACATAGTTGAAGCTATCGAAAAGGCTGGCTACACTCCCGGCGTAGATATCAAGATCGCTCTCGACGTAGCAGCTACAGAAATATATAACGTTGAAGAAAAGACTTACTTCCTCGCAGGCGAAGGCATAAAGAAGACTGCCGCAGAGATGGTAGATTACTATGCAGAGCTCTGCGAAAAGTATCCTATCATTTCTATCGAAGACGGCCTTGCAGAAGAAGACTGGGAAGGCTGGAAGCTCCTCACTGAAAAGCTCGGCAAGAAGATCCAGCTCGTAGGCGACGACCTTTTCGTTACAAACACTGAAAGACTTGAAAAGGGCATCGAGCTCGGAGTTGCAAACGCTATACTCATCAAGGTAAACCAGATCGGTACTCTCACAGAGACTATCGACGCTATCGAGATGGCAAAGCAGGCAGGCTACACAGCAGTAGTTTCACACAGATCAGGCGAAACTGAAGACACGACTATCGCTGACCTCGTTGTAGGTCTGAACGCAGGCCAGATCAAGACAGGCGCACCTTCAAGAACTGACCGCGTAGCTAAATACAACCAGCTCCTCAGAATAGAAGAGCTCCTTGACGACGTTGCTCAGTACAGAGGTCTCGACAGCTTTTACAATTTAAAATAATACGGCACTAATGACACCGGAGCGCGCTGTCTGTATGGGCGGCGCGCTTTTTTGACGCGTCGGCGCGTCACCATTTGACATGCATTATTTTTTGTGATATATTTATTTAGTTCTATGTCAGCATAGACGAAAACAGGTCGCGTGAGCGACACATATACATTACGATGTATTAGAAATCATTAAATTATTGAATTATTAATTAAATCATAATAAAGCAAGAAGGAGGGTCAACAGAATGAAAACAGTTTTAATGATACTGATCATAATTTCATCTATCGTACTTATCGCAAGTATCCTTTTCCAGTCAGGAAACAGCGCAGGTCTCTCAGGTTCTATCGGCGGCGGCGCAGAGCAGCTTTTCGGTAAGAAAAAGAGTAAGGGTTATGAAACGATCCTGAGCAGGATCACAACAGTATGCGCTATCGTATTCTTTTTATGCGCAGTAATCCTCACTTACCTCGAGTAATTGACCGAAACAAAATACTGTTAAAAACACAGGAGCTGCAACCTGACGGTCGCAGCTCCTTTTTTGTATAAAAATCAGTTTTCTGTTAATAATATCTCCTGCATGGAGTAAATAATGCATGCAGAAGGAGATAGAAAAAATGAACAGAATTCGTGTTATCATCCCGTCTGTTATACTGGCGGCCGTGCTTTTTATGCTGCCCGCGTGCGGAAATTCAAAAAATGATCCGGCAAAGGACGCGGGAAGCGGCATGTCAACAGAAGACCGCACTGACGTAAACGACAGAGCGACTGACGGAAACAGCGGCGGCCTCGACAGAGACGGAGACGGTGTAGCCGACGAAATGGAAAAGGGCGGCAAGGACGTAGCTGACGGAGCAAAAGACGCAGTAGACGGCGTGGCAGACGGAGCAAAGGACATAGCTGACGGAGCAGTTGACGGAGTAAAGGACGCGGCGGACGGCGTAGCTGACGCCATGGACCCGGATAAGAGCAAAAACGACAACACAGTAAAGAACAACGCAAGCAATAACCAGTGACCGTAACGAGCGCCCCACGCGGGGCGCGTACATACACAGAGGCAGGCATTTAATATGGGAAAAAAGTATAAAAATGAAAACAGCATGATAACGCCTGAGCGACATGAAGAAATAAAAAATCAGATAATCGAACTTCTGGAGCATGGTATCGAGCAAAAGCAGGATGACACGCAGGAGCGCCGATGCTCGCGCAGAGCACTCAACGAGCCGGAAATAGCCGAGGCGCTCGGCATAAGCGGTGCAGAAGCCGGAGAGATGGTCGCATGTCTCGACGAGCTCGAAGCTCAGGGAATTATAGTTCAAAACAGAAGAGGGCGCTACAGGCAGCCTGAGCCTGATTCCATAAAGGCCGGCGAGGTGCAGATAACGAGACGCGGATTCGGATTTCTGCTGCCTGACGATGGCAGCGAGGATATATTCCTGCCGCGCGAGGACCTGAACGGCGCGATGAACGGCGACAGAGTCGTAGTAAAGATAGACACGGGTCGCCATCTGTCGCGCGCAGGCAAAAGATACGGCTACGTAATGAAGATAACGGAGCGCGGCGTTACAGAAGTTACCGGAACGGTAATGTCGCGCAAAAATTTTGCGTTCGTAGTATCTGAAAACAAGCGCGTAGACGATGTGTATATAGCCGGAAACGACACGCTAGGAGCAAAAACGGGCGACAAGGTCCGCGCCGTGATAACAAAATACCCGACAGATGAAGTCGGCCTGCGCGGCCGTATCGTCGAAATATACGGCCCTGCCGGAGACGCAAAGGCAGAGCTTAAGGCCGTGCTCCATCAGTACGACATACCGGAAGCGTTTGACGATGAAGTACTTGCAGAGGCTGACGCAGTGTCAGCGAATGCTCTGGGCAGCGCAGCCGGAACGGCTGCTGTGGGCGAGCCGGGCTCGCGGAAGGATAGTGGTACTTATTACGGCAGAGAAGATCTGCGCGATAAGCTCATTATTACTATAGACGGCCCTGACGCAAAGGACCTTGACGATGCTGTAAACGTAGAAAAGTACGACGACGGAACGTTCACGCTGGGCGTTCATATCGCCGACGTAAGCAATTACGTAAAGGAAGGCTCGCTGCTGGATAAGGAAGCGCTGAAGCGCGGATGCAGCGTGTATCTGCTCGACGCGGTAGTCCCGATGCTCCCGGAGCAGCTTTCAAACGGCGTGTGCAGCCTTAATCAGGGCGAGGACAGGCTCACTCTTTCGATGGAAGCGCATATAGGCGCGGCGGGCGAGATACTTTCATACAGAATATTTGAGAGTGTCATACGTTCATCGGCGCGCATGGTATATGGCGACGTTTCCGACATAATAGAAAACCATGACGAAGCGCTCATGAAAAAGTACGAGGAGCTTTGCCCGATGATATTTGCGATGGACGAGCTCGCGACGATACTCAGGAACAATCGTATGAAGGGCGGCAGCCTTGATTTTGATATAGACGAGTCGTATATCGAGCTCGACGAAAACGGCGCGCCTGTAGACATCAGACCGGCAGAGCGCCGCGTGGCGAACCGTATAATAGAAGAATTTATGCTGACAGCTAATCAGGTCGTGGCGGAGCACCATTACTGGATGGACGTTCCGTTTGCATACAGAGTACACGAAAGACCAGATCAGGACCGCATGGAGAGCTTCAAGGCCTTCGCCGGAACGCTCGGTTACTCGCTCAAAGGCTCGTGCGACAACATCCATCCGGCAGCACTGCGTGACATCCTCATCCAGGCTGAGGGCAGCGACGCCGAAGGCATCATAAACAGGATAATGCTCCGCTCGATGAAAAAAGCGGACTATCAGCCATCGTGCGAAGGGCATTTTGGACTGGGCTTCAAGTATTACTGCCACTTCACGTCGCCGATACGCCGCTACCCGGACCTCTTCATCCACAGAGTCATAAAGGAGATAATCCACGGCGAGCCGGACAGCCTGACGGTCAACGAGAAAAGGCGCGAAGCGCTTGCCGCCGCAGCAGAGCGCGCGTGCGACATATCGTCGGCACAGGAGCGCAACGCCATCGAAGCAGAGCGCACTATAGAAAAGAAGAAAAAGGCCCAGTACATGAGCGCCCGCATCGGCGAGCAGTACGAGGGCATCATAAGCGGAGTTCTCAACTCGGGCTTCTTCGTCGAGCTGCCTGACACCGTGGAAGGCTATGTGGCAGCTGAATCGCTCATGGACGACTACTACAGTCTCGATGCCGACAACTACAGGATGGTCGGCGAGCACACGCATAATGTCTACAGAGTAGGCGCACGCGTCCGCGTGCAGGTAGCCCGCGTAGACCTGATAACAGATGAAATAGATTTCATAGTTATTTAATTACAAATAAAAAATATCGGAATGAATAAATGCAGTACGGCGACCGCGCGTCACCGCGCCCACAGTATGACCGTATATTATTCACAGAATCATTTAGCTCCGAGTAATGGCGCGCCTTAATTTCAGCAGGGCGCGCCTTTCTATTCGCGATACATAAGACCGGCTTATCCCCAGCTCGGCCGCTATCTCGCGCTGCGTGACCTCCCTCCTGTTAAAAAGCCCGAAACGCTTTATTATCACAGTCTTTTCACGCGGCGTCAGCTCAGATTCTATAGCCTTGTAAAGGTCAGCCGTCTCCATACGCCGCTCTATATCGTCAGTCACGAGGTCGATATCAGTCCCGAGTATATCGTCAAAGCTGAGATCATTTCCTTCTTTATCCGTACCAAGTGGCTCGTTTATAGATATCTCGCTTCGTTCCTTTTTGTATTTCCGTATCCACATCAGTATCTCGTTTTCGGCGCATCTGGCTGCATAAGCGCCGAGCCGCGGGCTGCGCTCCGGCGTGTACGATGCGACGGCTTTTATCAGCCCGATAGTCCCTATTGATATCAGGTCTTCCTGTAATATGCCGCTGTTCGAATATTTCCTGGAAATGTGCGCCACAAGGCGCATATTATGCTTTATCAGCCGTTCGCGGGCTGCCTTTTTCTCTTCGTCAGTTCCGTTTACGCAAAGGCGCAGACACTCCTGCTCGTCCTCCGGTGAAAGCGGTCTGGCAAACGAGCCGCCGTCAGATATGTACGACGGCATAAAAACGAGCGGAAACCCGGCCAGCACCGCCGTTACAAGCATAGTAAGAGACATGTCGTATAAGTCCTCCTTTTATATTGATTATATTTTCAAATATCTTGTACAATACATTAAACTTGATCTTATTCCTACTCCGATTACTGCTCGAATAGTTTCACCAGGCTGTGGGCCCGCCGGGCGGGCGCTCCTGAAAGACCATTACTGCATTACAGAAAAACATTTTTCATAAGGACAGATTTTGTGTTTGATTATATATATTGCAGGTGATATACTGAAAATTCAGTGAATAATTCAGTTAAAGCTTAAATAGACAATTAATTCTGCAGCTTCAGACCGGAGGAATTTTTATATGAGCATAATTACAGTGGAGCATCTGTCGCACGGCTTTGGCGACAGAGCGATATTCAACGATGTGTCGTTCAGGCTCCTGAAAGGAGAGCACATCGGCCTTATAGGCGCGAACGGCGAGGGAAAATCAACGTTCATGAACATCATAACGGGCAGCCTGCAGCCTGACGAGGGACGCATAGAATGGGCGAAAAACTGCCGTATCGGTTATCTCGACCAGCATACGGTGCTCGAAAAGGGCATGACTATACGCGATGTGCTCTCATCGGCGTTTTCGTTCCTTTTTGAAATGGAAGAGCGCATGAATGTTATCTGCGACAAAATGGCAGAAGCAGATGAAAAGCAGATGGAAGAATACATGGAAGAGCTGGGAGTTATACAGGATATGCTCACAGTCCATGATTTCTATATGATAGATTCAAAGGTCGAGGAAGTAGCGCGCGCGCTCGGACTGCTCGATCTCGGGCTCGACCGCGACGTTACGGACCTTTCGGGTGGACAGAGAACTAAGGTCCTGCTCGGAAAGCTGCTTCTCGAAAAGCCTGACGTGCTGCTGCTCGACGAGCCGACGAACTACCTTGATGTACAGCACATAGAATGGCTAAAGCGCTATCTTAATGATTACGAGAATGCTTTCGTGCTCATCTCGCACGATATTCCGTTCCTCAACAGCGTTATAAATGTCGTATATCACATGGAAAATCAGGAATTCAGCCGCTATGTCGGCAATTACGACGACTTTATGAAGGTTTATGAAGTCAAGAAGGCTCAGCTCGAGGCAGCATACAACAGACAGCAGAAGGAGATAGCCGACCTCAAGGAT
>CAVGTL010000064.1:7966-14077 GCA_963632005.1 Succinivibrio sp.
AGGTCAAGAAGGCGCAGCTCGAGGCAGCATACAACAGACAGCAGAAGGAGATAGCCGACCTCAAGGATTTCGTTGCCCGCAACAAGGCGAGAGTTTCGACGAGAAACATGGCGATGTCGCGTCAGAAGAAGCTCGACAAGATGGACGTTATAGAGCTTGCAGCGGAAAGGCCAAAGCCTGAATTCAACTTTAAGATCGCCCGTACGCCGGGACGCTATATCTTTACGACGAAAGACCTCGTAATAGGCTATGACGAGCCGCTCAGCATCCCGCTGAATATCGAGATGGAGCGCGGCCAGAAGATAGCGCTCATCGGCTCAAACGGCATAGGCAAGACGACGCTGCTCAAGAGTCTGCTCGGTCTCATACCGCCTGTAAGCGGCACAGTCGAACAGGGCGATTTTCTTAATATAGGATATTTTGAGCAGGAAATGGACAAGAATATACAGACGACATGTATAGAAGAAATATGGAAGGAATTTCCTACGTATACTCAGTACGAGGTCCGTTCCGCTCTTGCAAAGTGCGGCCTGACGACTAAGCACATAGAAAGCCTCGTGCGCGTGCTTTCGGGCGGCGAACAGGCAAAGGTCCGTCTGTGCAAGCTCATAAACCGCGAGTCAAACGTACTGCTGCTCGACGAGCCTACGAATCACCTCGACCAGGACGCAAAGGACGAGCTCAGAAGGGCGCTCACGGAGTACAAGGGCAGCATCCTGATGGTCTGCCATGAGCCTGATTTCTATCAGGGCTGGACGACGGACGTATGGGACTGCACGAAGTGGACGACTAAGCTTGTTTAGAATGTGACATTTGTGTGAAATATTGCCGCAGTGAGGTATTGCATTCTTGTTTAAAGACAGTATAAGTGATACAATTATTCAAGCTGACGATAAAATATCAGCAGGACGGAGTTCATTATGAATAAACGCATAATTCTTGCTTCCGCGTCACCGCGGAGGATAGAGATACTGAGGACGCACGGCGTTGAGGCCGAGGTCGTACCGGCTGACGTAGATGAGTCACTGCCAGAGGGTACAGAGCCGCGTATGGCGTGCATGTACAATGCGCTTAAAAAGGCGCTTTATGTCGAAAATATTATAATGAAGGAAGCTGCAGAGACGGATGCCGGCACAGGCACTGCAAGGCAGCCGGACGCGCTGATAATAGCCGCAGACACGATAGTCTACGACGGCCGTATACTCGGAAAGCCTGCAGACGATGACGACGCGTTCAGGACGCTCAGCGAGCTGCGCGCAAGGACTCATCAGGTCATGACGGGCGTAGCGGTAGTGGATGCCGGAAAGCTGGACAAGCGTGTTTTCTGCGAGATAACATCAGTCAGCTTCGACGATTACAGTGACGATGATATAAGGGCGTATATCGCAACGGGGGAGCCTGCCGACAAGGCCGGTTCATACGCGATACAGGGACTCTGGTCGTCACACGTTACAGATACAGAAGGTGATTATTTCAACGTCATCGGGCTCCCGTGGGAAAGACTCCGACGTGAACTCGTTTCTCTCGGCGCGGACGTGTAGAGCACGTTTTAACGCACCGGAGATGACCATATGGCTTTAAGAAAATATAATAAAAAATATAAAGATCAAATAAACAGATCACCTGCGTACGTCGGCCAGGCCGACAGGAAAAGCGCGGGAAAAACGCATGCGCATACGTCTATGAAGGATCTGCCCGAGACGGAGCGCCCGCGTGAAAAGCTTATTGCAAATGGTGCAGCCTCGCTGTCAAACGCAGAGCTGCTTGCGATACTGCTCGGAAGCGGCACACGCAGCCGTTCGGCTGTGTCGCTTGCAGAGAGCATACTTGCTGCTGATACATCAGGTCTGCTTTTCCTGAACGACTGCACGCCGGAAGAGCTTTGCAGCATAGAGGGCGTAGGTCCGGCGAAGGCTGCGACGATAATAGCGTCGGCAGAGCTGGGACGCAGGCTGACGACTACGCCGCGCAGCAGGCAGGCTAATGTCTCATCGCCTGCTGAAATATCAAAGCTTTTCATGCAGAGCATGCGCCATCTTAAGAAGGAATGCTTTAAAGTCCTTCTTTTAAATGTAAAAAATGAGATCATTTCGATAGAGGACGTTTCTATCGGCTCGCTTATGAGCTCGGACGCACATCCGCGCGAGGTATTTGCCGCGCCGCTCAGACGCGGAGCTGCAAATATAATACTCGTTCATAATCATCCGAGCGGCAGCTCGAGGCCGAGCCAGGACGATGTAGACCTTACACAGCGGCTTTCATGGGCCGGTGACATAATCGGCATACATGTGCTTGACCATATAATAATAGGTGACGGCGAGTATACGAGCCTGAAGAAGGAACGTCTGTTTTAATGATCTTACGCGTGGGACCGCGAGGTCCAGATCATATAGATATTATTAAACTGAATATATTAATTATTTATTAGTAGAACTAATTATTGCACGTTCGCGCAGAAGGAGAAAGAAATGGGTTTAAGTCTGTTTAAACAGGACATCGGTATAGACCTCGGTACTGCGAATACTCTGGTCTATATCAAAGGTAAAGGCATAGTGCTCGATGAGGCATCAGTCATCGCGTACAACACAAATACAAAGAAGGTCATCGCAGTAGGCAACGACGCGAAAAACATGATAGGAGCAGCACCTCCTCATATAAAGGTAGTACGTCCGCTCCGCGATGGCGTTATATCTGATTTCGGAATGACGCACATGATGCTCAAGGCATTCGTAAGCAAGGTAATAACTACGTCTACATTCTTTACTGCTGTAAGAGTCGTTATAGGCGTTCCTTCAGGAGTTACAGAAGTAGAAAAGAGAGCAGTAGAAGAAGTAACACGCCAGATGGGCGCAAAGGAAGTATTCATCATGGAAGAGCCTATGGCGGCAGCTATCGGTTCAGGCCTTGACGTAGACTCTTCTACCGGCTGCATGATAACAGACATCGGCGGCGGTACTTCAGATATCGCCATCATAGCGCTCGGTGGTATAGTTACGAGCACATCTCTGCGCATGGCAGGCGATAAGATGAATGAGGAAATAATCAATTACATCAGAAAGGTGTACAGTCTTCTTATTGGCGAAAAAATGGCAGAAAAGGCAAAGATTGCCATTGGATGTGCATATATGGACGATACTGATCCTGAATGGAACATGAAGGCTGATATAAGCGGCAGAGATCTCGTTACAGGTCTGCCAAAGACTATAGAGATAACGTCAAGAGACATATGCAAAGCGCTCGAAGAGCCTGTAGCTCAGATAATAGACGGCATAAAGGCTACACTGGAGAATGCGCCTCCTGAGCTCGCTGCAGACATCATAAATAAGGGTATGGTGCTCGCAGGCGGCGGAGCGTTCCTCAGAGGACTTGACTCGCTTATAGAAAAGGAAACAGGCATCAAGACCATGATCGCTGAAAACGCTGCAGAAGCAGTTGCAATGGGTACAGGACTCAGTCTCCAGAATATGGAAACTATCCAGACTCATGTAAGGTCAAAGAACCCGTATCAGAATGTAAATCAGAACAACACAAATTACTAGGCGTGTGTTGCTCTGACAGCTTGAATCATTTTAAAACGACAGGGGCAATTATATGAACTGGATAAAGGAGCATATAAAGCTTTTACTGATAATGCTTATTGTTGCAGCGCTCGTAGCAATAATAGCAGTATCATCGATAGAATCGTCAAAGGATCCTGTTGAATCAGGAGTGCAGACGGCTGCAGCCGCAGCCGCAAAGCCTGTGTCCGCAGCGGGAAACGGTATATCCTCGTTTTTCAGCGGCCTTATCCATTTCAGGGATTCACAGAGAGAGAACTACGAGCTCAAGCAGCAGGTAGAGCAGCTGAATGAAGAGCTCGCAAAGGCACAGCTGTCGCAGTATCAGCTGACGCAGCTGCAGAGCCTTTCAAATGAGCTGAATCTGGCGACATACGATGACGCGTATAACAGAGTGACAGGTCAGGTCATATCTATAGACAGCTCAGGAATATTTGATATATTCAATATAAACGCCGGTTCGTCCGATGGGGTAAAGGTAGATGATATCGTTGTCAACCAGGACGGACTCGTAGGACGCGTGATGTCAGTCGGCAAGGGCTGGGCGAAGGTCATGGGCATCATAGATTCATCTAACTCTCTGAGCTTCACTCTCGCAAGAGATCCTGAGGTGACAGGCATAATATCAGGAAACGGAAACGGTTCCATGAGCGGCTATATTTTTGACGACTCAAAATCGATAATAGAAGGGGATACCCTTATAACCTCGGGCATAGGATATTACCCACAGGGCATAGAAATAGGAAAGGTGACGTCCGTGAAGCTCGATCCTGAGACAAAGCAGAAGACAGTAGAATCGGATCCATCTGTAAATTTCAAATCAATACGTTATGTCACAGTGCTGTCACAGCCTTAAAGCTGCCGGCAGCCGCTGTGCTTTTACAGGGAAAAACAGGTAGTAATAAAATGAAAAAACTTCCACTTTTTTTCATATATTTAATATGCTTTATCCTGCAGATAACTGTTATGCACCATTTTACATTTTTCGGGTCTACGCAGTTCGCATCGTGTCCGAATCTCATACTGGTGCTTACGATCGTCTTTTCATTCTTTTTTGAGGATTTCAATGGTGTCGCATTTGGCGTGATATTCGGGATACTTCAGGATATATGCGTAGCTCCGGCGGCGGGTATATCTGCGCTCATGCTTTTTTGCATCGGTATAACGCTGCAGTTCGTGCGCTTTGCTGTGTACCGTGACAATAAGCTCATACTGCTTTTTGTGACTGCCGTATGCACGGCGGTGTATTACGTGGGCTACTGGTGCATCGCGACACTCATGGTGGAGACTGACGTTTCGTTTATACTTGCGGTATCAAAGATACCGGTATCTATAATTCTTAATTATATAGCTCTTCTGGTCGTATGCCATTTTGCCAGAAAGACTAAGGGGTTTACAGTTTAGAGGCTTGCAGGCCGGCGTTTTATTTAAGGCGCGTTTGACGGTCTGAGTTTGTTTGAGGTTGTTGAATGCTATCTAAAATAAGTGACAGACAGGTTCAGATAAAAATAATATTTACAATAATGATGCTGCTGCTCGCAGGGCGTCTCTTCCAGCTGACAGTCATACAGAACTCGACATGGTCGGATGCAGCTACGAACCTCAGCATAAAGAGCGTTTATACATCTGCGCCGCGCGGCGAGATAAGAGACAGATACGGCAGGCTCATAGCCGGCAACAAGGAAAGCTTCGTAGTAAATCTTATCGCAGCCGAAGTAGAAGAGGAAAACATAAACGACGTTGCGCTGAATCTCATAAATCTTTTTGAGGCTAACGGCGATAATTACAACGATGATTTTCCAATAATGGTAGATGAAAACGGAAATTTTTACTATTCATATGATAAGAGCGTTCAGGACTGGCTTGAATCGCAGGACCTGAATACCTCACTGTCTGCTAAGGACGCTTTTGAAGCGCTCAGAGAGCGCGAAGGCGTTGACGAGAGCCTTGACGTTTACGAGGCACAGTCAGCGCTGCAGAATACTTACAGTGTTTATCCTCCTATCTCAGTAAAGAAGATGGAGTACACATATACACTTGAACGAAACAACTTTATAAAAGGCTTTTCGTTCAAGGATAAAGACGGAAATAAAATAGAGGTTGACGAAAATACTGATGCGAAGACACTTTTTGACCTGCTTCGCGATAAGTATGATATAGATGCGTCTCTGTCAGACACGGACGCGAGAAAAATAATGATAGTCAGGAACGCGCTGAAAAACCTCGGCTACAAGAGCTATCTGCCTGCGCAGATAGCGAGCGATGTTTCCGAAAAGACTATAATAACGCTTGAAGAACGCTCAGCGAGCTTTCCGGGCGTAGAGGTAGACAGAGAATACGTAAGAGATTATCCAAACGGCACGACAGCGTGCCATGTGATCGGATATATCGGAAAGATATCTGAATCAGAAAAGGATGATTACGTTAAAAAGGGATATTCTTCCACAGACCTTATCGGTAAGGAAGGTATCGAGAAATATTACGAATCTGAGCTCAAGGGAACTGCAGGCAAAAAAGAGATACAGGTAAACAATCTCGGTCAGCAGGTCAGTGA
>CAVGTL010000065.1:0-14018 GCA_963632005.1 Succinivibrio sp.
CTGCAGCAGTTGCAGTAATGTGCGCGATACTTATCATTGCAGCAGTTATCTCGATGATGGTCGGCCGCTACAGTATATCGTTCGGCGATGTAATGCTGATATTATCAGGAAACTGCCCTGAAGAGCTTGAAGCTTCTGCAATAGTTCTTTATGCAAGGATAGCGAGGATAGCCGCAGCCGTTATGATAGGCGCGGCTCTTTCAGCAGCCGGTGCTGCATATCAGGGAATATTCAGGAATCCCGTAGTTTCGCCTGACATACTCGGCGCCGCGACTGGCGCGGGCTTTGGAGCAGCGCTTGCAATATTTCTGGGAGGAAGCGCGCTCGTTGTACAGCTGAGCGCGTTTGCATTCGGCCTGCTTGCAGTAGCTGCGGCGTATGCAGTCAGCAGCCGCCTGACAGAAGGCGGTGGCGGCGGTATAACTATAACGCTGGTGCTTACCGGCATGGTCATTTCAGCCATGTTTTCAGCATTTATATCTATAATAAAATTTGTAGGCGACCCTTATGACACATTACCGTCTATCACATTCTGGCTGATGGGCGGACTTACATATATTGTAAAGGAAGATGTGCTCATAATGCTTATACCGTTTGTAATAAGCATCGTTCCTCTAATGCTTCTCAGATGGAAGCTGAATGTACTTTCACTCGATGATGAGGAAGCCGAATCTCTCGGCATAGACACGAAAAAGATGCGTCTTGCAGTAATAATATGTGCAACGCTTATGTCATCTGCGTCGGTAGCCGCAGGCGGCATGATAGGATGGGTCGGACTCATAGTGCCTCACATAGCGCGCATGATAAGCGGACCTGATTATACTAAGATGCTGCCGTGCTCGGTACTCATCGGAGCGACGTTCCTCCTGATAATGGATGACCTGTCGAGGTGCCTGTTTGCACAGGAGATACCGCTCGGAGTGCTCACTGCGATAATAGGAGCTCCGTTCTTCCTCTATCTGCTTTTCAGAGGAAAAAAGAGCTTTATGTAATATATGCATTACAAATGCGAAGAAATGGAAAAAATGTCAGATATATTGGAATTGAAAACATCAAAAAGAAAAACAGTGAATAAATATAAAACAGCCAGAGGCAGCCGTGCGCTGAGGTGCTTGAAACTCAGCGCTCTTGCGGCAGCCGCAGTATGCATGCTTGTCATAATGACGGGCTGCGGAGGCGTAAAAACAGCGCAGTACACTATAACTGCGGAAGGCGCAACTACAGAAAGCGGAGTTATAGAATACGCCGGACTGGAAATGAACGTATATAAGGATAAGGCTTCAAATCCGTGCGGTGACTGTCCGGATCAGCCTGTCAGTATATACGCCGGAACATCTGCTGAGGATACTATATCTGCAATGGCAGAAGCAGTCGAAAGAGCCGATGATATATGGAGCGTAAGCTCCGTTGACGGCGCAACTCTCGTGCTTATTGAGAAAACACCTGGCACGATAAGCGAGGATGATGAAGAGCCGGAGCTTTCAGCTCCTGCAGGTCTTACACTTACAGGCAGACTGGAATTTGTGAAAATAAAGGCTGCTGCCGACGGCACGGATAACAGCAGCAAAAATACGTCTGAGAGCAATAACAGCTCAGCCGCAGCAAACTCGTCTGACAGCGGAAAGCGTGAGATAACAAATGTAGACGGCAGTACGATATCTGTTCCGGAAAACGCGGAAAGGATAGCAGCTGTATACGGTCCGTCATACGAAGCAGCAGTAATACTCGGCGCTGAGGACCGCATAGTCGTATGCGCTGACGTGCAGTATGAGAATTTCCCGTGGGCACTTAAGATATTCAAGCGCATGAAAGAACTGCCGCATCTTAACAATGTTCATTCATCGGTAAACTTCGAGGAGCTGCAGAAATACAGCCCTGACCTCGTACTGACGTTCAACCGTCCGAACGAGCTGAAGCAGCTCAAAAAGGCAGGTATATCGGCAGTAAACGCTGTAACGCCGCAGACACTTGAAGAATCACTCGATTTCCTTGATGTTTACGCAGAGGCGATAGGCGGCGATGCTCCTGCGCGGGCGCAGAAATACAGAGATTATTTCAATAAAAAGCTCGATATGGTAAAGTCGG
The DNA here is from genome assembly GCA_963632005.1 of Succinivibrio sp. Taxonomy (GTDB): domain Bacteria; phylum Bacillota; class Clostridia; order Peptostreptococcales; family Anaerovoracaceae; genus CAKQOE01. Next base: position 2,086 of record CAVGTL010000065.1, read on the forward strand.
TCACTGATCAGCTGAGTGAATCAGAAAGACCTTCAGTATATTATGCCGGAATAGATATCCTTACCACTTATGGAAAATATTCTGACATTAAGGAAGTTATAGAGGCCGCGGGCGGCCGCTGCGTAACAGCTGAGCTTGATGCCGGAAATCATACGCAGATAAATTTTGAACAGCTTGCAGCGTGGAACCCTGAGTACATATTCATAGACCACGGCGGTATGAACGACCGCAGCACGGTAGAGCAGATAAAGGATTCAACGGAGCGCAACTCACGCTATGCAGCTATAAAGGCTGTAAAAGATGGAAATATATACCTGACACCGAGCGGGGTATTCTACTGGGACATGGGGCTTCAGAAGATACTGCTCGTTATGGATATGGCAAAGACGCTTCATCCGGACAAGTTCGCAGACCTTGATATGAATGCAGAGGTCAGAGAGTTCTATTCGACATTCTTTGATCATGAGCTCAGTGAAGCTGACGCGGCAAAAATACTGAACCGTGAGGACCCGTCGTAGACGGAGGACAGAAATGCTTGAGATAAAAAACGCCGTTTGCGGCTACAGACAGCATAATACTCAGAAGGTCATAATAAACGGCCTTTCGATGGATATAAAGCAGGGCGAGATAATGAGCATACTCGGCTCAAACGGCGTCGGCAAGACGACGCTTTTCAGGTCGATACTCGGAAGTCTGCCTCTGATATCGGGCAGTGTGATGCTCGACGGGCGCGAGATAAGCAGCATGAAGCGCAGCGAGACAGCAAAGCGCATAGCTTACGTGCCGCAGTCGCACAACCCGCCGTTTCCTTTTACGGCACTTCAGATAGCTGTAATGGGGCGCACGGCGCATATGGGAATGTTTGCCACTCCGTCGGATGAAGATATGGAAAAAGCGTATGACGCACTGAAGGCGATGGGCGCCGATTACCTGGCGGACATGCCTTATACGGAAATAAGCGGCGGGGAGCGCCAGCTCGTGCTTATAGCGCGCGCAATAGCTCAGGAAGCCGATTACATGATAATGGACGAGCCGGCGTCCAATCTGGACTACGGCAATCAGGTCAGAGCGCTTGAAAGGATAAAGCAGCTCGCCGCGGCAGGACGCGGAATAATGTTTACGACGCACAATCCTGACCATGTATTTATGGCGGCGTCGAAGGTAACTGTCATAAGCAGCCGGGACGAATTTATGAGCGGTCCGACTGACGAGATACTGACGGTGCCTGTAATGAATAAGATATACGGCATACAGACGCAGATACTCGAGTCTGAATGGCCTGACGGCAGGACGATAAAGACGACTGCCGCATATATGGATGAATCACGGTAACACCTCTCATGGGAGCTGCAGATCCTCGTGAGATTGTTATATACAGAGATATGCTCATCAGAATAAAGCATAGAGCATATCTCACAGCAGCCGATGCTGATGCTACGATTTTTAAGGCGGTGGCTGCATTAAAAGGACGTATTGCTTTGCGTCCTCAAATTATCACAAAGATAAGACAAGGAGCGATTAAGAATGAATCTATTTAAAAAATCTTTCAGCATGCTGCTGACAGTCGCTATGGTATTTACCGCGACATTCGGCTGCATGACTGTATCATCGTTCGCTGCTGACAGTGGGACGGGCAGTGAAGCGGCTGAAATGACAGGTTTCAGTTTTGAAAACGTAGAAGGTCCTGAATCAGGTGAAGTAGGACAGACTATAAGCTTAAATATTCAGTTTGACAAGGATATAAAGATTCTTGATGCTGATGCACTTATGTCAGAACTTACTATTAAGATAGTAGGTAATGATGTTTCAAAGACAGCAAGAGACATTACTATGTCAGCATCAGGTAATGTACTTAACATAAAGATGGTTTCAAATGACTGGGTAGCTATATTTGCCGGATCATTGAGCATTGAAACAAATGGATTAAAGAATATAGTAAGCAGTGATAATAATACACCTGTAAAGTTATATAATTTCAGTACAAATATTCCTATTGGTATAAAACTTGACAATAAGTCAACAGCAGGTACTGCCGATGCAGCAGCATCAGATACGGTACAGGTAACTCACAAAGCTAATATGCGTGGTATGTATCATTTCCAGCTTATGAGTAATGGAAATTCTGTGCTTGGAAACAGTGGAATGTTTGGTGCAGGAACAATGATGTCACATGCGCATGACTTTAATGGTGCAATAACTGTTGAAAGTATTGCTAGTGCAATGGCAAGTGCAATTAACAATATAGAAGGTTATACAGCTGTATATGAAGAGGGTTCTGACACATTCACAGTAACTGCAGATGAAGCTAAGGACGGCGAAGAGCTTACAGTTCAGATGTTTGAAGCAAACGCTGACTGCAGAGACCAGAAGGCTCTCCTTGCACAGGCAAAGGCAACTCTTGACGGAGTTGACAAAAATACTAATCCGGCCATAGATAAGGCATATGAAGCGTATGATGAATTTATGGCAAAGGATGATTCATCTAAGACACAGATGGATTATATAAAGCTCATAAATCAGATGAATGAAGCACCTGTTGCACCTCCTGAAATTGCTGAAGGAACAACTGTTACATTAACAGGTGAGGATACGGTAAGTATATCTCTGACATCAGTTCCTGATGGATGGACTTCTGCTGTTAACGGTATTACAGTTCAGCAGGCAGGTATAGAAAATGATCCTGTTACAATTTCTCCTGAAGAAGCAGGATACAATATTACTAAGCAGTGGGGAAGAACTTATCTTAATTTAAATGCTGATATATTCAGAAATGAAAGCACGACATCAGGCAAAAAATCAGGTCAGTTCATGATCACATTATCGGCTGCAGGCTTTAATGATTGCACTACTGTTGTTAATGTAAAGAATTACGGAGCTGAAAAGTTCTATGTAAGATATATTGACGGAAAAACAGGAGAAGTAATAAAGTCAAAGCCGTATACAATGGAACAGCTTAAGAATTTCTCAAAGACTAAAACAAATGCTATGTATCAGACATACTGCAGTATGCAAGGCCTGAGAAACTTCTGTGCTGATGGTGTGCTGATAGAGGATCTTCTTGCGGATGCAGGAATCACAGGTAAGGCAGGCATGACAGTTCAGGTAAGAACTAACGACAGTGCTGCCGCTGAAAGTGGAAATGATTCAGAAACAGATAACGCATATTATAGGAATGGTAAATTTGCGTATGAAGAGCTCTTTGCTGACAGATATTACTTCCCTGCAGTATTTACAGATGAAGAACTCAAAGCAAAACTTTCAGATTCTAGTGCTAAATTTGTAGGAGATGGTACTGAGGAAATAAGAACAGCTCTGGGAAGCAGCGAAGGCAAAATAGCTGTAAGACCTATGATCGCATGGAACTACGATGAGAAGGTATTTAAAAATGATACAAGCATGCCTTCATCAGATAATTATAAAAGTCAGATGCAGAATGAGCGTGCATTCAGATTCCTCTATGGTTTAGGTATGGAGTCTGATGGTGTTACAGAAAATAATACTACAACATGGTCAGCTACATATTGTGCATTTGGTATCGATATAATTGATAATAATTACGTAAAACCTTCAACTGGTGGAAATTCTTCTTCGGGGGGGGGTTCATCAAATGTAACTACAACTAAGTACACTGTAAACAAGCCTGCTGACTCTGCAGAGGGTAAGGTAAGCGTAAGCCCTTCAACTGCAGCTAAGGGTGATACTGTTACTGTAACAGTTACACCTGCTACAGGCTACAAGACAGGTACTGTAACTGTTACAGACAAGGACGGCAAGACAGTTTCTGTATCAGGCTCAGAAAACAAGTATACTTTCAAAATGCCTGCTTCAGCGGTTACTGTAAAGGTAACTTACGAAAAGACTGCAACTGCAGAGCAGCCGACTCAGCCTGCAGCGCTCCCGTTCAAGGATGTAAAGGCTGACAGATGGTCATATGCTGCAGTTAAATACGCTTATGACAACAAACTCTTCTCAGGTACATCTGCAGACGAGTTCAGCCCTGCTGCTGACATGACAAGAGGTATGCTCGTAACTGTTCTCTACAGAATGGAAGGCGAGCCTTCTGTAAGCGGCGATGCAGGTTTCACTGATGTTAAGTCAGGTGACTGGTTCGCAAAGGCTGTTGCATGGGCAAAGGCAAATAACATCGTTTCAGGCGTAAGCGCTACTGAGTTTGCTCCGAACAACAAGGTAACTCGTGAGCAGATGGCAGCTATCCTCTACAGATATGCTTCATACAAGTCATACAGCACTTCTGCAAAGGGCGATATAACAGCGTTCAACGATAAGGCTAATGTATCTGCATACGCTAATGATGCAGTTTCATGGGCTGTAGGCGAAAAGCTCATCTCAGGAACAGGCAACAATACGCTCGCTCCTAAGGGCAACGCTACTCGTGAACAGGTAGCAACTATACTCCAGCGCTTTGCTGAAAATATTGCAAAATAATTGATCGATACGTAATTCGATCAATAAACAGATCAGAGAAATCTGAGAGTGCGGTCTCACGACCGCAAGTAAAAGAAAAAGTCAAACGATCTTAAAAGATATATCAAAAGAATATCTGATACTGTTCAACTTTCCTGCTGCCTGTGCGGCGGGAAAGTTGAATTTATGTATAAAAGGAGCACAGAAATGGTAAAAAGAAAAATTACGAGGCGCGTCACTGCGGTCATTACTGCGCTGACTGTAGCCCTTTCATGCGGAATATGCGTTTCTGCGCAGGAGACGGCAGCGCCGTCATACCTTCATTCCGCGTATAAAACTACTGACCGTGACGGTATCGGAAGCGGTTACTATCTTTACCATGTACTTAAGGTGACGGGTGATGCCATAGGCGAAGAGCAGATATTCACCGTTAAGGACATGGAAGAACTTTACATTGAAAGCACTTCTCAGTCGTCTGTACTGAAGCTCGGACAGACGGCAGAGGTAAATATAAATGGAAGCCGTAAGAATGTTAACGGCATAGACTTGTATAAATTTCTGAAATTATGCGGACTGGCAGATGATGCTTCGTGCTGTACAGAGCTCCAGTTCATCAGCGGCGACGATACAACAGGAAAGGCTGCATGCACAAAGAAGCTTTCTGAAATACAGGATGATGCAAATAAAATAACGATAGCTTTATCGGCAGGCGGAAGCCCGCTTGATGATGCTGCAGGCGGGCCTCTGATACTGTGCGATGGTAAGAATGGAACGGTGCTCGTTAAAGACCTCAGCGGGATACGTATCAATGGGGCTGCGGGAGCAGCCGATCCGTATTACGGACTTCATTCGAGAAAGCCGCTTGATTACATGCAGAATGATTGCGTATTTACGGTAAACTACATAGACAGCTCAAAATATCAGAAAAGAGATGACAATGCTGTTCCGTTCGCGACTAAAAAATACAGCATGGGCGAGATAGAGGCGCTCATAAGGCAGAATCCTGATAAGACATACGGAAATTATTTCGGCATATCAGGCAATGAAAAGTCAAAGTCTACATATGGTCTCGGTGGATTCAGTGATTATTTCGAGGGTATAGACATGGGCTGGTTCCTGGCGAGTCAGGCAGGGCTTAAGGATACAGAAGGAACGGCTGAATTTTACGGACGTGACAATGACTGGTTTTCCGAGATAAAGGATCTGTCATATTTCTTTGCGAAGGACCATTCGAATTATTATCTTGAGATAGACGATGATACATATATAAAGAATGTAGTGCCTGTGATCGGAGTTTCAAAGAATGGATATCCGCTGCTGCCGGAGCATAACCACAAAATGGAAGGAAATGTTGACTTTAATAAGTTCAATATAAATGTAAATGCTGCAGGATATGCGACGAGAGACATGGGGCTTGTAAAAAATGTATGCGGGCCGTTCATTGCAGGACTTGCTGATGTTGACGGAATCTACGGCGGGTACAGACAGGAAACGTCGGGCGACTGTATAAGGATAGATCTTTATGTAAATAAGGCGGATTATGCAGGGATCACTTCAAAGGATGCGGTAAATGTCAGCGCAGGCAGCAGCGCGTCGGTGCTCACTCCTGCACAGGCGGCACTCGCCAGATGCGCGGTGTCTGTAACGTCAGTGCTTCTTTTTAAGTAATGGAGCTTCAGAAACGGTAGAGGCGATAAAAATGAAATTTGGAAAAATTTTCAAAAGAAAGAATTTTAAAAGAAAGATATGCATAGCTGTGGCTGCGTCTATGCTGTGGCTGACTGTGGCTGCAGTTCCGTCGCTTGCGTATTTCAACAGAGGCGCTGTACAGATATCGTTGAGTCAGACATCGCTCAGCCTCGATCAGGGCGCGAGCGCTTCGGTATCAGTTACGATAGACCCGATAAAAGAAGACCAGCTTCCGGGATGCGGAATGGCAGAATGCCCTCAGACGTGCGGCAGCTCCGGCTGCCTGAATGAAAACGGCGAATGTACATGTGCGGGCACGAATTACAAAACTTATCATTCGTCTGTGGCGGTGTCATCGTCAAACGCTTCTGTAGCTACGGCTTCATATGCAAACGGCACGCTGACTGTAAAGGGCATCGGAGCAGGTACGGCGGTAATAACGGCTACGGGCAGCATGCGCCAGTATACAGACGCGTCAGTGACTATGAATGTAACAGTAAAAGGCTCCGGAAATGCTGCCGGAGCATCAGCAAAGCCGGGTACAGCAGGTAACGGCTCTGCGGCCGCGCCTTCTGAAGGTATGAACACTTCTGATATAAAGGGCGCGGGAGCTGCGGCCCAGTCTGACGACAGCGCCGCAGCGCAGGATGCAGATGCAGCCGCTGCCGGACAGGATGAAGCAGCCGCTGCGCTCGGTGAGCTCCGCAACACAAAAAAAGGCCTGTACAGAATAGTAGAGCTCACAGATACAACAGACACAGCAGCATGCTTCGCGCAGGCCGCTGAAGAAAAGAGCCATATAGTTTTCCAGAAAAAGAGCGGCGAAAACGTAAAGTGGTCATGGACATTCGACGCCGCTGACCTCGGCTCAGCCGACGTCAGCTCTTTAAAGCTCGGCATAACTGCATCGGCAGAATGCCCTGATGATATAAACGGCTTCGTAACAGTTTCAGGAGGAAACGCGTATTACATGCAGTTTGAGCATTCTGGCAGCCTGCCTGCCCCTGCTGAGATATACATGAACGTGTCAGAAGTTTTTCCTGACAACGGAACGCTCAGGCTGTATCATTCAGCAGAAAACGGCGCTGATCTCGAAGAAGTCAGCAGTGATGTGATGGCGGAGAACGGCTACGCTACGTTTACTATAGACAGCTGTTCAGACTATATACTTACTGACGGGACGGTAAGGAACAATACGGCTGCAGACGGCGCGCGCGCAGCGGGCGCCGGTAACGGTCAGGGAAACAGCGGCAGCGCGCTTCCGATAGCTGTCGGTGCAGTAGTGGTTGCAGTGCTCATAGGCGGAGCAGTTGTAGTTTTAAGGAAGAAAAAACAGTAATATACAAATGATAGAGCTGATATCAGTACAGAAAAATTACGGAAAGAAAAAAATAATAACAGAAGCGACGTGTACTTATGAAAAGGGCAGGATATACGGTCTTGCAGGCTATAACGGCTCAGGAAAGACAACGCTGCTCAAGACTATAGCCGGGATCTACAGGCCTGACGGAGGAAGAATACTCGCTGACGGTGCGCCGGCGCACAAAAACAACGAATTCAGAAGACATTCGTTCCTGATGACAGAAGAGCTTTTCTTTGATCCGCAGAGCTCGATGGACGATATGCGAAAGGTCTATCGCGGCTACTACAGCACGTGGGATGACGATATCTACGATAAGCTGCTTCATATAACGGGCCTTGACAGAAAGGCGGGGATAAGCGGCTTTTCCAAGGGAATGCAGCGTCAGGCGGGGCTCATACTCGCGCTGTCAACAGCGCCGGAGTATCTGTTCCTCGACGAGACGTTCGACGGACTTGATTTCGTGCGACGCAGGCTGCTCGCTGCCATACTGCGCAGGTTTACTGAAAAAAGAAACGCATGCGTCATAGTTACGTCACATTATTTAAATGAACTGGAAAAATTTGCCGACAGCCTGGCGCTCATAGAGGACGGCAGGATGATAATACCGGATACCGGCGGAGCAACGCTGGAGGAATACTTTATGGCTCATACGGAGGTGCGTGAAGATGAGATCGACACACTCTTCTGAGGGAGGACATGACTTTGTCCTTGTAATAAAAAAACTTGTGATGCTCACACTGCTTGCGCTTGCTGTAATGGCGGTACTGATACCGCTTTCTACGTCAGCGGTGAGCGAATTTTCGATATTCAATGTAGAATACACGCATCAGCAGCTGAAATTCCGCTTTGCCGCCGACAATGCAGCGGCGTTCACAGGATATGCGGCGTTTCTGACAGGAGCGGCGGCAGGACTGTCACTTTTTTCCTTTGTGCTTGACAGGAGAAGGAGTGCGTTCTACTTCTCGCTCGGACTTTCACGTACGCAGCTTTACGGTATAAGGATCGCTGCCGGAGCGCTTGCGATGCTTATAGTGACTGCCGTGCCGACGGTCGTTTCGGTCGTGCTCAACATAAAGGCACTCGGCGGCTACGAAGGGATGCTCGCGTATTCAGCGGCGTTCTTTGCAGCGCTTTTCCTGCAGAGCTTATGCGGTATGATCATATTTGCTGCGGCGTGTCAGCTTGCGAGCACGATACAGGAAGCGCTTTTTGCGGGAGCGACGCTGGCGGCTGCGCCGTCCGTATGCGCGATCTTCGTAAACGCCCTTATGAAGAATTTCACATGGGGCAATACGTTCGGGGCGAGTACGTACGCCATGGCGGAGATAAGACCGTCGCTGCTCAAACTGACGGCAGACTTTAATCCGCTTTTTATGGCACAGAACTCATTGGAAAAATATAACAGCTTTAGCAGAGAGCTGTCGCAGACGTATCCGGATGCGGTAAATATAACGCCGTTCATAATATGGATAGCTGTCATAGCCGCAGGCGCGGCGCTGACAGGCGCGCTCTTTAACGCATATAAAGCCGAGCGCTCCGGCATAGAGGGGCTTTTCGTATTTACGCACTGGCTCATATGCAGCGTATGGCCGCTCGGCGCTTTCGCCGTTTGCATGGAATACACGCAGATGCTCACGCCGTCAGTTTCATGCATCGTATCGGCAGCCGCTGCGGCAGCAGTATACGCGGTCATGCAAAGGCTGCTGCATTACAGGGAAAAAAGCCGATTCTCCGCAGCAAAGGGATGCGCGGTGCTTGCTGCGCTCACGGCAATATCATCCGTAACGGCGGTCACAGGCGGTGCGGGAGCGTTTTACGGCATACCGGGCGCTGACGAAACGGAAAGCGTTCAGATAGTGTACAACGGTCAGATGTCGTTCATACCGGCGCAGTCCGGTCTGACTTCAAACGGTCAGGCTGACTACTACAGCGGCAGAGTGACGCTGACATCGCAGGAATGCATAGAAGCAGTGCAGGATATAGACAGGATGCTGCGCGAGCAGGGCAGGATAAGCCTTAAGAGCGCCAATTCTGATGATTTCTCTGAAACTGCGCTGCCGTATGATATACATATAACGTATGATCTGAAGTCAGGCAAAAAGACTGAAAGATATTACGACAGGATAACAGCGGGCGGACTTGCAGAGCTGCTCAAGCTGTGCAGCACAGACGAAATGAAGCAGCAGGAAACAGACGTAGTAAAAGGTGCTATGTCGGGAACGCTCTGGAACTCGGCAGCGTTCGCCGAGGGCGGCGTATATCTGGCCGATGGCTGGCTGCTCGGCATCAAGAAGCTCGATCTTTCGGAAGATTACAGAAAGCAGCTTCAGAATGCGATTGCGGCAGACATACAGGCACTCGGCACTGACGAGCTGTATCATCCGGCGACTGATGTAAAGGCGCAGCTCATGTTCACGATGAACGGCGAGGAAGCGCTTGACGGATTTTCTGAGGATAACGCGTCTGCAGTCGTATATGTCACAGATAAATGGAAAAATACGGAAACTCTGCTCGAGTCATGGAACGTCATGCCTGCGGGGCAGGCGCCGGGTGAGTCGGGCGTATTTTCTGATGTATTGATACAGAAATTCGATCCGTATTCTTCTATGAACGGCATGACGAGTCCTGTTTCGCTGTTCTTCGGACAGTATTTCAGCTCGTCGGCTGAGGATTTCATACTACGTCAGGATTTCGGCAACAGGCCTGATATCAACGACAGCAAGCAGATAAGTGAACTGGCGGACGCGAGCAGAGGTGCTTACTACATGGACGGCGGCGGATATCTGCTGGCGTTCAAAGTATCGGGAAGCGATTCATACGTCTACAGGTTCCTGCCGTATGACAGCGCTCCTGAATTTATAAGATCAAAGCTTTAGCAGTGAATGAATGCTGCAGGCAATATTTAACAGGCAGTATGCGCGCCAGGCGCGCTTGCAAATAAATCATTTTATTCAATATTTTACAAAGTAACATTAAGGAATGGGTGCGCGCCGGGCGCGCGGCATCCGGGGAGGAAGAATGAAGAGATCATTAAGATTTACAGGGATAGTTTCGGCGGTAATGCTGCTTGCCGGAACATTTGCAGTCCCATCGTTCGCCTATATAGACAGAGGCGACGTAAAGATAAGCGGAAGCAGCAGTTACACACTTGAGGTCGGCGAGACGGCAGAACTCAGTGTTTCACCGTATGCAGAGGAACACCTCGAAGGATGCGGAATGGATGATTGCCCATCATCATGCGGTGGTAAAGGCTGCATAATCGAAGGTCCTAACGGTGAGGAATGCTCATGCCGAGGAATGGATTATATAATGTATAAGGCTGAGGTAGAGGCAGAGTCTTCAGATGATTCTGTTGCAACTGTAGATTATGACAGTGAAGGCACTATAGTTATAAAGGCAGAAGCAGCAGGTACTGCGGAGATAAGCATAAGTGCAAAGATGCGCGAATACAACGACGCTGACAAGACTGTAAAGGTAACTGTAAAGGGTAACGATTCAGGAAATGACAGCGGCAAGGACGACAATAAGGGCGACAGCGGCAACGGTGGAAATGATTCCGGAAACTCAGGAAATAACGGAGGCTCAACAGGCGGCTCCGGTTCAGGAAGCAACGGTAATGATTCCGGAAATACAGGCAGCACAGGCGGTTCAACAGGCGGCGGTTCAGCAGCAACTCCGTCACAGCCTGCACAGAGCGAACAGGTAGTTGCTCAGTCATATACTGTAAGATCATACAACGAAACACGCAAGGAAGACGATCAGAATGTTGAAGTTAAAGTAAAATTCAGCGCACCTGTAAAGGTACTGAGCGGAGCTGAAAAGGATCTCATCGTAAAGATCGCGGGCAATACTCTTGACAAGACGCCTAATGCTACAGACGGCGTAAGCAACAGAACACTTTCTGTAAAGGCAGATCCTTCAGACAACACATCAGTTATCGTAACTATAGGTTCTGTAAAGGGCTCTACATTTATAAGAATGACAAACGCAAAGCTCGAGATCGAAGCAGCAGAGAGCGGCATAAAGAACATAGTTTCAGCAGCCGACAGCACTCCTGTAAAGCTCGGCTACATATCTACAGTTATCCCGAGCGGTCTTGCATTCACTCAGACAGCGGCAGTAACAGGCACAGCTTCACAGCCTGCTTCAGTGACAAAGACGATCTCTCACAGAGCAAACGTTCGCGGCATGGTATACATCCAGACGCTCAGAAACGGTCAGCCGCTCCTTCCGACAGCGACATTTGACCACGAGGGCTCATACATCATCCACGCCCATGCGTTTATAGACACAAAATCAGGCGACCAGGTAGTGCCTGAAATGACAGAAGCTGACTACGCAAAGGTAATAGCCGATACATTCAAGGCAAGCATAGAAAAAGTACCTGAGCTCAAGGACGCTTACGAAATGACTTACGACGGCGGAAGCTTCACTCTCAAGGCACTCAAGGCTACAG
>CAVGTL010000066.1:0-13980 GCA_963632005.1 Succinivibrio sp.
CCGGATTACTATACAAAGATTTGGATGGTATACTGAAAATATGAAAAGAATAGCAATAGGCATACTCGCCCACGTAGACGCAGGCAAAACAACATTATCCGAAGCACTGCTCTACAAAACAGGCATGATAAGAACACTCGGCCGCGTAGACCACAAAGACGCATTCCTCGACACAGACAGACAGGAACGCGACCGCGGCATAACGATATTTTCCAAACAGGCAGAGATAAACTTCGACGACGGAAAAATGATGCTCCTGGATACGCCCGGACACGCCGATTTCTCAGCAGAAATGGAACGTACACTACAAGTACTCGACTGCGCCATACTCGTAATAAGCGGCAAGGACGGAGTACAGGGTCATACCGTAACATTGTGGAAATTACTTAAAAAGTACGATATCTCCGCGTTCATATTTATAAACAAAATGGACCTTGAAGGCACAGACAGATCAGCCCTGATGGCAGAGCTCGTAAGCACATTCGGCGAAGGCTGCGTTGACTTCACAGACGGTCGCGGCGGCGACCCCGACGCCCTTTCCATGTGCAGCGAAGCATTAATGGAAGAAATACTCGAAAACGGCAAAGCCACAGACAAAGCGATCGCTCGCGCGATCAGCCAGAGAGAACTCTTTCCGTGCTATTTCGGCTCAGCACTGAAGCTGCAGGGCATAGACGCCTTCATAAACGACGTGTGGCAGCTCTCGTGCATGGCGCTTTACGGCAGCGATGGCGCAGGATCTGGCGCGGCAGCAGAAAAAAATAAAAATACGAAAAACGGCAGCGCGGAATTCGCCGCACGCGTCTACAAAATAACGCGCGACCCGAAAGGCAACCGCCTCACACACATGAAGATAACAGGCGGCGCCCTGAAAGTAAAAGACGTGATAGACGGCGAAAAAACCGAGCAGATAAGAGTATACTCAGGCGAGAAATTCTATACAGAAGATATAGCCGAAAAAGGCAGCATATGCGCAGTCGCCGGACTGACAAAAACTTACGCAGGACAGGCCCTCGGCGCAGAAACAGGCACGCGCGCATCTGTAATAGAACCCGTAATGATGTACAGCCTGCTTCTGTCAGACGGCGACGACCCGCACGTAGTCTATACGAAGCTGAAGCAGCTCGAGGAAGAAGATCCGCAGCTTAAAATAGTCTGGAACGAGCACATGCAGCTCATACAGCTCCAGCTCATGGGCGAAGTCCAGCTCGAAGTACTTCAGAACATAATAAAAGAAAGATTCGGCTATAACATCAGATTCGGACGCGGCCGCATAACATACAGAGAGACGATCACAGCGCCCGTGATAGGCAGCGGGCATTTCGAGCCGCTCAGACATTATGCAGAAGTTCATCTGCTTATGGAACCGGGCGAACCCGGCTCAGGCATCGTCATAGGCTCATCATGCAGCACAGACCAGCTCGACACGAACTGGCAGCGCCTCATAATGACGCACATAGCCGAAAGAGAGCACCCCGGAGTTCTGACAGGCTTTCCGATAACTGATATGAAGATAACCATAGTTGCAGGCCGCGCCCACCAGAAGCATACAGAAGGCGGCGATTTCAGGCAGGCAACGTACAGAGCAATAAGACAGGGACTTATGAAGGCCCGCCGGGCGGGCGCATGTCAGCTCCTTGAACCATGGTATGAATTCCGCATGGAGCTTCCGGCAGACGCGGCAGGGCGCGCAATGTCAGACGTACAGCGCATGGGCGGCAGCTTTGAGCCTCCTGTCATGAGCGGCGAAAACGTAGTTCTTGAGGGGAAAGCGCCCGCGTCAGAGCTTAAGGATTATCCGTCGCAGCTCAATTCATACACAAAAGGTTTTGGGCGCATGATGTACTCAGTAGACGGTTACGCGCCGTGCCACAACAGCGACGAGGTCATAGCCGACATAGGCTATGAACCGGAAGCAGACCTTGAAAATACAGCGGATTCGGTATTCTGCGGTCACGGCTCTGGCTATAACGTGAGATGGAGCGTAGCAGACGATTATTTCCATATTCAGGTGAATCTGGGAAGTAAAAGTACTGCAGAGCAAAACGCTTACGACGACTGGGACGAGTGGGAAGAATGGTATCGCGAGTACGGCACGAATGAAGACGAGCAGGCGGCTGAACTGCCAGCGCGCAGGAGCGCCGCCTCTGCGAAAAACGCCGCAGGCGTGTCAGGATACGCAGGCAGCCGCGCCGAGGACGAAGACCTGAAGCGCATATTCGAAAGAACATACGGCTCAGGAAGCTCAGAAGGAAACCGCCACGCGTTGCGCCCGGAATCGCGGACAATAACAGCAAAGCCGCAGCATTACACGCCGACAAAGCCCGCAGTCATACTCCCGGAGTATGTATTCGTTGACGGCTACAACGTTATATTCGCATGGGACGAGCTCAAGCAGCTCGCAAAGGTAAACATAGACTCGGCAAGAGAAGCCCTTATAGATATACTTGTGAACTATCAGGGCTATAAAAAATGCCGTATGACAGTAGTTTTCGACGCCTACAGGATAAAGGGCGGAGTTCGCCACGAGGAAAAGCGCGGCGACGTCGAGATCGTATTTACAAAGGAAGACGAAACTGCCGATACGTACATCGAGCGTACGACTTACGGTATGGAAAAAAATTACATGATACGCGTAGTTTCATCCGACAGGCTCGAGCAGCAGATGATAATGGGAAACGGCGCATTCAGAGTATCAGCCGCAGAATTTAAAGTCGAGGTGGACGAGGTAAGAGCAGAGATAAACGCCATACTCGAAAAGAACGCAGGAAAAGTAAAAAAAGAAACGCGACGCGGCGTGGACATAACAAAAGCGTGATATTCAACGTTTTTTTCAGTATTTTTGCCTATATGACTTGTATTTTCCGCCGTTTTAAGATATTCTGATATGACGTGCGTTCTTTATACTTGATAAAAGAACGCTTTTGTATGCGGAAAAATATTTATGTACAGATATTGAAAAGAATATTATTGAAAAGAATATCGCTCAGGTCGGCGGCATTATCCGACCCGGACCGATAATGATTCAGAAAACAGGGAGGAAATTACATGATAACAGTTACTAATGTCAGCATGAATTTCAGCGGCCAGCCGCTGTTCAAGGACGTTGACCTTAAATTCACGCCGGGCAACTGCTACGGCATCATAGGCGCAAACGGCGCAGGAAAGACTACATTCCTCAGAATACTTTCAGGCGACCTCGACCCGACTACAGGCTCAGTCTCATATCCTTCAACTATGCGTATGTCAGTCCTCAAGCAGGACCACTTCGCTTTTGAAGAGTACACAGTCCTCGACACTATAATCATGGGCAATCAGAGACTCTACGATATAATGAAGCAGAAGGACGAGCTTTACGCAAAGGAAGACTTCACAGACGAGGACGGCATCCTCGCATCAGAGCTCGAAGGCGAGTTCGCAGAGCTCGACGGCTGGGAAGCAGAATCAAACGCAAGCAGACTTATCCAGGGTCTTGGACTTTCACAGGATATACTGTACGATCAGATGTCAACTCTGACAGCAAAGGAAAAGGTAAAGGTGCTCCTCGCGCAGGCGCTCTTCGGAAACCCTGACATCATCCTGCTGGACGAGCCGACGAACCACCTCGACATCGGCGCTATAGAATGGCTCGAAGACTTCCTCATGGAATACGAAGGCCTCGTTATCGTAGTATCACACGACAGACACTTCCTTAATACAGTCTGCACGAATATCGTAGACGTTGACTACGGCAAGATAAAGATGTACGTCGGAAACTATGAATTCTGGTACGAGTCAAGCCAGATGGTCCAGAAGATGATGAAGGACCAGAACAAGAGAAACGAAGACAAGATAAAGGAACTCCAGTCATTCATCCAGAGGTTCTCTGCAAACAAGTCAAAGTCAAAGCAGGCTACTGCCAGAAGAAAGCTCCTCGATAAGCTGACTGTAGAAGAAATGCCGGCTTCATCAAGACGCTATCCGTTCGTAGGCTTCACTATGGACAGAGAAGCAGGCAAAGAGCTCCTTACTGTTGAAAACCTCAGCAAGACGGTCGATGGTGTAAAGGTACTTAACAATGTATCTTTCAGAGTAAACAAGGACGACAAGATCGCGTTTGTAGGCGAAAACGAAATAGCAAATACAACGCTCTTCAAGATAATAATGGGCGAGATGGAGCCTGACGAGGGCTCATACAAGTGGGGAACTACTACATCACAGTCTTACTTCCCGCTCGACAACAGCGCGTTCTTTGACGGCTGCGATCTTAACCTCGTTCAGTGGCTCAGCCAGTATACAGAAGAAACTACAGAAACATTCATGAGAAGCTTCCTCGGAAGGATGCTCTTCTCAGGAGACGACGTTTACAAGGCTGTAAAGGTCCTCTCAGGTGGTGAAAAAGTCCGCTGCATGCTTTCAAGGATGATGCTCTTCGGCGCTAACATCCTCGTACTCGACCAGCCGACGAACCACCTCGACCTCGAATCTATCACAGCCGTAAACAACGGACTCATAGACTTCAAGGGCAACGTACTCTTCGCTTCACACGACCACGAGTTCATAAACACTATAGCGAACCGCATCATCGAGATCCGCCACGACGGAACTATCATCGACAGACTTTCAACTTACGATGACTACATTGAGTGGCGCAAGTCAAACAATTAATTATTGATAAATTAATATACTTATCTGACGAAAACAGCGTATAACGCATAAAAATACCGTACAGACACCGGAAGTTCTGTACGGTATTTTTATGCAGCACATTTAGATCTTTTAGATTTTTGCAATCGCAGCATATGCAATATCGTGTGAAACAATAAGCTCCGGAACGCGCAGCCTGGCAGAAACGATATCGCCTGAGCGAAGCTCTTCAGTCATTTCCACAAGACACGCATGCATGCGGACTATCCCGAGATTTCCGACCGTTCCACGGAGAGTGTGCGCGAGCTCGAAAGCTACTTTGCATTCACCTGTATCAAGCATCAGGAGCAGTCTCTCGTAATAGTCATTCGTGAGAAGCCTTCTTAAATACTTAATATATATTTGCTCGTTGCCGAGAAGCTTCGGCAGCGTTTCAGTCCATTTAATGTCTGCATCCTCAAGAATTTTTACTGTTTCTAAATTCATAAAACTCATCCTTACTGTATATATTGCTTTGTTTATTATTGCGTATGAATAAAGTTTAGCGCGTGCATCGTGCAAAAAAGGACCACTGATAAATTCCGATTCTATTATATTACAAATACGTTACAAATGCACGCTATTTGTCAGCGTCACCGCTGATACTGACCTCACGGCGGCACATAGAACAGAATATTCCTGCGACACAGAGCGCTGTAAAGACTATAAAGGAAACTCGCATAGCAGAAATTATCGAGTCAGTAGAAGCAGACGCAAGCGTTACGTTTCCTACAGTTACGGCTACTACAGTCGAAACTGTAGCCATGCTGACAGTGTGTCCTATAGAACGGCTCGTAGCGAGTATAGATGACGCTACGCTGTAATTTTTACTGTCTACACAGCCCATTACAGCGTTCGTATTAGGCGATGAGAAAAGCGCAAATCCTACGCCGATTATCGAAAGCGCAGCGATTATATACATTATATGCAGCTCCTCAGTCGTAAAAACGAACATGAATATTCCTGCAGCAGTGAGAGCCATCCCCGCGGAAGCGAGCTTGTACGGAGCGATCCTGTCAGAAAGCTTTCCCATAAGAGGCGAAAGTACAGTCTGGAATACAGGGTTGGTTATAAGTATCAGTCCCGCAGTAGACGATGAAAAGCCCTGAACGCTCTGTAAATATATAGAGAGCAGATAGCTTACAGCATATGACGCCCCGTAATTGAGCAGCGCCGCCATATTTGAAAGACCGAACATCCTGCTTTGAGTAAAGAGCTTCATATTTATGACAGGTGAGTCAGCCTTAAGCTCATGGCGTATAAATACAACGAGCAGAAATACGCCGCCGGCGAGCAGAAATTTTGCCGCAGCATTAGACATAATGGATGAAAAACCGTACATGATGCATACGAGCGATGTTGTATATAGGAAACAGCCCGGTATATCCATGGCTTTTCGCGCGCCGAGTTTCTCACGTCCCGGCTGAGGCGGCTTGAAAACAAAAATGGCAATAGCTGTCATAATTATATCGTATACAGTAGTAGCGATAAACACAGAACGCCAGCTGAACCGGGCGTTCAGAAAACCGCCTATGACAGGGCCGAGCGACAGCCCGAGATATGTGAACGCCGTAGAAAGACCAAGCATCGCGCCGCGCTTTTCAGGCGGGTATATGGCAACGAGCGTAGCTACGTTTGTCGCAAATATCATGGCAGCGCCGATACCCTGGATGAGCCTGAAAGCTATGACCATGCCTATACTCTGTGAAAGCGCACATAAAAAGCAGCATATAGTAAATATTGTAACGCCTGCCAGAAAAACAGGCCGCTTGCCGTAAAGATCGGCAAACCGCCCAAATGGCACCGACAGAGCCGCTGAGGCAAGAATATATCCCGTAACTATCCATCCTACGCTTACAGCTCCTGCGTTGAACTCACTGCTTATAGAAGGCACCGAAAGATTGAGCGCGCTTCCTGTGAATGTGGTTATAAACGCTGTCATAAGTATTACTGCGAGCATAGCCGTACTATGCGGGTCGTGTGAAGCTTTGGATGCGTCATTTGTATTCATATTTCGACCGCCTGACATAACAGGACTTTTTTCTCTATCATCAAAATGCATATTATATCTGTCTCCGTTCATATATATTATCTATTATTATACTCCCGGCGCGCTTCATATTCATATGGAAAATAAAAAATAAGAGATATCACGTCATATACAACTAAAAATAAAAAAAGAAATTATCATATTGTTTGTTATAATTAGTAGTGGCTATAATAGTATAGAAAATTTATATGGTATATTACAGATTTTGTAATTGTATTTTGATGGAGGTACATAAAAATGCCAAGAAAAGGAGAAAACATTCGCAGGAGAAGCGATAAAAGATGGGAAGCGCGCTATATAGCAGGCCGCAGCGAGGACGGAAAAGCTCTGTACAAGTCTGTATACGGAAAGACTTACAGCGAGGCTAAGGAGAAGCGGATGCAGGCGCAGGCAGCGCTTATCAATGGCGAAACAGGCAGCAAAAGATCGAAAAGTCATAATAAGGCATATTTTGATGATGTATGCCGTAAATGGCTCCAGAATAAAAAAAACAGTAAGATAAAAGAATCCACGTACAATAAATATTACGGCATATGCGATAGATACATAATTCCTGAATTTAAAAACATAGAATGCAGTGATGTAACGCCTGATATGGTAAACGACTTTATAGACAACATCGTACTGCTTTCAGATAATACCGTAAACACGATCATAATCGTACTGAATTCGATCATCCGCATGGCATCAGACAATGACATGATGAAGCCGTTCAAAGTAAAAGCCAGAAAATACGAAAGCAAGGATATAATAGTTCCCTCAAAGGAAGAGCTGGAATCCCTTATAAGGTCCATGCTGTCCTCTGATCCCGAGTTGCAGGACTTGTCCAGGCTAGGGATAATAATATGCCTTTTTACAGGAATAAGAATAGGCGAGCTTTGCGCTTTGCGCTGGTCAGATATAGACCTTGATAATGAGCTTATAACGATAAACAAGACGATGCAGCGCATCCAGAACCTTTCGGACAAAGAAAACGTATTTTCAGTGCCTTCATCGGGAATGGGCAGAAAGAGCGAGGGACTTACATATATTTCGATTTCAAATGCAAAAACAAAAAGCTCGATGCGCATAGTACCTTTAAAACCCTCACTTGTTGAATTGTTAAAGATAATGAGCGCTGGCAAGCATGCGAGCGCGTTCTTCCTGTCAGGCAATGCCTGCCCTGTAGAGCCCAGGACCATGCAGTATCGCTTTAAGCGCTACCTTAAAGAAGCAGGTATAAAAGACTATAAATTCCACGTTTTACGCCACGCATTCGCTACGCGCTGCGTTGAGCTTGGACTTGATATAAAAACATTGAGCGAGGTGCTGGGGCATGCTTCGGTCAATATAACGCTTAACAGATATGTCCACCCGACACTGGAAATGAAACGCGCATTTATGGACAAGCTGGATTTTAGCGTGTCAGGAGATATGAACAGCTGATCACATATGCTCTGTAAATTTGCCATAAATTTCCTGATGATATTCAACAAAATATGATTTAAAATAGATTTTAAAAATATTTAAGATTTTTTGAGCAAAAAGAGGCTATAATAAGTAACTGCAAGTATATACGAATATGAATGGAATTGAAGCCATAAACGGGTGCGCCAGGCGCACGAGAATAAAGAAGGGGTATAAATGAAAAGAAGAGATCATGTAACATTCGGTAAATTTATGTGGCAGTTCAGCCCGGTCAGAGATAATGCTCTGCTGAGGCAGGCGTTTATGATAGGCTGCGTAGAGCCGGATACCAATGTAGCGACTTATCTGAGGGGCGCGCTGAAATATCGCAATATCAAGGGGCATAACAAGGAGAATGCAGAGCGCCATATACTGAAACAGTTGGAAAAGAGCGAATTTAAATGTATAATGAATGTATGGAATTGCTTCGCTCTGGGAGCGACGCTGCATTATTTGTCTGATTCGTTTACGTTTGCGCATAACGCTGCTTTTGGCGAAAACATACAGGAGCATCGCAGGTATGAATGGGGTCTGCACTATGTGTTGGAGGATTATCTGAGATCGGATGAAGCAGCTGCGATCGAGCTTCCTGATATTACGCGCGCTAGGGATTTCTGGCTGGATAATCACAGAAATTACCTTTCTGAACGCAGCGGAGCAGAGGATTATATTACTGACTGCAGATATATCGTGAACGTATGCATGGCTGTATTTAATTATGCATTTGTGACAGCCGCAGCAAACGCAGCAGACCTTAAGAAGGAAAGGATCAGGGGAGCATATGAAAATACTGATAACAACAGACTGGTATTTACCCGCGATTAACGGCGTGGTGACATCAGTCCTGAATCTCGCGGCAGGTCTCAGGGCTGCCGGTCATGACGTTCGTATACTGACGCTTTCATCTACGCATTCATCGCATGTCGACAAGCATGTGTATTATGTAGGCTCAGTCGGGGTAGGAAAAATATACCCAAAGGCAAGGATGCGCGCTGCTCTGGCAGCTCCTGTAATACACGCGCTTATAAAATGGAAGCCTGATGTAGTACACAGCCAGTGCGAGTTTTCTACATATTTCATGGCAAAGAAAATATCCCGCGTGTGCGGGTGCCCGCTCGTTCACACGTATCATACAGTATACGAGGATTATACGAAATATTTCTCACCGAACGCAGCTCTCGGAAAGCGCATGGCATGCGTGTTTTCAAGGAGAGTGCTTGCGGGAGTCGCAGGCGTTGTAGTTCCGACCGGAAAAGTCCGTTCGCTCCTGCGCAGGTACAGAGTAAAGGCTCCTATATATGAAGTCCCTACAGGCCTTGAGCTTGAAAGGCTGATGAAGCCTGTGGCAGACCCGAGCATATGCAGGGCAGATCTGGGGCTGAAGGATGATGATTTTGTAATGCTTTATCTCGGCCGTCTCGGCGCGGAAAAAAATATAGGCGAGCTGCTCGATATGATGAACGCGGGCGCTCCTGAAGGAGCAAAGCTGCTTCTTGTAGGTGACGGGCCTTACCGCGGAACACTGGAAGAAAAAGTAAAGCGGCTTGGCATATCGGACAAAGTGATATTCGCAGGCATGGCACCGCCTGAGCATATAGCCGATTATTACAGACTTGGAAACGTTTTTGTAAGTGCATCGCAGAGCGAGACGCAGGGCCTCACTTATCTTGAGGCAATGGCGTGTGGTCTGCCGCTTTTGTGCAGACGGGACGATTGTCTGTACGAGCTTATAAAGCAGGGAGAAAACGGATTTATGTACAGTGACCCGGAAGAGTTTGGGACTATAGCGTCTCAGCTTGCATCATCTGCCGAGCTGCGTGAGCGTGTAGCGCTTGCAGCTGAAAAAACGATAAAAGAGCATTATTCAAAAGAAGCGTTTGCCTCAAAAATGATAAAGGTATATGAAGAGGTGCTTGAAAGACGCCTTTACGCATATGCGCCGCTCGGAGAAGCAGGCGCAGCTGCAGCGTCAAACAGTCACAGCGCCTGATATATTGCCGGAAAGCAGAAATAAAACTTAAAAACGACCATCCGGTATCGGGTGGTATCACAGGCCCGCAGCGCAGCAGACTTAAGAAGTCGTCGCACCGGGCTTTTTTCCTATCTCGACATATCACCGCCTTTGGTATATTATATATATTAGAATATTCTGCGCATGATATTGCAGTCAGCAGACGCAGTCGCAACGTACATAAATGAGGCAAAAAGTGCGGTGATGTGCAGAGAATGGAGTGAAAAATACATGGCAATAAAAAAAGATCTTAAAAGCAAAACAACATTAGATAAGAATTTCATACCGAAATCAGGTACATTCAAATTCAAGTGTGCAGAGTGCGGCGAATGCTGCCGCGACATAGCGCCTGAAGATAAAGTTCTCATGTCAACTGTTGACATATACAGGATAGCGAAGCATCTTGGCATGGAGATGACAGATGTTATCGAAAAATACTGTGATATGGTACCGGGCGGCGAATCGATGCTCCCGCTCATAGTCATGAGAGACCACCTCGACACGACATGCACGTTCCTGAAAAAAGGAAAATGCTCTATCCACGAGGTAAAGCCGATAGCCTGTTCGATGTATCCGCTCGGACGTATCGACATATTTAACGAAGAAACGGAGCAGAACGAGTTCCATTATTACCTTGACGACATAAAATGCGCGGCGACGCGCGACGAGGATGTAAAGGTACAGGACTGGCTCGACCGATTCGGCATAGAAGAATACGATGATGCCTTCAGACTCTACAAGCGCATGGGTTCAGTATGTTCAAAGATCATGCATGCCCTTAAAACAGATGCAGAGCGCCGCGAGATGTTCGGAATGACATTCTTCATGATGTACGCAAAATACGATATGCAGCAGGATCTCCTTCCGCAGATAGCTCAGAACCTTGCGTTCGTTCAGAGCATAAATCCGGATATCGCGTTCGACAAGTCAAAGATGGCGTAGCTGCAATAAGGACCCAAAGCCTGCATCCGCCTGGCGGATGAGCGATTCCGCGCTGAAGCGCGCGGTATGATACAACGCATGTTAATATTAAAAAATAAAATCAACTCACAACGAAAGGCAGAATACACAAAATGGAAAAATTATCATTATATGACCAGCTCAGCAAAAACGCATACCCTGGAAGAGGTATAGTTATAGGCCGTACTTCGGATGGCGCAAAGGCTGTCACAGCTTACTTCATCATGGGAAGGAGCGAAAACAGCAGAAACAGAGTATTCATAGAAGACGGCGAGGGCATCCGCACGCAGGCGTTCGACCCTTCAAAGCTCAGCGATCCGAGCCTTATCATATACGCGCCTGTACGCGTGCTCGGCAACAAGACTATCGTGACTAACGGCGACCAGACAGATACTGTTTACGATCTCATGGATAAGCAGCAGACATTTGAGCAGTCACTCAGAACGAGAGAGTTCGAGCCTGACGGCCCTAATTACACACCGAGGATATCAGGCATCATGCATATAGAAAACGGCAAGTACAACTACGCTATGTCCATCCTCAAGAGCAACAACGGCGACCCGGACTCATGCAACCGCTACACTTTTGCGTATGAGAATCCAAAAGCGGGCGAGGGCCGCTTCATCCATACTTACATGAACGACGGTGATCCGCTGCCAAGCTTCGAGGGTGAGCCTGAGTGGATAGACCTTTCAGATGCAGGCGATATCGACGCCTTCGCGCAGAAGGTATGGGAGAGCCTCAACGAGGACAACAAAGTATCTTTATTCGTTCGCTACATCGACATAGCAACAGGCGAGTATGAATCAAGGATAATAAACAAGAATAAGTAATAATTAATATGATAAAGCTCTGCCCGCGCCTGCGCGGGTCAGGCAGCCGGAGCCTGCGCGTAAAGCTCCGGCTGCGTTAGCTGCATATATCAGTGGATCCAGGATTCAGGGGGAAGATAATGGCTAAGATAATCTGTAAAAAATGCGGTAGGATATTTTCTGACGTAAGCGCTTTCTGCCCGAAATGCGGAGCGCCTGCCGAGATAAGCAGCAGGCCTGAATTCATCGGCGGCAGGCAGATGGCAGCCGCGGGAAGGTCAGCCAGGACTAACGGAACTGGCTCTATAGACGGAAAAACGTTCAGGAGTGGCGACCTTTTAAACGAAGGCTCACCGCGCAGCAGCGGAAAAGGAATGTCGCACTCGCACAGCTCGTTCGATGATATATGCTCAGACGATTCATCATCGCCGCTCGGTACAGTGAAAAAATTCGCAGAAAGGCAGAGCAGCGGCGCTAAAACACCGTCAGCGAGCATAAGCTTCCGCCGCCATCACACATCAGACTCAGGCCGCAGCACGGAAACGAGCCGCAGCAGCAACGGCAGATACCAGGTACAGAGTCAGCCGGGAAAGATAATAGTTGTTATAATCGCAATAATAATAGGTCTTAACATCCTCTCAGTGATCGTAACATCGTGCGCCTCGCTTATAACCGGAGTGCCTGACTATACGTTTGACGATACGAACGATACATTTACAGTCACAGAAAGTGACGATGAATTCATGCAGAAAGTCTCAGATCAGCTCTACTACAGGAGCACGCTGAACGATAATGACCTTAAAAACCTGCAGGATGATGAATATGTTAAGTTCTTCCAGAACCTGATAAACGACGAGCTCAGCGAGCTTACGCCGTATCAGTCATCAGACTACAGCAGCATCGAATACTACATCGACAACTACATCGAAGGTCTGCAGCTGCAGCTGAATGCGCTCGACTATTACACGACCGATAAGTCAGAATTTAACTATTACTGGAATTCAGGCTACAACGATCGCGTATATTCCATAGTAAACCTTTACGACTACTACGGAATGCAGCTCGACGAAGACCTGTACAACGCATACAAAGCCGATTATGACAGCATATATTCATACGATGCAGACGGCACAGACGACGAAGCCGACGCCCCCGTACCCGCTGACGATGCAGATACAGCAGAAGTCGTGACCCTCCCGTCCTTCGGCGGGAAACCTGTATACGACGGAACTACGATTTAGCAAAAAAACAAAAAACGTATACAATTTCCTCTTGCAATCCCATAACATTGTGGTATTATATGTTACAAGAACAAAGGAGTTCATACACAGGGAAACAGCCCTGATGTGTGAGCTCCTTTTTTAATGACCATGCTCCTGGCTGCAGGGTGGAGCGTGTTCATAAAATCAGGCTGACAGCTTACTGAGCCGGTGACGGCTATTAAGCCAGTTAATATGGAATTTTATGGATAAAAGTTACAGGAGGATATGGAATTATGATAAACTCAGGAGATACGGGCTTCATGATGATATGCACGGCATTCGTGTTCTTCATGACGCCGGGGCTCGCATTCTTTTACGGCGGCCTTTCAAGAAGGAAAAACGTTGCAAACACGATGATGTCATCAGTATTCATAATGGGCGTATGCGCCGTTATGTGGGTGGCAGTCGGCTATTCGCTTGCCTTTGCGGGAAACCACGGCGGCATAATAGGCGGCTTCAGCTCGCTCTTTATGAACAACGTAGGCTGGGAGCCGGGCGGCTACTCAGACACTATACCGGCATTGCTCTTCGCAGCGTTCCAGATGATGTTCGCCCTTATAACACCGGCGCTCATCACCGGAGCCATCGCAGGCAGGATGAAATTCAAGGCACTGTTTTTCTTTATAATATTCTGGTCAGTGTTAGTTTATTATCCGCTGGCTCACATGGTATGGGGCAGCGGCGGCTTCCTTGCAGAGCTCGGCTCAGTCGACTTTGCAGGAGGAAACGTAGTACATATAAGCTCAGGCGTTTCAGGCCTCGTAGCAGCCATAG
>CAVGTL010000067.1:0-13746 GCA_963632005.1 Succinivibrio sp.
AACTGAGCTGTAAGAAGCATCCCATTCTGCGACTGTGGAGCGTTCCGTATATTCGTCGGCAACAGAGGCGTCCTGTAGTTACGATAAATTTTAGCAAAATATGAGTTGATTGGCTATATGCAATATATTTTGCATTTTGCAAAATATATATGGCAAAACGAATAATTATGTGCTATACTTGCGTTATGCTTTAACGGTTTAAAGCCAACACGCATTAAACCGAGACAGCCTGTTGGTGCGCCGGGCGCACGAGAAGCGATACAGATTTCCTGAGGCATGCAGCAAAAGCTGCGTAAAATGTGCGCGCCGGGCGCGCGTCAGGCGAAAGAATTTATTGAGAGGTTTTATTATTATGACAAGTAATCAGATCATTGTTACAGTATGTATCATTTACTTTGTCGCCATGGTCCTTATCGGGATAATTGCGGCGAAGCGCAACAAGAAAACATCGGACTTCCTGGTAGCGGGCAGAGGGCTCAATGTGCCTATGACGGCGGTAACGCTGGCTGCAGTACAGATTGGCGTAGGAATCGTTCTGAGCAGTGCGACGAACGGCTACAACGGCGGCGTTTGGCCGGGCATATACTACGCGATAGGCTGCGGCGGCGGACTTATAGTTGCGGGCCTGCTTGCGGTAAAGAAGCTCAGAGAGCAGGAGGGCTACGTACCTCTTGATTACTTCGCTGAGAGATACGGAGACAGTAAGATAATCAGACTTTGGGCGTGGATAAGCAACGTGCCGAGCCTTCTCGGAATATTTATAGCGCAGCTGCTTGCTGCGGGCAGCATACTTGCGGGATTCGGGATCCCGTTCAATACGGGCGTTGTTATAACGGCTGTTGTAATACTCATTTACTGCACGGTCGGCGGCATGTGGGGAGTCGTTCTCACTGACCTCGTTCAGACTGCGATCATAGTAGTCGGTGTTCCTATCCTTGCGATAGCAACGCTTATACAGTATGTACATGCGGGCGGCAGCGTGGCGGATATCTATACTACGCCGTTCATCCCTCAGGGAATGGGTACAAAATTCGTATACCTCGTACTCCCATTCCTGCTTTCCATATCAGTTTCATACGACGCGTATTCGCGCATACAGTCTGCAAAGGATGCAAAGACAGCTCAGAAGGGCTGCGTTATCGGCGGCGTGCTCGTTATAATAGTAGGCCTGCTCTGTTCGACTATAGGAGTTGCTGCAAAGCTGCTGTTCCCGGGAGTTACAGACGGAATATTTACAATAACAGCTACAGGCGTTCTTCCGCCGGTCCTCGCAGGCATAGTTATAGCTGCTATACTCGCGGCTGCAATGTCGAGCGCTAACTGTGTAATACTTTCTCTCGGAGCTTCGTTCTCAAGAGACTTCTACAATAAGTTCCTTCACCCTGAAGTAGAGGATCTGAACCAGCTGCCTAAGTCGAAGATGATATCTCAGGCTGCAGTGCTGCTCGGTTCGCTCGTAGGCATATTCTTTGCGTTCCACATGACAGACATTCTGGACGCTATGATAATATTCAATTATCCGTACATGGGAAGCATGCTCATCCCGCTGCTCGGCGGCCTCGTATGGAAGGGCGCGACGAGAAAGGGCGCGTTTGCTGCAGCTATCGCCGGAGGTATCGTAGGCGTTGTTTCGTTCCTTTTCGGCATACCGGGACCGCTGTACGGAATGATGAATACAGACCTGTCGCTTCTTATAGCTTATGTTGTATCTGCAGCGGCTCTCGTAATATTCAGCATGGCGGACAGAAATAAGCAGGCGGCTCACGTAAAGTAAGTAATATAAATAATGTAAATGTAATATACATAGCTGCAGCGCCCATGCGCTGTAGCAGTTCCGCGCTGAGGCGCGCGGTACTGTCAGAAAAACGATTAAAAGAAAAAGGACATTAAGATTATAAATGATAAAAGAAAGAAAATGGCCATATAAAAATGAAATGGATCAGGAGGAGCGCGTCTCCTCCGATGTCCTTGTACTCGGCGGCGGCATGGCGGGATGCTATGCCGCTATTGCTGCTGCAAGGAAAGGACAGAGTGTAGTGCTCGTTGAGAAGGGCGCTACTGTAAGGAGCGGAGCGGCAGGCAGCGGCTTCGACCACTGGGAGTCAGCCTGCACTAACCCTTGCTCACAGGTAACTGCGGAAGAGATAGCAAAGGCATATATCGATGAGCAGGACGGCTACAGTAACGGCATAGCGCACTATATAGAGTGCGAAGAGGGCTGGCACCGCCTTAAGGATATGGAATCTTTCGGAGGAAAGATCAGAGATACAGAAGGCGAGTTCGCGGGAGCGGATTTCCGTGACGAGCGCACGGGGCTCATGTTTGCTTATGATTATAAAAATAAGTTTACGCTGAGAGTATGGGGCAGCACATTTAAGCCTGCACTGTATAAAGAGCTCAAGCGCCTAGGCGTGAAGGTATACGACAGAGTAGAGGCAACGGCACTGCTCACAGAAGAAAAGGACGGCCAAAAGCGTGGTATTGGCGCGCTCGGCATGAATGTACGCACAGGAAGATTCATGGTATTTTCTGCAAAAACAACAGTACTTGCAATGTCGCGCCCTGCGCGAGTATGGCTGTTCAACGCCGACCAGGTCGGTCTGTGTGAGTTCAGGCCGCCGCAGAGTATAGGAAGTGGCCATGCCATGGGATACAGAGCAGGCATGGAATTTACTATGATGGAAAAATCTGTTAGAGGTGAGTTCTCAGCAGCAGGCAGGAGCTTTCCGCCGTACAGTACGGGAAACAATCACAACACATGGTACGCTGCAACTATGGTAGACGCCAGAGGCGTAGAGATACCGTATGTTGACAGAGACGGAAAAGAGCTGAAGACAGTAAAAGAAAGATATTATCCGGCAGAAGGACAGAAATTTTTCCTGAAGGGCGGAGTTATAGACGATCCGAAATACGAGTACAGAGGCCCTGAAACGCTTGAATTTGACGAGCTTATAAAGCGCGGCTATCAGCTGCCGTTTTATGCCGACCTCAGCAGGATGCCTGATGAAGAGCGCAGAGTCATATGGGGCATGATGGTCGGCGAGGAAGGCAAGACAAAGATACCTGTACTTAAGAATTTCAACGACAGAGGATTTGACCCGACTAAGCACATGCTGCAGTCTTATGGCACGGGCTGGCAGTCGGCAGCTTTTCTGGCGCAGGAGCGCCAGCTTTTCGGCGCGCCGGGAGGAATATTCCACGACTGGGATCTCAAAACTAACATTGACGGCATATATACGTCAGGCGACCAGCTTTACGCGTCTGACTGCGCGGGCTTTGCGGCTGCTACGGGATACTACGCAGGCAGGAAGGCTGCCGAGGCGGCAGCAGGTATGGAATCGTTAGCTGTTCCGTCAGAGGAAGATATAGAAGCTGAAAAGAAAAGGCTGTACGCGCCGCTTTACAATATGGACAGCGACGAAGGCATGGACTGGCGCGAGCTCAATATGGCGATATCAAAGGCGATGCAGAACTACTGCGGAGGCGTAAAAAATGAAATGCTGCTGAAGCAGGGGCTCGAGCTGCTCGAGGAATACGAGCGCGAATACGTTCCGAGACTGGCGTGCAGGAACCCGCACGAGCTGATGCGCGCGCATGAGGTGCTCGATATACTTGAAGTTTCAAAGATGATAATAAACGCGTGCATGCTCAGAAAGTCAAGCTCGCAGCCGCTGTGCTTCGAGAGGAACGATTACCCTGATATGGATCCGGCAGAGGATCAGTGTTTTATAACTATCTATCAGGAAAACGGCGAGGTAAAGAGCCGCCGCGTGCCTAAGGATTACTACGGAGATGTAAAGATCGAGTACGAAAAGCGCAATGCTGAGTACATGAAGGAGGCTGCGAAATATGACGAGTAAGGTAGAATTTACGGCAGTTCCGGTGACGTGCAGCGCCAGGCCGATAACGTTTGACAGCGAGCTGTGTACGGGCTGCAACAGATGCGCCGATGTCTGTCAGGTGGACGTGATGATACCGTCTGAAGAGGCGGGCGAGCATCCCGACGTGATGTACCCGGGCGAGTGCTACTACTGCGGAAGCTGCGTAATGGCCTGCAGTACGGGCGCAATATCGCTGCATCATCCGCTTATGAATCAGACGCGGTTTGTAGAGACGGTGAAGTAATAATATAAATACATTGTTAAATGCTGCTGCATGGTTTCTGTGATAATGTACATGGATTATGCAGCAGTTTTTTGTGGGCGCGGTGACGCGCGGGAGGCTGGGCTTCGCAGCAGTTTTTTGTTTTTAACGCAGATTTTACATTGGGGCGGCTTTGGATTTAACATTTAACATTTATTATTCATATCGTAAATATAATATAAAGCATGCAGATACAAATATTATTGATTTACGGAGTTAATACTAATGTCAGACGGCTTCGTCAGGTGGCCGGAAAATGGTCCGGACAGATAAGGATCAAAGCCTTAAGATGAAGCTTAAATAAGATAAGGCCGTAATGGTCGTACAAAAAAGGAGAATGATAAAAATGTTAAAGATCAAAAAATTTGCAAGTGTTGCTTTAGCGGCTGCTCTCTGTGTGACAGCTTTTGCGGGATGCGGTTCATCTAACGACGGCGGTTCTGCGGCAGGCGGCGACAGCGGCGCTTCTGACCTCTCAGGAAAGAGCATCTATGTTGTTTCAAGAGAAGAGGGTTCAGGTACAAGAGATGCCTTCACTGAGCTGACAGGCGTTATGGAAAAGGACGCTAACGGCGAGAAGGTCGACAACACAGCAGTAAGCGCTGAGATCACAAGCAGCACTTCAGTAATGATGACTACTGTTGCAGGCAACAACACTGCTATCGGTTACATCTCACTCGGCTCTCTCGATGATACTGTAAAGGCTCTCAAGGTAAACGGAGTTGAAGCTACTCCTGAAACTGTAAAGGACGGAAGCTACACTATCGCTCGTCCGTTCAATATCGTAACTAAAGAAAGCGGAGTAAGTGAAGTTGCTCAGGATTTCATCGATTACATCATGAGCGCTGACGGTCAGGCTGTTATCTCTGACGAAAAGTACGTTTCTGTAGCTGACGGCGCTGCTCCTTACGAAAAGAAGGACGGTCTCTCAGGCAAGGTAACTGTAGGCGGTTCATCATCTGTAACTCCTGTTATGCAGAAGCTCGCTGAAGCTTACATGGCTATAAACTCAGGCGTAACTGTAGAAGTTGAACAGTCAGACTCTACTACAGGCGTTACATCTACTATCGACGGCGTATTTGATATCGGTATGGCTTCACGTGACCTCAAGGACAGCGAAACTTCACAGGGCGTTACAGGAACTGTAATAGCAATGGACGGTATCGCAGTTATCGTAAACAACGACAACACTCTCGAGGATATCACTACAGATCAGATCAAGTCAGTATTTACAGGTGAAACTACTTCTTGGGGAGACCTGTTATAATGAAAAAATTCACTGAATACCTGATGCATGCGGTCTTTTTACTGACCGCATGCGTTTCAGTACTTGCGGTGGTGCTCATATGCGTGTTCCTTTTTAAGAACGGGTTCTCGGCTATAAGTCAGATCGGTCTGGTGAATTTCCTGACGGGAACGGAATGGCGGCCTAAAAATAATGTTTTCGGCATCCTGCCGATGATAATAGGCAGCATATATGTAACGGTAGGAGCTATAATTATCGGCGTTCCTATCGGCATACTGTGCGCTATATTTCTCGCGAAATTCTGTCCCGCAGCTGTATACAGGATCGTAAAACCGGTCGTAAACCTCATGGCGGGCATACCGTCTGTCGTTTACGGCTTTTTCGGGCTTATGCTGATAGTTCCGTTTTTCCAGCAGCTCTTCGGAAGCAGCGGAAAGGGATTGCTTACAGCATCTGTAATACTTGGAATAATGATACTTCCGACTGTAATAAGCGTATCGGAGGCAGCTCTCCGAGCTGTGCCTGAATCGTATTTTGAAGGCGCGCTCGCTCTCGGAGCTACAAAAGAAAAGAGCGTTTTATTCACTGTAGTTCCTGCTGCAAAGTCAGGCATACTCGCTGGAGTGGTGCTCGGCATAGGTCGAGCTATCGGCGAAACTATGGCTGTAATAATGGTAGCCGGAAACCAGCCGCAGATACCGCACAGCCTGCTTGACGGTGTCAGAACTATGACTGCGAATATCGTTATAGAGATGGGATATGCGACAGACCTTCACAGAGAAGCGCTCGTAGCGACGGCCGTAGTGCTCTTTGTGTTTATACTGATAATAAACCTGTGCGTTTCTCTGCTGAGGAGCAAGAACAGCGACAGAGCGTAGGGAGTGATACAGAAAATGAGTTTAAAGGAAAGATTTTCAAGAAAAATGCGCGAATACAAGGGCTCGCCCGGCTCGCTCGTGATATTCATACTTCTCGTGCTGTCGGCTGTGATAACTGCGGGAGTTACGTTCTCCATAATCATATACGTGGCTGTAAAGGGTATACCGTATCTGAATTTCGAGATGTTTTCGCTGAAATATACAGAGGATAACCAGTCGATGCTCCCGTCTATCATAAACACGATATATATGACGGCGCTTTCGCTGCTTTTCGCCGTGCCGATCGGTATAGGCTGCGCTATATACCTCGTTGAGTACGCTAAGCGCGGAAATAAATTCGTGACGGTCATAAGGCTTACGGCTGAGACGCTTTCGGGCATACCGTCTATCGTATACGGACTCGTAGGATACCTGATATTCGTTATAGGGCTGAAGCTGGGGCTCACGCTTCTCGGCGGCTCGCTGACGATGGCGACTATGATACTTCCTCTTATAATGAGGACGACCGAAGAGGCGCTCATAGCTGTACCTGACACGTACCGCGAAGGAAGCTACGGTCTTGGCGCGGGCAGACTGAGGACTATATTTTCGATAATACTTCCTTCGGCAGTTCCCGGTATACTCTCAGGCGTGATACTCGGCGTAGGAAGAGTCGTAGGCGAAACTGCGGCGCTGATATTTACAGCAGGTTCTGTGGCAAAGATCGCTACATCGCTCATGTCGTCTTCTAGGACGCTTTCGGTACACATGTATATCCAGCAGTCTGAGGGTCTGCACATGAACGAGGCGTTCGCGACAGCAGTCGTGCTGCTCATAGTGGTAGTAATAATCAACCTCGCGTCAGAGCTTATAGCAGGAAAGCTTACTAAAAAATAAACGGAGCATTATATAATGGATAAAATAAACATTTCAAATATGGATCTGTATTACGGCGATTTCCATGCGCTGAAGGATATAAACCTGAATATCCCGGCAGGTGAGATAACCGCGTTTATCGGACCGTCAGGCTGCGGAAAATCAACGCTGCTCAAGTCGCTCAACAGGATGAACGACCTTGTAGAGGGCTGCAGGATAACAGGGAGCATCACTCTCGACGGCGAGGATATATACGGAAATATAGATGTAAATAATTTAAGAAAAAGGGTGGGAATGGTATTCCAGAAGCCGAATCCGTTCCCGATGAGCATATATGACAACATCGCCTACGGTCCGAGGACTCACGGCATAAGAAAAAAGTCGCAGCTCGACGAGATAGTTGAAAGGTCGCTCAGGGGCGCTGCGATATGGGAGGAAACAAAGGACAGACTCAACACGAGCGCCCTCGGCATGTCGGGCGGCCAGCAGCAGAGACTCTGCATAGCGAGAGCTCTGGCGGTAGAGCCTGAGGTGCTCCTGATGGATGAGCCTACAAGCGCGCTCGACCCGATATCTACTTCAAAGATAGAAGACCTTGCGATAGAGCTTAAGGAAAAATACACTATAGTAATAGTTACACACAATATGCAGCAGGCTACGCGTATCTCAGACAGAACTGCGTTCTTCCTGCTCGGCGAGATGGTAGAGTACGCGAAGACAGACACGCTGTTTTCGTATCCGCAGGATAAGCGTACAGAAGATTATATTACAGGGAGGTTCGGATGATGCGCGTTCTTTACAATGATCAGCTTGAAAAGCTGCATAATGAACTCGTTAATATGGGCAGGATGTGCGAGGAGGCTATAAGCTCAGCCATGAGCTCGCTCTTTGACAACGACCCGGAAATGGTAAAAAAGACGCAGTCGCTTGAAAAAGAGATAGATGTGCAGGAGCGGACTATAGAGTCGATGTGCATGAAGCTCATACTCAAGCAGCAGCCTGTCGCTACAGACCTCAGGAACGTATCGTCGGCGCTCAAGATGATATCGGACATGGAGCGTATAGGCGATCAGGCTCAGGACATCGCCGACATGGCGAGATTCCTCAGCGGAAGCCGGATAATATGCGAAGTGCATCTCAAGGAGATGGCAGAAGCTGCAGCCAAAATGGTAAACAACAGTGTTGATGCGTTTGTAAACGCTGATGCTGAGATGGCAAAAAATGTAATACTCTATGATAACATCGTGGATGACCTTTTTGTCAGTATAAAGAGCGAGATAATTGCAGAAGTCGTCAAAAACAGTGATAAGGGCGAGGAATTATTTGATATAATGATGGTGACCAAGTATCTCGAAAGGATAGGCGACCACGCCTGCAATATCGCGGAATGGGTGATCTATTCGATAACCGGGTCGCACAATATAGAAGATATAGGCAATAAATAAGCACACAGCGGGGCGGCCCGGCCGCCGAACAGCGAAAAAAAGCGGTGCGATATATGAAGGGCAGGCGTACAGGTATGATATATATCGTTGAGGACGACAACAGCATAAGGGAATTACTGGAATATTCTCTGAACAACAGCGGGTTCGAGGCAGAGGGCTTTGAAACGCCGACGAAGTTTCACACGGCGATGCGTGAGAAAAAGCCAGAGCTCATACTTCTGGACATAATGCTTCCGGAAGAAGACGGACTCCACATACTGCGCGGCCTGCGCGCCGACAGCTCAACGGCGGATATACCTGTTATCATGCTGACCGCAAAGACGGGCGAGTACGATAAGGTCATAGGGCTCGACAGCGGTGCTGACGACTACGTAACGAAGCCGTTCAGCATCATGGAGCTGATATCGCGTATAAAGGCTGTACTGCGCCGCTCTGAAAAGAAGGAGCAGGATATACTTTCGGCGGGCGGCATATCGCTCGACCGGAAGCGCCATACGGTAACGGCGGGCGGCGAGGACGTCGTGCTGACGTACAAGGAATTTGAGCTGCTGAGCCTGCTCATGCAGAACAGGAATATCGTGCTGGAGCGCGACAGGCTGCTCAATGAGATATGGGGTTATGATTTTGACGGTGAGACGAGGACTATAGACGTTCATATAAGGACGCTGAGAAGCAAGCTCGGCGATGCTGGAGCGTGCATAAAGACTGTAAGGGGCATAGGCTATAAGCTTGAGGATAAGCTGGCATAACGGTGCGGTCGGTACGTGCGGTATGTTTGTATCCTGATGCATGTACCGGTGCAGATGACGGGAGTGTTTACAGAAAATGACAATGAAAAAGAAAATATTCAGCGGCGTATTCGTTACGTCCATGCTCGTGCTGCTGCTGTCAGTCATTATAGTCATGGGAGTGCTCTGGGGGTATTATTCGAGCGAATATGACGCAAAGCTTAAGGATGAAGCTCAGTATATTTCCGGGGGAATACAGACATCGGGCGTATCGTACCTGAATGACATAGGCATGCATGCGAGACAGGACAGCCGCATAACGTGGATAGCTAATGACGGTACTGTAATATACGACAGCTCCGCTGACCCGGCGGCCATGGAGAATCATGCCGACAGAGAAGAGGTAGCTGAGGCGCTCAAAAATGGAAGCGGCGAATGCACGCGGTATTCGTCGACTCTTGCAGAAAAAACTCATTATTATGCGCTGCGTCTCGATGACGGGACTGTGCTCAGAGTGAGCATAACACAGAGTACACTGCTGTCGCTGATGGTCAGATCGCTGCCGTCGCTTGCAGCACTTATAGCTGTTGTGATATTTATATCTCTAATGATGGCGGCGAGTCTTTCAAGGCGCATAACTGAGCCTGTGAACTCGATAGACCTTGACGAGCCGCACACATCAGAAGTTTATACGGAGCTGACACCATTGCTTGATAAAATAGCTGACCAGAATGCGCAGATAAAGGCGCAGATGGATGAGCTCGTGGAGCAGCATGCTGTAAGGAAGGAATTTACAGCTAACGTGACGCACGAGCTGAAAACGCCGCTCACATCTATACTCGGCTTTGCTGAGATAATGAAGAGCGGTCTTGTAAGACCTGAAGACATGCAGCATTTTTCAGAAAAAATATACGATGAAGCGCAGAGACTGCTTTCGCTCATAGCCGACATACTCAGACTTTCGAAGCTTGAATCGGATACAGATCTGCCTGAAAAGGAGGATACAGACCTGATGAGCCAGGCGGAGATAGTTGCGGAGCGTCTGGAGGATCACGCAAAGAGCTGCGGCGTAAAGCTGACGGTGAGCGGCGAGCATGCTGCTGTCAGGGTGATACCGCAGATACTTGATGAAGTAATATTTAACATAACTGAAAATGCGATAAAATATAACGTACCGGGAGGCAGTGCAGATATTCATACAGGGTATGAGGGCTCAAGGCCGTGTATCGTGATATCGGACACAGGAAAGGGCATAGCGCCCGAAGACATGCCGAGGATATTTGAACGCTTCTACAGGGCGGATAAGGCCCATACAGGGGCTGTTCCCGGCACCGGTCTGGGACTTTCTATAGTAAAGCACGGCGTGAGTGTTATGGGCGCTCAGATATCTGTGGAGTCGGAGCTGGGCCGCGGTACTACGATGAAAATACTTTTTTAATATTTTTATTTTAATTAATATTTTCCTTTTAATACAGAAATCTATACAGAAAAACACCATTCACCTGATGATATGCTTATCATTTGTGAATGGTGTTTTGTTTTTTGTGATCCAGCCGGGCGGCGGGCCGCCGCGCTTATCGGGTATTCGTTTAATTATTGATTTTATTATTTATTATTATTCCTGGCCGGACGTCTGAGCCTCTGCGCTGCGAGCCTGAGCTCTGGCTTCTGTCCTTGCCTGCTTTGCGATATTTGATGCATCGCGTGAAGCGGCTCTTATCTTTGTCGTGCCGTCCTGTACTTCTGTGACTGTAGTTCTGAAATCAGTGTAGTCTGTGTCGCTGTCGTACTTTGTTATAAAATCGAGATAAGAGTTTATCTTATCGTAGTTTTCATTTCTGATAAGTGATGCGAACTCTGTGAAGAGTGCTTCCTTTATATTTATCGTGCTGCCTTCTATGACGGATGAAACGTCGCTTTCGACATCGATGCCGTGCTCAGCGGCTGCGGCTGATGCTGATATGAGCTGGTCTACGCCGTCGAGATACTTGCCTGCAGCAAATGTATCCTGAGCGGCTGTTACGTTGTTGTGAAGCGAAACTATCGTGTTTATCTCGGTTATCATGCCGTCTATCTTTTCTTTGAAGCAGTTGTCCGATATCTCATTGTAGTTGTTGAGCTGAGATATGGCTTCTTCACTGCTGAGAGTGCCTGACTTGTAGCTGTCGAGCACCTTCTGGGCTGCGTCTGTGACGGGAGCCTCTATGGCGCTTACAAAGCCTGTATCGAATGCGTTGTCGCTGCTTATCTGCTTACATGTGTCAAAATCCTCTGCGGCGAGCGCTCTTGCGTACTTGCTTGTAGGATTATAGTATGTAAAGTAAAGATAAGCGCCGATGCCTGCGGCTGCTACAGCTACGATAACAGCGATGATGACGCCGATGAATATTGCCTTGCTGTGACGTTTTCTTGCAGATCTTTTCGCCTTGCTTCTGTGAGTTGAGCTTGAATTGTAATCCGGTATAAACTGTACCGAATTATAGTCTTCCTTTTTTACGCGAAACATCAAATTCTCCTTTTATATTTTTACGTTTTATTTTACGATCATTACCCTTAACTTGTGATTTTTAGCTTTTTACTCTTACTCTGTAGTGTATGCCGAGGTCTGACGCTATTTTGCGGCAGGCTTCGATGTCTTCTTCTGAAATGACGTCAACGACACTCAGCGTTATTTCAGGTATCACGCCCTTGCAGCTCTCTGCAAAGCGGAGCATTTCCTCGAAGGCACCATCGTATACAGGATTGCAGAGCTCGTTGTACTTCTCCGCTGTAGGAGCATTCAGGCTTATGGAGATGGCATCGAGATACGGTGCTATCTCAGGCAGTATATCTCTGCCATTTATCATGTTGCCGAGACCATTCGTATTAAGACGTGTTTTTACATTATAATGTTCTTTTACGTATTTTGCTGTCGCTGCCAGGTTTTCAACAGCGCATGTAGGCTCTCCGTAGCCGCAGAAGACAAGTTCGTCAAAATCGGAAAGAGGGAATTCCCTGAGCGCTGCGAGTATATCATCCATTGTCGGGTCAGCTCCGAGCCAGAGATTCGTGGCGTCGCCGACAGATTCGCCGTTCTGCCTTATGCAAAAAGTGCAGCGGCACGGACATTTATTAGTGAGATTGGCGTATGCAGATCCGCCGTAGACATAAAATATATCTGACATGTTTTATTCCTTTCAGAATCATGTTGTGTTTAAGATTCAAACTATAATATAATATTAAACGCGTAAAGTCAATGAATTGGCGGGTTTAATCGCATGAATCTCTGAAAATCAGAGGAAAACAGAAGAAAATAGAGGCAAAAAAGAGGTAAAAATGAAAAATATCATAATTCTTGTAGATATCCAGAACGGCTTTGTAAAAACAGATTATGCAGAGGAATCTTTCAAGCGTGTGAAAGACCTTATGGAGCGCGAGCTTTTTGACGTAGTTATAGCCACCAAATACTGGAATGAAGAGGGCAGCAATATATGTCGCCTGATGGACTGGCACGGTCTGTGTACTGAGGAAGAACAGGATCTCCGTCCTGAAATAAAGGAATATGTCGACTATATAACAGAAAAGAATACATTCTCGAGCATGACTGATGAAATGAAAGATCTGCTGCGCGATATCAACGGCGGTGAGCTTCCGGAGCACGTTTTTGTTATCGGTTATGATACGGAGTGCTGCGTGCTTACGACTGCCACAGATCTTTTTGAAATGGGTGTAAGGCCTATAGTCCTGACGCAGTACTGCGGTTCGCACGACGGCGAGCGCTACCATCAGGCCGGAATAACGAGCCTTGAGCACCTGATCGGGCCTAAGTTCCTGATAGCTGAAGAGCTTGATAGCAAAGAAGATGTTGAGCGCATCGTTGAGAGATGCATGTAATAAATAATATATAATATGTAATAAAGTAATGAACGGACCGCCCTCCTGAAATGGAAAGCGGTCCGTTTTATACTATGCAGCCCGCGCGCCCGGCGCGCCCACATTATGCCTGCTATACAATTACCGGATCAGGGTCAGGCGGCAGCAGGCGTGTAGTATTGGTAGTAGCTACAGCCATGAGCCAGCCTTCAGGATCGTATACCTCAGCAGTGGCAACGACTACGCGGCGGCCTATGCTGATGACCTTTGCCTTTACTGTTATATAGTCAGCGTTTTCAGATACGGCGCGGATA
Source organism: Succinivibrio sp. (assembly GCA_963632005.1). Classification (GTDB taxonomy): domain Bacteria; phylum Bacillota; class Clostridia; order Peptostreptococcales; family Anaerovoracaceae; genus CAKQOE01. The sequence continues at coordinate 13,462 of CAVGTL010000067.1, forward strand.
AAGTTTACGTTTATATCTACAGTTCCTACAGGGTCGCAGTCAACGGCCGCCCATGAAAGTGCGCCTGCTGTAGCGTCGATGTAGTAGCATATCATGCCGCCCTGGAGATTGCCGAACGGGTTTCTCTGCCACGGCTTTATGTAATATTTAAGGATGAGCTCATCATCGTCGTTGTAATCAACGAATTCCATTTTATATATCGGCGCGCCTGCCTTTTCGTTTATCTCGGCGTCGCGGTTAGTTATCTCTATGAGCTTCTGCTTGCGCTCTTCGTGCGTCCATCTC
>CAVGTL010000068.1:0-13736 GCA_963632005.1 Succinivibrio sp.
TCTTTACTGCCTTTTCTACGATAAGGCCTACGAGGTCCTGCGGTGAGGCTACTACTATAATGCCTTTTACAGGAAGGCTCTGGAATACTGTCAGCGGAACGTCGCCTGTACCAGGTGGCATGTCTACGAACATGTAATCTACGTCTGTCCAGAGAACGTCTGACCAGAACTGTGTAACTGTGCCTGCGATGACAGGGCCTCTCCAAAGTACAGGGTCGGTGTCATCATCAAGGAGCAGATTTATAGACATTACCTGTATGCCTGTTTTTGTTGTTACAGGGAATATTACTTCTTCGTTTGCTGACGCTTTCTGTGCGAGCTTGAATGTTTTTGGGATAGACGGGCCTGTGATGTCGGCGTCGAGTACGGCTGTGTGGTTGCCTCTTCTCTGCATTATTACTGACATCAGGGATGTGACGAGGGATTTGCCTACGCCGCCTTTTCCGCTTACTACTGCTATTACGTTTTTAACGTTTGACATTTTGTTCAGAGGGGCGTATCTGCTCTGTTCGCCTCCGCATCCTCCTGCTGAACCGCATGATGAACAATTTTCGGCTGATGAGCAGCCGCTGCATGAATCACTCATATTGAAACCTCCGTGTTTTATTATTTAAAATATTTTTATTATAAAGTATATATTTTACATTTGCAGGACGCCGTTGCTGCCGACGAATATACGGAACGCTCCACAGTCGCAGAATGGGATGCTGCTCCGACGCTACGCTCGCTTGCATGTTGACCCGCTTTTAGGGCGTCTTTTTGTATATTAGGTTTACATAATATATAACCTATTTTCTTCTATATATAATCGTACCTTATTGGTTATAAGGCAATTATTTTCATATGTCAATCAGAAAATGTTTAAATATGCGTTGGCGAGCCTAGGGGAACGGGATACGGCGGGGATATCGGGTCACAGGGCGGCTATTCGGCGGACTGTTTCGAATACTGTGCCTGCGGGGAAGCCGGCTGATATGAGACGGCGGGTCAATGAGGCTTTTGCTTTTTCCCGTTCTTTTCTTATTATATTGCGGTCTGTTTCGCCCGGTTTTATTTTTCTGCCGAAGTAGTCTATCGGCTCAGCTGATCGGGCGGTATCGGTCGTGTCGGCTGTGTCTAATGGGTCGCCGTTGGCTAAGCTTATGCCGTATGTGTTGTATAGGTCGTATGATACCGGAACTATCTCGCCGTATTCATCTGCTTCGAATCTGTCTGAGAGGCCGCATATCGACAGTGCTTTTCTGAGGCATAATACGTTCTCGTCTTCTATTGATAGTGAGTCTTTCAGTTCTTCTATGGCGTTTTCTGCGATCTCTGCCGAGATGCCTTTTTCTCGCAGTTTTTGTTTTATCCAGCGGCTTCCTTTGCCGGAGTTTAGTTTTGACTGGGTGTAAATGAGCGCGTAGCGTTCGTCGTTTACTATGCCGCTCTCCTGGAATGCGCTTACTACTTCGTCTACTGCGCTTTCATTAAAGTTTTTCTGAAGCAGCTTTTCGCACAGCTCTGCTGATGTTCTGTCCTGATAGTCCAGCAGTTTGAGGGCTGCTTCTCTTATTTTTTCTTTTTCGTTCATTATATATACCCTGTATGCCCGTATTCATCGTGCGGTTCTTGCTCCGCCTTTACCATTAATTTGTTTCTGTTTTCGTCACAGTAAGTATATCACATTCATATATTCGGAACAAGCGTTTAATGTAATTGTAATATTTCCAGTTTCGGTGCTGTATTTTCCTGCGGAGCATTTGCGTGCTCCCGTTTGGAGCATAGCGAAAGTATTATCCGGCGGCCTGCGGAGGCGCTGAGCTCGTTTTCCAGGCTCTCCATGGGTTCGCCTGTTATGAAGTATACGTCGGGGTCGTTAAATACGCAGTTGTTTTTTGCTTCGTCTGTTATGCCTGTTCCGAGTAATTTCAGGTAGGCTTCTTTCATTGTCCATATTTTTATGAATGCTGCTCTGTTTATGGCGGGGGCGGTCGTTTGCGGGTGGCGGGGTCCTGCGAAGAGATGGGCGCGGCCGGAGGCGGCGCCCATCTCCTGTGTGTATGCTTTTTCTTTTTCTGAGAAATATTTCTGCACTATTTTTTCTGGGTGCAGGATGCGGCGGTCGGCGTATTCTGCGTCTATGCCGAGCGCCGGCGAGGGGGCAGCGGATGCCTGAGTTGTTTGGGGCATCGGCTGCCCTGTTACTGCGCATATCCACATGCTCCCTGTATGTGTCACCGAAAAGCTCAGCCACGGAGCATTTTCTGCGTACGGCTTTCCGCGCGCCGGGCGCGCTATCTTTATCTCATTTATTACTTCCTTATTTATTTCTGATCGGTTTATTACTGATCCCGTATCTGTTTCTGCTGATGCTCCGCACTGTTTCAACGCCTGTATCAGAAAGCGCGAACTTTCGTCATGGTTTTTCATATTATTGCTGTAGAATATTTTTATCTTCATCTGCAACGTGCTCCCGAATCTCAGGGCGCGGTGACGCGCGCGCCGGTCGTAATATTAGTATACATATATTTTTTAATAAAATTATGTAACTGTTATTGACATATGTTCATATTATTCTATAATAGAGATATAAAAGGCATATGTCAATAACAATATCCGCACCCGACTCGCTCATATCTATATCAGACTTGCTCCTGTCGGCGTTCGGAGCAGCCCGCAACTGCGGACTGCAGGCTACAGAGGAGGATATATTTATGAGAATTGCTGCTGCATACACAAACGGCAACATCGACCCGCACTTCGGCAGGACTACTGAGCTTAAGGTATATGAGATAGAGGACGGACGCGTTATCGATGTCAGGCTCCTTGAAACTCAGGGGATAGGTCACGGCGCTCTCGCGCTGGCTCTCAATCAGCTCCATATAGAGGTGCTCATATGCGGCGGTATCGGACCGAGGGCTAAAAGCGCTCTTGCCGCTGTAGATATAGCCATAGTACCTGGCATCGAGGGAAATGCCGATGACGCTCTTGACGCATACCTCGCAGGCACACTCGAGTTTGACCCCGATGCTACATGCGAAGAGGAAGATGAACAGCTCGGATGCAGTCCGACTATGTGCGCAAGCTGCTCAAGCACATCATGCGGAAACTAAAAACTAAAAGCTCTGAAAACAAAAGAAATCGGAGAATCATAAATGGCAAGACCGGAAAAATGTAAAAGAATATGCACTCTTCCTGAAAAAAACAGATTTATTTGCGAAGACGGCGACAGCTCCGCTGACACGCAGACCGTGAGTGTGGAAGAATTCGAAACAATACGTCTGATAGACTACATCGGTCTCACCCAGGAACAGTGCGCATCACAGATGCACGTAGCTCGTACTACGGTGCAACGGCTTTATACCGACGCCAGAAAAAAGATAGCCAACTACTTGATATTGGGAACAGCGCTTGAGATCACAGGGGGTAATTACCAGATATGCGAGAACAGCGAAACATGCTGCAAACTCGCCTACTGCCCTAAAAAGTCTTCAGACTGCGACTGTGAATTTCGTCTCGATGGATGTGTTATCAGTACTCTGGATAAAGATAAAGCTGTAAAGAATATGTGATAAAATGCTTCTATTTTATTGACATATGTTCAAAATCGTGTTTAAATTAAAGTACAAAATTACTTAATTCACTTATCATATAAGGTGATAATTTTAAATGTCAGAAAGAAGGAAATGCTATGTCTGAATATCATGGTAAGATCGTCCACACAAGTGGGAGTATAGGACGCAGAGGTGTTGCGCAGGGTATCGTATGCAGGACTTGTCCGGGAGGCTGCAAGACTGACTGCCTGAGAGCCGGCGTTAATGTCGAGCTCACTCGTCTCGGTTCTTACAACTTTAATGATTCATTCTCAAATATCGAATCGGGCGACGACGACATAGAATATTAATAACGAAATACTAATAACTAACAAAAAGCTTACGGGAGCATCGATGTTTATCACGCATCGATGCTCCCGTTTTAGTTACACCTTTTTAAATATATGATATTGTTCATCGTCCATAAATACGCCTATCTGCCCGTCTCCGTCATCGCGCGTAAAGAAATTGCCGATGCAGCCGAAGTTTGACTGGGCGTTTGCTGTCGGTGTTTCGCCTTCTTTTACCGTTGATGTTATCTGCCCTGCGATCACGCCTGAATCACCGACAAGCGTCAGATCGTATGTATACTCGTAAAGGCTGCCGTTTACACTCAGAAGCTTTTTAACAGAACGCCTGTGCAGTTCCGTAGGCAGGATATCAAGCAGATCTGTATACTGCGGCCATACGCCGTCGGCTCCGGCTTCGATAAAGAGCTCCGTATATCCTCCGCCTGACACGTCAAACGAATACGTCTTTCCGCTTATCCAGTCGCCGCTTATGCTCTCGTCATTCAGATAACGTATGATGTCTCCGCTGCTTTCATATGACGCGCCTGATGCGTTGTTGTCAGCTCGCCCTCTTATGCGTATATTCCAGTCAGCCGAGCTTTCGGGCATCGTAAAATAAATACGACCGTTCTCATATTTTATGCTTTCTGTCAGCTCCGCTACCTTGTCAGGCGCTTTTATGCGGCTGACGGTAAGCGTCTCGCTGCTGCCGTCGTCATATAAAAATGTTACATTATATTCATCACTGACATAATGCACATCACATATATGATATCCGTCTTCATATGATTTAAATTCAGGCTTAGCCTTTCCGTTTTTCCGCTCAAATACGCGCTTCATGCCGACCGGCTCTACACTGTATTCATTGACCCGGCTGTTTTGTATATCGCCGTTCCTGTAATTACCCTTTAGCGCCCCGAGACTGCTGCCGTACACATAAGCTCCGTCGGTCGTCTCATAGCTGTAAAGCTCCATACTTCCCATCCAGTTTTCACTCTCTCCGCTGTAAGAAGCCATGCTGCCGTTAAAAGCGTCCATGCAAAGAGCTTCAAATATCCTGCGGTACATGCCCTTGCTGCTGTCATCGCCATCATTTGCGCCATCATTCACGTAATTGCCTACGCCCTCGGGATATGCAAGCTCAAGAGCGATATTTTTCCCTGATATCGGCGCAGTCGTAAATGTTTTTTCATCTGTATACCATCGAACATCTATATCGCGCGCTTTATAATACGCATCATAAACATAAAGCAGCATGATCCTTTCCTCAAGGCCCGGATATTTTACGCTGTAACATATCGGTGCTCTGTCGTATTCCTTCTCGTAGCCGTTTATTATAACAGTTCCGTTTCCCTTTAAAAAGTCAGGCTTTTCCGTTTTTTCCAATATAAATCCATTTGCTTCCAACACAGCTACGACCTGCTCTTCCGTAAGCTGAACGGATGAATTTGCTTTTTCAGCAAGCGCCCTGACATCCGGATCGACTGCAGCATTGATAATATCTCCGCTCCCCGCGCCTCCGGTGCTCTTACTTGGTGTCTCCGCCGGACCTGTCATAAAAAACAGCGTTAGCGCAGCGCACACGGCAAACGCGCAAACAACAGCCCACAAAGCCGGTCTTTTGTAGTTCATCACCCTGATCACCCTTTCCTTAACTGCCGACTCGCCAAATGCAGTCAGACAAACAGCCATTCGCCGCCGCGGCATACTGCACGCAAGAAGCGCCTGAGAATACCTCGCCCTTCCTTCTCTGTCCATATCCCTTACAACACGCTCGTCGCACGCTATCTCAACATCACGGCTTAAAAGCTCATAAGCCAACCATACTAGCGGGTCGAACCAGTACACCGCTCTCAGCGCGCAGCCGAGCGCCTTCCATATATTATCCCCTCTTTTGATATGCGCAGCCTCATGCGCCATAACGCACGCCGCCGTTTCCGCGTCCATGCCTGACGGCAGGTATATACGAGGCTTTACCACGCCCGCAATAAACGGCGAAGCAATATCGTCACAAATAAATACTTCAAGCCGTCCGCGCGCCCGGCGCGCCCACAGCGATGCTCCCGCATCGCCCGTTAATTCATTTATATATACATCATCAACTGCTACAGAAGCCGCCAGCGTCCTGCGCAGCCTCCGGCTGATATATGCCATGTATCCAAACATCGCAAGCATTCCGACAGCCCATACAGCAATAAAATACTTAATATTATTATATATCACATTTTCATTATTCTGCTGCTTATCCGATGCTTCTGCATAATATGCAGATGACGCCAGGTTACCGACTTTATGCAGTGTATCTGCTGTATCTGCATTTGCAGCACCGTTTGCAGTTTCCGCTGTTTTCCGGGTATCTTCAATGTTTTGCACAGCCTTTATATTCGAATCCTTTTCATCGGCCGGGCCGATGCCGTCTTTCTCTGACGATTCATTTATTATATTCGCCGGAGCATCGCTGTATGTTCCTGATATCGTTTCAATAAAGCTTCCCGCTGCCGTATGCTCCGCAATGTTGTAAACAGAAAACCCGAAAGGCAGATCAAGCGGGCACATCAGCCGGAACGCCACGAACGCCCACATCACGCAGCATATCCACCTCGGCGCGCCCTTAAGGAGCACGCGCGCCATCGCCACTACAACTATCATCACGCTCCCGTAAAACGCCATCATAAGCAGCCGCACAAACACCTGATACGCCATATCTGCGTACATTAAAGCCACCTCCTTCTGCGTTCAGCTACATATCTTCAGCGATCTTGTTGTCAAATGTTTCCACTACAACATATCCGCTTGTCTTTCCATCAGAAGAATCAAAATCAAGCTCATACGTCACAAGCCCATGCGCGTTATTGTTTATATCCACAACAGCCGCCGTATGCGCGGGTATTTCCGCTTTTTGGCTGTAGCCGAATGCGCTGTGAACTTTTACGATCATCGGTTTTTCATCCTCGTTCGAGACCCATACTCTAAACGCCTTCATCCCCGGGTCCTGCTTCCAGCTCATCCCTGTTGATACAACAGCGCCGTCCACAACGCGGTAGCTGTGCGCTTTATTGTCATCGCTCCTGCCGCTGTCAGTTGACTTTTTTAAATCTCCGTTTTCATAAGCAGCGCCAAGCTCCGCCGCTGCCGCTGTATACACATTTCCGTATTTTTCGATCATATCAGAAGTATCATATTCATTAATATCGGCGTCGCTCAATATGCATAACTTTTTATATGTATCGCCTGAACTGCACTGCATCAATATATACTTTGGCGCGGCGCTGTCAATCAACGTCCTTATCCATTTTTTGCCACTATTATCTTTTACAATTTCCAACCCGACATCATTTCCGGCATCAAGCTTTCCATCAAAACGTATATTTAAAGATATGCTATACAGCTCTATAGACGAATCATTTGAAGCTGTTCCGGTCGGAACGAGCGATATATCTGTTATATCAGCTTCCTGCATTACCACATCATCTCCTGATCTTTCCTTATAATACGCTGCAGCGCTTTCAGCCATACCATCAGCGTATAAAACAACATCGTCAGGAATGCTCTCAGAAAAGCTGTGAGTTATTATCATTCCGTTTTCATCTTCTGCTGCACGATCCGCAGGGCCCGTCAAAAAGCACGCTGCCGCCGCTATACAAACCGCTGCTACTATGAAAACTATCCATCTTGCCGGTCTTTTATAATTTATCACCCTGTTCACCCTCTCTTTCACGTCATATCCGGCAGAACCGCCGAATCCCAGCGCATAGACCGCCGTACGCCTGCCTGACATTCCGTACTCCAGCAAAGCCTGCGAGTACCCGGCGCGCTCCTCTCTGTCCATCCCCTTTGTCACGCGCTCGTCACACGCTATCTCTATATCGCGGCTGAAAAGCCTGTACGCGATCCATACAAGCGGATCGAACCAGTACACCGCTCTTACGATACACCCCAGCATCTTCCATAGATTATCTCCGTGAATTATATGCTCCCGTTCATGAGCCACAGCAAACCGCATCTTTTCATCGCTCATACCCGAAGGCACGTATATCTCAGGTCTCAAAACGCCCATAACGAATGGTCCCGATATATCATCACAAATAAATATTTTCCTTGACGAATATTTTTTGATGCGTCCCGCATCCATTTCACACCCGTGATCAGACAATACAGAAGCAGCGACCGCCCTTCGAATCCTCCGGCTGCACCATATCATATACCCCAGCATAAATACCGCTCCGGCAGCCCATACCGCTGTCATGAAAGGCGCACATTCATAAAGAATTCCCGACGCTGTTAATGCTCCGTGCATTGCGCGCCCTCCAGACGCCTGCTCTCCGTAAGCTGCTCCGCCCGCGCTTATTGCATCTTGACCAGTCTGACCGTTCCCCACCTTCTCCTGCATCAACGCTCCTGCATTCATCCCGCTTAAAGATGTTCCTGATATTGCACTGTCAGCACTCTGAATATACTGAACCAACGTTCCGTCATTATTCGCCGCGATAAGATTATAGAAAGAAAACCCCGACGGAATATCAAACGGACAAAGCAGCCTGAACGCCACGAACGCCCACATCACGCAACATATCCACCTCGGCGCGCCCTTAAGGAGCACGCGCGCCATCGCCGCAACAACGATCATCACGCTCCCGTAAAACGCCATCATGAGCAGCCGCGCCATCACCTCATACGCAAAAGCCGTATACATTGTCAGCCCTCCTCCTTAAATCTGTCTATCATGCGCTGTATCTCGTCTGCTTCCTTCGGCGACAGCTTTTTATGCGATGTGAACGCCGCTATGAACGCCGGAAGCGACCCGTGGAACGTTTCCTCTACAAACTGCTCGCTCTTTGCCGCGTACAGGTCGTCGCGCGAGATCAGCGATGTTACTACGCCGTCATTGTTCACGAAAAGCCCTTTCTCACAGAGCTTGCGGAGCACCGTATAAGTCGTTGGCTTCTTCCAGTTGAGCTGCTCCCTGCATATTTTAACAAGGTCTCCCGATGATACAGGCTCGTGCTCCCATATAATATCAGCAAAACGAGCCTGAACCTCGCCTAATTCTATAACTGCCATATTCCTCTCCTCCTTTATTCTCCTTTTTCATTTTCCTTTTGCATCGGTTTATCAACTATAAACCTTATCTTGAGTTTATCATCAGTAAACCTGTAAGTCAATACATTTTGCATTAATTTTAATACAATTGATTCATTCCCACGCTTATGACCCGCGTAACGCTCCAAACCGTATTTTAGAATATGTCCACAAATAAACAAAAACGCCCGCACGGCACAGCCACAAAAGCTATACCGGCGGGCGTTCAAATATTTTATTCATTTTTACATCTGCCTTACCCTGAGCTGCCCTGATATATCGGCTTCGTCGTTTTTCAGCGTTTCATCCGACGGCTCGATCAGGATCTTATATTTATGCCTGTCCGCTTCTGAGCCAAAGATCTCCTTCCACCTCTGCTCACCGCCCTTTACTGAAAATATAAGAAGCTTATGATCACTCAGCAAGCCGCATCTTACAACAGTTACATCAACATTTGTATCACTGCTGTTATCAAACCATACCCTTATAGTTCCTCCGCATCCCGGACCCGCTGTAAGCTTCGCAGTTGAATACGGGCCCGTGACATTTAATGTATCTTCATAATAAAGATTATCCACATGCCTTGAATGTATCGCGCCCGACAGCACTAATGCAAATAATACGATCAGCACCATGCATGCGGCGCCGCATATGATTTTTACTTTTCCTGATTTTATATTTACTGACATAATTTACTTATCCATAATATCATAGCTGCGAAATTTTCAAAGCTCCGTCTACCTTGCTGCCGCTTTGCGATGAGATCCTTACCTTGTAAGTTCCTCTGTCGGCATTACCTGCGCTGTATTTCATTGAAGAAGTCTGTCCCGCATCCGTTGAAAACGAAAGCACTTCTTTCCTGTTCAGCCCAAATATACCGTATCTGAAAAGCTTCACATTTGCGCCCTGTGAGCCTTCATTTTTAAAAATTATCTGTAGATTATCGCCATTCCCTTTCGTCGCTGAAAAGCTGTCTGTATTAAAGTCTCCGGAATTCGTATATACATCGTTAATGGCATACAGGTCCATAATGGCAGGCTCTTCACCGTTCACCGCCGCATTGCTCACAGCGCCGCGTCCTCCGAAAAGCATATTAACAACGACCACTGCAGCAAGCAGCACGCCCACAGCCAGACACGCTCCCGCCAGATATTTAACACCTCTGCTCATAAATACCTCCTTCTATTTCCTTAAAAGCATATTGTTTTTATTTAAGTACATTCTACCATACTTTAAATGTTTAATTTCTTAAGATTTCTTTAAATTAATTTAATTTAACGCTCCGCCTGCACGCAGGCACTACAGCTTAAAGAGCACAAAACGCCCGCACGGCACAGCCACAAAAGCTATACCAGCAGGCGCTTTAAGTACATTCTGAACTGCCGGTGACGGCAGCAGTATTATTTATTCATTCCCTTATTTATTAAATACCACTTCAGCATCATCCCACTCCGGCGCGCTGACATCGTTTTCGCTGCAATACGCTGCGATCTTTTCATTTAAGAGCGCATACGGCGCTTCATACTCAGTCTGGATGATATCCCAGTATTCATGCTCCGTGAGCCCCGCTCCGTTCAGGAACGACACCATTGCATCATGCGCAGACTCATCCTCATCTATCGGCTCTCTATTCGCCTTGACAGCGTCAGCGATCTCTTTTTCGTCAGGCAATATCCCGTTTTCATCAGCGAACTGCCACTGGACGACATATTTTTTCAGCAGATCGAGCGTCGCCGCCTCCGGGTCCTCGCCTCCTACAGAGCCCATCAATCCAAGCTTGTACTGATAAAATCCGTTTGAAATATCCACGCCGTTTATTCTCATGACCGCATTTTGATCTCCCGCAGGTCTTTCGCTTCCCGGCAGATCTATAGCCCACCCTTCATTGAGAAGCATATGCGCGCCGTCACGCAGACTCTCCCCTGTATTTGAAGCCGAGCCGTCACCGGGAGCATCATCCGCATTTACAAACTTAAACACACCGAATATGACCGCGCACACTACGACCGCTGCAGCCGCAATAATAACTATGTTTTTCTTCATAGCATCATTCTTCATTCACGCACCCCCTTATCTTCTTCTGAAATATTCGTATACAACTACATTCTAACATTGCACTTAAATTAATACAATATCCAGCTGAAAATTTTGTACAGAAATAAATACAATGAATTACAAACAGCAGCAGCCGTCACCGGCTGAACACTCGCGCGGCGCACGCGCGCCTTTACGACGTGTCAATAACGCCATTCATATGTTATAATGACCTTAAAGGAGGAACGATCACCATGGGAAGATTCTTAAATCCTAACAACAGTGCATTTCAGGCGTCTGTTGACTCTAAAATATATGTTGATAAGAGCGGTATCATAAATTATACGAACGGTCTCATAGGTACGATGCAGGCTTTCATCTGCAACAGCCGCCCGCGCCGCTTCGGAAAATCTATAACTGCCAATATGCTTACAGCCTATTACAGTAAGGGCTGCGATTCCGAAGAAATGTTTTCCGAGCTTGAGGTCAGCCGGGCTGACGATTTTAAGAAGCATCTTAATAAATACGATGTTATTCATTTTGATGTACAATGGTTCATCAAGCCCGGTGTCGATATAAATAATATAGTATCGATCATCCAGAAAGCGGTATTGGATGAATTACAGGAAGCGTATCCCGAAATAATAAACGATTCCGTTGTCAGCCTTGCTGACGCGCTTTCCAACATTAATGAAAAAACGGGAAATAAATTCGTCGTCATCATCGACGAATGGGATGTCCTTATCCGCGACGAGGCTCACAACAAGACTGTCCAGGATGAATATATCAACTTTCTGCGCGGTATGTTCAAAGGCATTGAACCCACAAAATATATCGCACTTGCATATCTTACGGGAATACTTCCTATAAAACGTCTCAAGACACAGTCTGCTCTCAACAATTTTGACGAATATACGATGCTCGATTCAGGCGAGATCGCTACGTATATTGGATTTACAGAAGATGAAGTCATGCAGCTGTGTGAGAAATATAACAGGGATTTCAATGCAGTAAAGCGCTGGTATGACGGTTATCTGCTGAACGAACAGCACATCTATAACCCGAAAGCTGTCGTAAGCGTCATGACCCGCGGTACTTTCCAGAGCTACTGGTCGCAGACAGGTACGTTCGAGTCGATCCGACCGTTCATCGACATGGATTTCGACGGGCTTAAGACTGATATAATATCTATGCTTTCTGGCAGTAAAACCGAAGTAGACACTCATTTTTTCCAAAATGATATGATAACGTTTGAATGCAAGGATGATGTCCTCACACTGCTCATACACCTTGGTTATCTCGCATATGATCAGGAAGAACAGATGGCCTTCATACCAAATGAAGAGGTACGCCAGGAGTTCATATCTGCTACAAAGTATAATAAATGGAACGAGCTTGATGAATTTGAAATGCAGTCAGACGCGCTTCTGGGAGCCACGCTCGACCTTGATGCAGACGCCGTTGCTTCCGGCATAAAAAAAATACACTCCGAATATACTTCAGTTATTAAATATAACGACGAAAATTCACTTAGCAGCGTTCTGACGCTGGCTTACCTGAGCTCTATGAAATGGTATTTCAGACCGGTACGCGAGCTGCCGACCGGTAAAGGCTTCGCCGATTTCGTTTTCATACCAAAGCCGCGCTACGCCGTAGACTACCCTGCACTCGTCGTCGAGCTGAAATGGAACGAAAAAGCGTCTACCGCCATGCAGCAGATAAAAGAGCGCCGCTACACCGATGCTCTCCATCAGTACACCGGCAAAATCCTTCTCGTCGGCATAAATTACGACAAAACAAACAAAATGCATACATGCGTCATAGAACAGATACAAAAAGAATCATAAAAGTACTCATAAAAACTGCCGCTCTGACCTGCAATACATCAGAGCGGCATTTTAAACATCAGCAGCCGTCACCGGCTGAGCACTCGCGCGGCGCACGCGCATTCAGTTTTTCAATTATTATATTATATATTACATAATTTTCGTACATAACACGCATAATATATAGTATATTGCATTGACATTGCATGTATTCATTCATATAATTATAATATATAGATAAATACCGGATAAACTGAAAGGAGAACGTACCATGGCTGCAACAACATCTACAATGAACATTCGCATGGACAAAGACGTAAAGGAACAGGCTCAGCGCATTTTCGCCCAGCTCGGCATGGATATGACGACCGCCGTTAATGTATTCCTTCGTCAGGCTATCCGCTATAACGGCTTCCCTTTTGAGGTCAGACTTGATACGCCAAATCAGGAGACACTTGACGCCATAAATGAAGTCCGGCAGATGAAAAAAGACCCGTCCATCGGAAGATCATACACTGACGTAGACAAAATGATGGAGGAGCTCCTTCTCTAATGTATACCATCAAACCGACTACACGATTTCAAAAAGACTTGAAGCGCATCCGGAAAAGAGGCTACGACCTTACGCTTATCACTAATGTAATTAAAATACTCGCATCGGGCTCGCCCCTGCCCGAGAAAAACAAAGATCACGCGCTTACAGGCAACTTTACCGGATGCCGCGAGTGTCATATCACTCCCGACTGGCTCCTTATTTACGAAATAGCCGAAGATGACCTTTTTCTGTACCTCACAAGAACAGGCTCGCACAGCGACCTGTTTAGGTGAATTTAACAATTTATGTAAATCTAATACAAATAAACTGCCGCTCTGACCCGCAATACATCAGAGCGGCATTTTAAACATCAGCAGCCGTCACCGGCTGAGCACTC
>CAVGTL010000069.1:0-13566 GCA_963632005.1 Succinivibrio sp.
GTAAAATCCATTTACATGTATATATTACCACGAAATATCACTCTTAAACATAATAAATTATAAATATTTTTGCATATATCATACTATTTTTAAAATTGCATTATATTTTCTCCAAAATATGGGTATAATACAATTATCAGTTATCGCTACGCTGAATCAAGAGAGGTTATTTTGATTGGATATACTTTACACTCAAGAATACGATAAATACGACCCGGCAAGCATAGAAGCCTATGCTAAACACCTTATAGGCCACTCTTTCCGTGACGTTCTCATCGCTGACTCTGAACATACCAATGATAAAGCTCAGATACCATATGATGTCCCTGCACATGAACAAACTTTGGAATATTATGAATCAAAAGCTGCTAAGGGTAGCTTAGGTCATCTTTTAGAGGAGCATTTTTTCCACTACCCTATAAATTCAGACCCAGGTCCTGATTTTAAAGAAGCTGGCGTAGAATTAAAGGTGACACCGCTCAAAGAAAATAAAAATGGCTCTATCTCTGCCAAGGAGCGCCTTGTACTGACTATCATAGATTACATGACTGTGGTAGATGAATCGTTTGAAAACAGCCATTTATTTAATAAATGCAAACTCATGCTGCTTATATATTACATACATCAAAATGAAACTAATAAATTAGATCTTCAGATCAAATACGCTCAGCTATTTCAGATCCCGCCTGAAGATATGAAGATCATCCAGGATGATTTTAAATTCATAGTCGATAAGATCAGAGCCGGTAAAGCACATGAACTTTCTGAGGGTGATACATATTATTTAGGAGCATGCACCAAAGGCGCTACAGCAGCAACAAGTCAAAGACAACAGCCTTTTTCTGACATTCCTGCAAAGCAACGTGCCTTCTGCTTCAAAACTTCATATATGAATTACATACTCAATAACTATATAATTCCGGGGCATGACACATACGAAAAGATAGCTTTCTCAGGTAATTTCGAAAAATTCATTATGGACACCATAAATCAAAATACCGGAACAAAGTTATCTGATCTGTTAGAAAAATACGGTCTACACTACGAACACAAACGTCCAAAAAACCTTGAATCATCACTGATCCTTAGGATACTTGGCGTTAAGACGAATAAAGCTGAAGAGTTTGTTAAAGCCGGTATCGTTGTTAAAACCATACGACTTGAACCTAATGACGCACTTCGCGAAACTGTTTCCTTCCCTTACTTTGATTTCATCAAGCTTGTAAATGAGACTTGGGAAGATTCGGACATCCATAATTATCTACTGGAAACAAAATTCTTATTTGTCGTATTTAAGAAAGATGAGGAATATGAATACTTCAAGAAGATTAAGGACAATTCCGGAATGGACGAGCATATTTATTTAGATTTTGCTGCATTCTGGAACATGCCTGTAGATGATATCGAAAACAATGTTCATAACGTATGGAGCAAAGCCCGTCAGGTCATATCCGAAGGCATCAAAACTGAGCAGCATGGCAGTCGTACGTTCAATAACCTTCCTGCTGCTAAGGACGACCGCGTATGCCATATAAGACCTCATGCACAAAATAAGGCTGATGTTTTACCGTTACCTAACGGTGAAGTATTTACAAAGCAATCGTTTTTCTTAAATAATACTTATGTAAGAGATGAAATACTTAAACTCAGAAAATAGGGTAAAAAATCAGCGGAGGATCATTCCTCCGCTTCTATTATCTTACCTAATGTCTTACCCATTCTTGTGACCATAGGAACGACTAATGCATTTCCCATACAAAAATATCTGAATTTCTCAGGCATTCCTGTATTTGTCCAATCATCATCAAAACCCTGTAATCTTTCTGCTTCTACAGGAGTTATCAGTCTTAAACGTTCTGTTTCAGGGTCTTTTATTACATGCGTACTTCTATTTAATGACCCCTCGGATGTGAGCATCGTCCTTGACGGTTTATCTAAAGAATCAGGAAATTCTATAGCGCCCTCTGAAAATACATACTCATGTCCATTTTTAGACTTTCTGTTTATCTTCTTAGCTCCTTTAAGATACTGCCATTTTTCCATCTTCTCATCGGAAATATAATAATTTTCTGCAGCACCCTTTACGGCTATATCTCGAATTTTTTGAGATTCTTCTATAATAGGCGAAGTCGTGCATGTAAATATTTCACCATCTACCATTAGACCGGTATTTTCAAATGCAAATTTAAAATTGTTTGAAATATTTATTAATTCAACATTGCTGTCAGGATATCCCTCACTCAGTAAAATATCTGAGTTTATTTCTGATATATCACATGATGACACTTTTATCGAATTTATCCTGCCTGCACTTTCTATAGGGAAAGTCTTTGCAAAAAATCCTTCTTTAGAGATGATTTCTTCAGCAGCTATGCTTTCCATCGCAGAAGCATAATTCGTATCTTTTCTATAGGCATATATGAAAATACGCCTGCGTCTCTGTGCTGCACCATATTCAGCGGCGTTGATAACTCGCCACTCTACTCTGTATCCTAACTGTGCAAGACAAGTGAGCATTATCCCAAAATCTCTGCCACGCTGCGTCGCAGGACTCTTTAATAATCTGTCTACATTTTCTAAAAGAACAAATGGCGGGCGCTTAGCAATAAGAGTATCACGTATCTGCCACCAGAGAACTCCCTTCTCTCCTTCTATACCCCTAGATGACTTTGACGCTGCTACGCTGTAATTCTGGCATGGAAATCCCCCAACAAGTAATGTATGCTCCGGTATATCCATCTTATTGACAGCAGCTATATCGATACCTGTATACTCATCTATATCGCCCCAGTGCTTTACATAACAATCATGCGCCCACTGCGCTTTCCTGCTCGGCTCCCACTGTGAAAACCATGTCGTTTCCCAGTTATCGCCCGTCTTTTCCAATCCTAATCTGAACCCACCGACTCCGGCGAAAAGTTCACAAACGGTCTTCTTCATAATTACCACCCTTAATCATGTTATTCGACCGTTTTTATGAACGATCGTTCTTTTATATATTACTAAAATCTTGCACTAAAGTAAAGAGATATTACAAATATTTTTGTAATATCTCGCAAATTTTTATTAAAACTGAAATTATATTTTATCTCTTTCGGTATAATTAGGCAATATAAATTTTCTACCGTATCAACTTTTTTAAATTTTCCGTAACATATGATCGATTTATTACATATTAAAAGGCTGATTCGTTGAAAACAGCCCCTCACTATGTGTATATTCTTATATCAATTAAAAAACTAATGTATATAGCTTACTATACTCTTGAAAGCATAGTGTACCACCAAATCTTCTTTCAAAAATATCCCCCATCTCCCCATAATACCAACCATGCTCCGCAGGATCTTTCTGATTAAACCGCTCCCAAAGCGCGTCTCCAAGCCGCCTGTGATCTGCGGCGATAGCTCGCAGGTTTAAAAGCTTATCCCCAAATGCCACAAGCTTAGCGTCTTCTGAAGCTGCTGCGAGGTGTTTTATGGATTCTGTTTTGCGTATCTTCCATGTTTCTGCTGCGGGGCGTGATTCGCGTTTGTTTTCGGTCTCTGCTGCTACCAGGGCTGCGGTTTCGTTGCCGAAAAGTGTTTCTATATCTTCTGATGTCAGTTCTGTATCCTCTACAGTGTCGTGTAATATGGCTGCGGCTATTATGAAGTTATCGGACGGCGTCATGGCATCTGGCGCGTTGCCGCGCTGCTCAGCTATTACCTGTGTGACTATTGCGGCAGCTTCCAGCGGGTGCAGGATGTATGGTATGGCTGTTCCTTTGCGGACTGCGCCGCTGTGGGCGTATGTTGCTACGCGAATGGCGCGGTCTATTATCGGCAGTTCCTCTGCCTGTATCTGTTTTATGAAATCGTTTACTTCTTCTCTTGTGAGTTTTATTGCTGACATCTTATTCTCCTTTTTCTGTGCGTACAAAATTTTCCGGGGCTGCACAGCGCCGGGTGCCTGCCGGTTATTTACTTATTAATTGATTTCAGGTTATTTTATCCCCGTATTATTTTACCATTTCCACATGGACGAATCGTGTCACTTTCGGTCGAAAGATGCGATTTTCCCAAAAATAATGCAAGTTCATATGCTTATGCTTTATTTGTATTCTAAAATTATTGATTTCAAAGTCAAAAACTTTAAATTATACAAAAGTTTCTGACTTCTAATTCCAAAACTCTTTATTTTCGTATAATTTCGGGTATAATAGATTCAAGAAAATTAGGAGGTGCGCGTTATGGCTGAACTTATTAATAGGCCTCAATATCTGGATCAACTGATTCAAAACAAGGATGTGGATCTGGTAAAGATCGTTACGGGTATTCGCCGTTGCGGAAAATCATCATTGCTCGATCTTTTTCACGGTTATCTCTCCGAACAGGGCATACCTGACTCCAATATCATCCATATGAACATGGAATCTCTGCGTTATCGTGACTTGACGGATTATCTTTCCTTTTACGATTATATCAGTGAACATATCACAGATAATGGAAAGACATACCTTATTTTTGATGAGCTTCAGGCTGTAGAGCATTGGGAAAAGGCGATCGAATCGTTCCGTTTGGATTTTGATGTGGACATCTATATCACAGGCTCTAACGCCTATCTGCTGTCCACGGAATTCTCAACGCTGCTTTCCGGTAGATACGTAGAAATACGAATGCTCCCTCTATCGTTTAAGGAATTCCTTGATTTCTATGAATTTGCGCCTGATATTTCGATGGATGAAAAATTTCAAAAATATCTTCAGTTCGGAGGAATGCCTATCTTGAGAGAATATAAATTTAATGAAGCACGAAGCAATCAGGCATTGGAGGGTATATACGCTACCGTCGTACTGCGTGATATTTTGCAGCGCAACAACGGAAGTGACCAGACGCTCCTTCAGAAGATAGTGCTGTTTCTATGCTCAAACATCGGAAGCATTACTTCTCCAAACAGTATAGGTAATGTACTTTTAAATGAAGGAGACATCAAAACAGGTAAAACAAAGGGTATTGCGGGAAAAACGGTAGATAAATATATTGCTATGCTTCACAATGCATTTATATTTTTCCCAGTCGGAAGATATGATGTAAAGGGTAAACAGCTTCTGAAGACCCTTGGGAAAAATTATATAATCGATATGGGCTTTCGCAACATGCTTCTCGGATATCGTGATGCCGACCGCGGCCATATTATCGAAAATATAGTATTTCTGGAGCTGCTTCGCCGTGACTACCGAGTATATATCGGAAAAGTGGGAGAAACGGAGGTTGACTTTGTAGCAGAAAAGCCTAATGACAAAATATATATTCAGGTAACAGAAAGCATGCAGTCACCTGAAACCCGCGAGCGTGAGCTTCGCCCTCTGCGTATGATACCTGACAACTATGAGAAAATCGTGCTGTCAATGGATCGCAATTATATAAATTCGTATGACGGTATCAAGTCCTTAAATCTTATAGACTGGCTTCTTGCCGAATAATCACTGAAAAGCCGCGCCCGGCGCGGTGGAAAGCATCCCTCACGCCCATACAATATTTACAACGCATATCCCAAGCACGATGACTTGTATAATGTTAAATGCGTTGTCAACAAACTTGTCTGTAACGCGTTTGCTGACGCTGCCTGCTATGAAGCCGCCGGCTACTGCGCCGACTGCCATGGGGATGAGGAGCGTCCAGTCTACGCCTGCGAAGTCGCCTGCTGCGGCGGCGAGTGTCAGTTTTGAGAACTGGGCGAAGAGTATGGTTATAAGGGAGCAGGCTGCGGCTGATTTTGTGCTGTATGAAAACAGGTAGATAAAGAGCGCGACGTTCATCGGGCCGCCGCCTATTCCGAGGAATGACGAAAGCGCGCCGAGGGCGAAGCCCGAGATGAATACGGGGGCTGCGCCGGAAAGGTGCTTTGACGGGATGCGTTCTTTGTTTTTCATGTAGATGAGTATGACTACAATAACTGCGAAAAGTATCGTGTTCTGTGTTCTGACTACGGCGGTGTCGCTACGCGCTGCGGCGGCGAGAACAGCGAATATCTGCTGGCCTGCGAGGCCTCCGGCCACCGATCCGAGTGCGACTGTTACTGCAGTTGCGACCTTTATATCCACGCCGTTTCTGAAGTTTTTCCATGTCGATACTATCGACATTACAAGCACTGTGACCGAAGACATTACGCCTATCGTTGCGGGCGGGAAGTCGCCGAGCAAATCCAGCACGGGTTTTATGATGACGCCGCCTCCCATGCCTGTAAGTCCGCCGGCGGACGTGGCTGCTATAGCTGTCAGGAAATATATTATTATTTTCATAGTTCACTTATCACCCATTCATCTATTATATTATTATTTTATCCAGTAATCACAATAATATTAACACAAAAGACGCCCTAAAATCGGGCGTCCTGCGATTTCTAAAAAATATTAATATTTTTCCATAAGAACTTTATCCACAGGCGCAGGGAATGAGGCTGAAAGCTGTTCTATGTCTGCGTCGCTGAGAATTATATCGAGCGCGGCTGCGTTTTCGTCTATATGATCGAAACCTACTGCTTTCGGTATAGAAGCGAAATCGTCGAAGCGCATTGAGAATGCGAGTAAAAGCTGGACTACTGACACGCCGAGGCGCGCCGCTACTTCGTTTACGTTTTTGTCGCTCATCATCTGCGCTTTTGACACTCCGTCCTGCGTTACGAGCGCGCCTGCCTGCCCTACGGGGCTGTAGGCTGTGAACGGTACGCCGTGCTCGCGCTGCCACGGTATGAGGTCGTATTCTATGCCGCGCGTTCCCAGATTATACAATACCTGGTTCATGACGCAGCGATGTCCGTCAGGCACTTTCCAGAGATCTTCCATGTCTGCTACATCAAAATTGGAAACTCCCCAGCGCTTTATTTTTCCTTCGTCTTTCAGCTTTTCCATACACCATGCCATTTCTGCGAGGTCGGCGTCTTCTCTCCAGTGTATCAGATACATGTCGAGATAGTCTGTTCCGAGCAGCTTCAGGCTGCGCTCGAGGCTGCTGAACATGTGCTTTTTATTCGCGTTCTGCGGGTAGACTTTGCTGACTATATAGAGTTCGCTGCGTTCCATGCCTTTTATCGCATCGCCTGCGAGGCTTTCTGCTTTGCCGTCTGCGTACATTTCCGCCGTGTCTATCATGGCGATGCCGCGTTCTATGCCGTGGCGCAGACCGGCTATTTCTCTTTCCATTTTTGAGTCGTCTTCTGCCATCTGCCATGTGCCCTGTCCGAGCTTCGGCATCTCGCTTCCGTCAGGAAGCTTTACAGTTTTTATATTCTTTTCCATAAATTATTTCACCTTTTTCATACATCTTTTGAGCTTGTCTATCGTAAACGGCTTTGTTATATGCGCGCTTATCCCCGCTTCTGCTGATCTCTCTGAATTGCGCGCAAAGGCGTTTGCCGTAAGCGCGATCACAGGGATATCTGCGTCGGAACGCTCGCCTGCCATTGCGCGTATCTCGCGGCATGCTTCGTAGCCGTCCATTACAGGCATCATCAGGTCCGTAAGTATATAGTCGAACGTTCCAGGCTCGGAGTTCTTAAACGCTTCTACTTCCATTTTTCCGTTTTCGACGATAACGATCTCGGCTCCCTCGCCCTCGAGCATGAGCTGAAGTATCTCGGCGTTCAGCGTATTGTCCTCCGCTGCGAGTATCTTCATGCCCTTAAGACTGATATCAGAGACCGTGCCGCTGCCGTATAAGCTTTCATCGTCTATTTTGAATCTCTGGCGCCATGTTACAGATGTACCTTCTCCGTCGGAGCTTGTTATCTCAAGCTCTCCGTTCATGTGCTCTATAACGCGCTTTACTATCGAAAGCCCGAGGCCCGTGCCTTTGTACTCGCCGCGCGCGTCGCAGCGCTCCTGCACGAAAGGCTCAAACATGTGCGCCTGAAACTCGTCGCTCATGCCGATGCCAGTATCGCTTATGCAGAAAGTACACATGACCTCGTCCGCGCCCAGCTCTGTCACTTCAGCGGTGACGCTGACTGTTCCGCCCTGCTTATTATATTTTATACCATTTTCCAGGATATTTATAAAGACTCTTTGGAGATATCTTTCTTCCGCTATAACGCGCGGCGGGTCGAATTCTTCCAGCCCTGCGAGGTCTACCGTGACCTTGTTCTTTTCAGCCTTTGGCTCAAGCGCCGCGCAGCAGTCTTTTATCGTTTCTTTTATATCGACCGATTCATCGTCCATCTCGATCTCGTCTGTTGAAAGCGTGCTCATTTCAAGAACATCGTCTATCAGTGACAACAGGTATTCAGACGCGCCCTGTATTTTTTTATGGTACTTTCTTACAGCGTAAGGGTCATCGACGCACTTGTCTGCTATATCGAGCATCCCTATGATGCCGTTCATCGGCGTGCGTATGTCGTGAGACATCCTTGTGAGGAATTCATTCTTTACTTCGTTTGCCTCGCGCAGCTCGCGGTTCTTGCTGTCCATCTTTCTGACGTACATTATCATGAATATCGCCGTGGCAAAGAGCATCGTGAGCAGTATAACAAGCAGCGTAGACTGTACCGGGTGCATCCTGACTATGCGCATAAACGACGATGAGCTGCTGTGGATGTTGCCCTTGCTGAGATAGAGCGTCTTGTCCAGGTCTGAAAGGCTGTAGATGTAGTCGTTCAGAGTTTCCATCAGGTACTGGTCCATGTCGTTTGACACCGCAACGCACACGTCCTGCGTGCCGCCCGTTATCAGGCTCGTGGCAAGCGTGCTGTACGTTTCGTAAATGTAATACTCCATAACTGAGCGGTCGCCCGCTGCAAGGTCTGCTTTTTGGCTCATTACTGCCTTTATGCACTGTTCAGCGTTATCATACAATAGTACATTTTCAAACTGTGAAGTATCTATGAGCTCTTCGAGCCCTTTTACTATTGCTATATTTTTGCGGTCGTTTTCATACGGTGACTCGACGAACGCCAGCGCTGATTCTATAACGGGCTCGCTCTTTATGAACCCGTTTTCGGCGCAAAACCTCGACGTGAACGGCACTCCCGCCAGCATGTCGTATTTTTTCTTTTGTATAAGCTCGTCCGCTTCGGTGCGGCTGCTGCAGAATGTATAGTTTATCCTGATGCCGACTCTGTCGGCGAAATCATCTAAAAACGATATCAGAACACCGCTCGGCTGACCGTCATCCTCGTACACGTACGGCGCGTCGCTGTCTATGCAGAGCACGTTCAGCTCGTCTATAGCGTCTATAGCCTGCTTGTGCGTGGCGGTCAGCACGAATGAATCGTCGGAATTTCTGAAATATATTTCGTAAAGGTCCTCCTGAAGCTTCGGCTGGATGCGGTTTATCTTTTCTATGGTTGCGTCGAGTTCTTTCACAAGTTCAGTATTACCTTTTGTAGCTGCGAAATAATACGGTCTTGCCGCGAACTGCGCCACTATGCGCGTGTTATCCACAGGCGAGAGCGACACGCTCGACATTACATCTATCTCGCCTGTCTGCAGCGCTATTTTCTGGGCTTCAGAAGACGAATAATATTTTATCTCATACGGAATATTTTCTGTTTCGAGGTAATTCATTACCTCGCTGTTGCGCGTCTCCGCGCTCTCCCAGAGTCCGACTCTCAGCAGCTTTATATCAGCAAGGCTCGACTCGCGCAGGTTTCCCGACGTCCTGGCGCACAGCGTCGTGTATACTGTACCGTAGCTGTGCTCCGGGAATTCAAACAGCTTTTCTGTCTGCGGATTCTTGAGCATAGGTCCGAGCAGGTCTACTTTTCCTGTCATGAGGTCGCTTATGGCGTTGCCCACGGCCTGGTTCGCGTCCATATCAGGATACGCCTCGTAATCCATTTTCCAGCCTGTATATTCTGATATTTTTTCCAGATAATCGTAGTTATATCCTGTTACATGGCCGAACCTTCCTATGAAGCTCATGCCTGCCTGTTCAGGGAAGGCGACGCGCACTGTTATCTGGTCGGCGTCGCCCGTTGATGCGCCGGGCGCATCCGTGCCCTCATTCGTATCTGTTGCAGCGCAGCTTATTGCGGCCGTCGGAATCATTATATTCATTATCATAAAGACCAGTAGAAAGACGCTCAGCGTCCTCGGCGCTCCATACGCCGCCTTTTGCGGCCTTTTTCTTCCTTTATATATCATTTCCGGTATTACCTGACCTTTCCGGTGTCGATCCTGCTTTTGCCGAGCTTTTTCGTTTATTTCGTCGCGCTTTCTTCAGCGCCTGCGCCTGTGTATCTTGCAAGCACGCTGTACAGCACATCAGGATCTATCGGCTTTGACAGATGGTGGTCCATGCCTGCCTCAAGTGTCTTTTTCTGTTCTTCCTCAAACGCGTCTGCCGTCATAGCTATGACAGGTACGGTCTTCGCGTCCGGTCTGTCTGACGACCTTATCGCCTTAGTCGCGTCTATGCCGCTCATTACAGGCATCCTGACGTCCATGAGTATCGCGTCGAAATATCCCGGTTCGGAGTCAAGGAACGCATCTACAGCCTCCCGGCCGTTTCTCGCTATCGTTATGACGCATCCGACTCTTTCCAGTATGATCTGAGCTACGTAGATATTTATCTCGTTATCCTCGACTAACATGACTTTTATGCCGCCGAGGTCGTCGCGCGGCTCAGTATCGGCCCTCTCCTGTTCAGGCGGCTCGGCGAGCGGCGTGTAGAGATCGACTGTGAACTCCGTGCCTTCTCCGAGCTTGCTCTTTACGTAAATATTTCCGCCCATGGCATCCACGAGGCTCTTTACTATCGGAAGCCCGAGGCCCGTGCCCTTCGAGCGGCCGCCGCTGTCACCGGTGCCTTCCGACGACGCAGGCTCCTGTGTGAACGGGTCGTATATATGAGGCAGGAATTCCTCGCTCATACCGATACCGGTATCTCTTACAAAGAATCTTATGCCGACCATTCCGTCCTTATCAGGCAGCTTTTCTGATATGAACTCTACGATGCCGCCCCTCGGAGTGAACTTCGCAGCGTTCGACAGGAGATTAAAAAATATCTGGTTGTAGCGCAGCCTGTCTGTTTTTATGCAGTCTATGCCCGCTTCCATCCTGAACACGAAGTTTATGTCGCGCGCGTCCATGAGCGGCTTTATTACAGTATTTATGGAGTTTACAAACTCATCGCATGTAAATACGTCCTCGCTGAGCTTCAGATCGCCGTTCTCTATCTTGCTCATGTCGAGTATGTCGTTTATGAGGCCGAGCAGGAAATCGCTCGCCGAGTCTATTTTATCAAGATATTCTTTTATTACATTTATATCCTTTTCGTCCTCCGCGAGGTGCGTAAGCCCGATTATCGCGTTCATCGGCGTGCGGATGTCGTGGCTCATGCGCGACAGGAATTCCGTTTTGGCCTGCGCAGCGGACTCAGCTCTGGCTGCTGCTTCCTCCAGCTCTTCATTTTTGCGGCTTATTTCGTTATAAAGCTCATGCCTGCGCTGGTCTTCGACTGTGATATCGCACCAGATGTAAACTATCGCGTAGCTCGCGTTTATGATGAGCCAGCCCGGGTTTGCGAGCTGTATCCATATGAAGCACGCCGTAACTATGAAAAACGCCATCAGGAGCGCGACGTTGACAGGCGGGATTATCTTTTTTCTGTGGACCAGCACCATTATCAGGCCGATCGCCGAGTAAAGCATTATGAAGCCCACGCCCTCCGGCATGAAGAGTATGCCGCGCTCGTAATGCATATCATACGAAAGCTTAAAGAAAAGTCCTGTAAAGGGATTTGAGAGCGCCATAGCTATGTATACAAAGTAAGGGAGCAGTATAAAAGAGATATTGCGCATGAGCCTGTGCTGCTCATAGTCCTTGTGTATCAGCACGTAAGCGTAGCAGACCCAGACGACGGCAAGCAGCGGCATGCTGGCGACGTATATCGTCATCAGTATCTCGTAGACCCACCATCCGGGCGACACGTTCATCGCTATGGACGCAGCAATATCTATAACATTTGATATAATGCTGAAAATAAGTACAAGAAAGAAAACGTTTCCCTGAAGATCGTTCCTCGAATGCTTTACCGCTCTGTTTTTGATAAGCATAATGAGGAATACCGCTAACGCAAAAAAATCAGTCTCTACATGCCACATAATAAATTCTCCTGTAAACCTGCTGCCGTCACCGGCAGAGCAGCGCTCCGCGCGTACCGTAAATATATGCGCAGTTAAAAAAACGGATACTTAGTAACAAATACAATTTTTTAAAGAAATGAAACTGAGTAGTGTATACAAAATTCAACAAATCAGTCTTTTACCATATTAAAATTCATATACTCATTTGATTTTATCACAATTATGCTTTAAAGTCTGTATTTTTATGTTTCAATTAATATATTTATGATTTTTACGTTCTGTTCACGCGCACATAAACATTTTCACAGGCATAGATTTGATATATAATATATTTTGTTGTGTTATTGAGAAAAGAGGAAAAATTATGGAACAAAAGAATAAAAAAGAGCTTCTGGGCGCTGCCGGTATATTTCTCGCGGCGCTTTTGTGGGGCGTGAGCTATCCGGCGACCAAGATAGTCGAGGCACAGCCTACGTTTTTTATACTTCCTGTACGATTTCTCGTGGCTGCGGCTGTGCTCGCCATCGTTTTTCACAGGAATCTCGCGCGTATAAATCTTAAGGTCATCAAGCAGGCGTTTTTACTGTCGTTTTTCATAACGAGCATGTACGTTTTTTCGACTGTCGGCATAAAGTATACGATATCGGCGCGCGCGTCGTTTTTTACGTGTCTGACGTTCGTATTTGTGCCTATCATAAACAGGATACTTTTTAAAGTAAAGATAAACGGGATAATCGCGCGCAGCATAATCATATGCTTTGCTGGCGTGCTGCTGCTGAGCTATACGCCGGGAATGGCGGGGCTCGCGCTCAACGTTGGTGACCTGCTTTGTATGGTCGCTTCTGTTGCCGGGTCGCTGCATATTATATTTCTTGACAGGATATCTCGCGGCGGCGGTAGCTCGGACTTGAAGGCCGCCGGGGCTGAGGCGGGCGTTGACTCGAACGGCGCGAGCGGCGCGCATGACAGGGCGGCTGATCGAGCTGACGGGAACGGCTCCGGAACGGTAAGCGATTTCGACCCGATGCTGTTTACTACGCTTTTAATGGCGTTCGTCGCTTTGTGGACGTCTGCAGCGGCTCTGTTTACGGGCGCTTTCAAGGATATACATATAACGCCGCTGCACCTTGGGACTATAATATTCCTCGGGCTCTTTTGCAGCGCGATAGCGTTTCTTTTACAGTCGGTATGTCAGCAGTATGTCCCGGCTAACCGCGCGGGCGTTATATTTGCCATGGAGCCCGCTTCGGGATGCGTTATATCTGTTATACTGCTTAATGAAGCTATGGGAGCTGCTGGCTGGATAGGTGCGGGGCTTGTGCTGCTCAGTTCTGTTTATATGGAGGTTGCTTCCAGCAGGAAAAGTAAATAGGTATACTTTATTGTAATTTCTATATAATTCAAAAAGACGCCCGCATGCATCGGCGTCCTGTGTTTTTAATTTTATGGTACGAAAAAAACGCGCGGTCCGGATGGACGGCGCGTTTTTCTGTTGTGTTATGGTTT
>CAVGTL010000070.1:0-13459 GCA_963632005.1 Succinivibrio sp.
ATCTGGTTGAACGTGTCCTCGCCTATCTTTTCTTCTTCAACTTCATCCGATCCGGCATCTGATCTGTATATAAATTTTGATCCGGCATCCATGAACTCATTCTGGTCCCAGCCTTTTGTTGCATTTATATAGAAATTCCTGTATTTCTCGTCATTCCATATCTTGTACATGTATATCTCGATATCAAAAAACATCTTCGCCAGACCGCACGTCGATCTGTCGCTGTAAAACTCTACGAGCTCATTGTTTTTCCTTATAGTGTCCTCATATATCATGCGCATGATATTTTCTTTTGACTTGAAATGATAATGTATCGCGCTCTGGTTTATGTCGAGCGCATTGCTTATGTCCTTAAACGTTGTACTCTCATATCCCTTTTCATAAAAAAATTCTCTGCATATGTCGAGTATCCTGTTTTTCGTTTCTACTCCGTTGCTGTATTTACCCATTACATACCTGCCCTTTCTGCAAATATCAGTTGTTCTTACCATAAACCATGTACGACCTAATTTCAAGAATAAATTTCATTTGTTCATATTTGTACTCCCTTATATATTCTTTTCAGCGGTTTGTGGGGCGGCGGGCCGCCGTTATTCAAAAATATTAATATTGCCAAACGTATTATCTTGTGCCATAATAACATTGTTTTTAAATTAAGTTACAACCTAATTCGGTTTTACTCTAATTTTAAATTCAGTATCAATTCATCAAGGAGGAACTTTATGAGCAATAACATCAAGGCTGTTCTGATCGGTTTCGGCATGGTCGGAAGCGGCATCATTAAAGAAAGCATGCATAAGGGTGTTGATTACATCGGAGTATTTGACGTAATGGACAGCCTCATCGGAAAGGACGCGGGCGAGCTCGCAGCGAATGAACCTGCAGGAGTCATGATACAGCATATCGACGCGCTGCCTGATTTTATTAAGGAAAATAAGATCGATATCGCTATAAACACCGCAACTGCGCCTACAGAAAATTCACTGGAGCAGATACGTCTCTGTCTCTCTAACGGTATAAATGTTTTAACGTCTTTAGCTGACTGCTACGTTATGAAGACTCATTTTCCTGAGCTTTTTGCGGAGCTCGACGAGCTTGCAAAGGCAAACGGCGCAACATTCTTCGCTTCAGGCATACAGGATGTATTCTGGACTGCGCTTCCTGTAGCGCTTAGCGGCTGCAATCTCGATATAAAAGAAATAAAGGGAACTAACGTAGCTCTCATAGATTACTTCGGTCCTGGCGTTGCAGATGAATGCTATGTCGGCTGGGATCTCGATGCATTCAACAAGGCGAACGAGTCAGGCGAGCTGCCTGTAAACGATTTTCTTATCGCACTTTATGAGATAGCTCACAAGCTCGAGCTCCACCCTACAGGCGAATCAAGTGAAATGAAGCCGCTCATATCAAAGATCGACCGTCATTTTGAGACTATAGACCGCAGCATAACGGCAGGTCAGCTGCTCGGCAACTACGTCGAGAGCCGCGTGACTACAGAAGAAGGCATCGACCTCGTATGTGAATTCGTATCAAAGATGAGCGAAGAGGGCGATACGGACCTGAACAAATGGGAGATAACAGGAACTCCTACTATAAATGTCATCACAGAGCACATGCAGGGAGAAATAACTACAGGCTCTAACATAATAAACCGTATACCTGACGTCATAAACGCTCCGGCGGGAGTAATATCTGCAAGCGAGATGCCTGCACCGTTCTTCAAGGCACATCCGCTCTGTGATTATGTAAAATAATTTGTTTACTGTTCCAATGACCTACGGAGGATCAAAATGAATCAGAAATTAAAAAATCCAAAAATGACAGGCTTCGTCCTGCTGCTCTCGGCATTCATGTGCGCCGCTGACTCCATGACGCTGCAGCCTATTATCGACCTTCTTTCTTCTGAAATATTCCCGTCATACGGATATGCTGTATGCAGCATGATAATGACAGTATCAGCGCTCGCGCTCGCTGTTATCTCCATCGTTTCAGGCGCACTTACAAAAATAGGAAAAAAGAAGCTCCTTCTCATAGGCTCACTCCTCTTCACTGTCGGAGGCTGTGCCGGCGTACTTATTACAAATATTTATTACATCATATTCACAAGACTCATCGAAGGTCTCGGCGCAGGTCTCGTACTCACTATCTCAATGATGCTCATCCCTTCGCTCTTTGAAGATCAGAACGAGGTAGACAAGCTCATGGGCCTCAACGGTGTAATGACTTCGATATTTGCAATGATAATCGGCTTCACATCAGGTTATCTCGCACTTATAACATGGAAGCTGCCTTTCGCATATTACATACTCGGACTTGTTATCTTTGCGCTCCAGCTTAAGTTCATACCTTCAGACAGCGATATGAAGGGCTCAGAAGAAAACATGCCTGCGTCACATATCTCAAAGAGCGGCGTTATCCACGCTATAGATGTATTTATTTACGGCACTATAACTACATTCTTCTTTGCCTGCATCTCAGGCGTCGTAACAGAGCTCGGCATCGGCAACTCAGCTGCTGCAGGTACTGTAACTACATTCGATACTATCGGCTCTATGCTCATAGGCTTCGCCTTTGCAAAGATATTCGGAAAGCTTAAGGGCTACACTCCGGGCGTGCTCTACGTACTCATGGCTGTGGGCATATTCCTGACGCTTAAGTCTACAGGCCTTGTAATGGCGTGTGTTGCAGCATTCATCTACGGCATGGGTTACAATTCATACTTCTCATACTTCCTCGCCAAGGTATCGATCATTTCAGATGAAAGGTCGATGGACGCAAACATGTCTCTCTGCAACGGCATATACTACCTCGGCATGTTCGTCGCTTCGTTCGCAGTACAGGGCGTTGCAATGGTATCAGGAAACGACAGCACGGTATTTGCATTCAAATTCCTGTTCGTATGCCTCGTAATACTTGCAATATTCCACCTTGTAACAGCGATATTCAAGAAGGGCGAAGTAGTAAAGCAGAAATAACGTTAATAATACAATAAATTTCTCCCAAAACTGCAGGCGTCACCGCCTGAGCAGGCGGATATGCGCTCCTTAAGCACTCCGGGCGCATATCTGCATACATAAAAAATCAAAAACAAAATCAAAATATAACTTTTAAACTAAAAGGAGGAATCTGAAAATGAACGCAAACGAACTTAAAGTCGTAGCTGTCGGAATCGGCGAAATGGGAAAGATCGGCGTACAGACACTCATAGACCACGGTGTTAAGATAGTCGGCGCCGTAGACATCAATGAAGCTCTTATCGGCAAGGATGTTGCCGAAGTATCAGGCTACGAGCCTATCGGCGTAGCTATAGAAGGCGACCTCGCCACAGTAATTAAGAGAGAACAGCCAAATCTCGCATTTTTCGCATCAGACCCCGGCATGGACAATATCAAGGGCGACATGATACTCTGCGCCGAAAACAAGATGAACGTAGTAACTACCATCATGGATGTGTTCCACCGCAATCCTGCTGTAGGCGAGGCCTACGACGAGATAGACAAGGCATTCAAGGATAACGGCGTTTCACTCTTCTCTTCAGGAATAAATGATGTATGGTGGTCAGGCATAGGCATCGACATCGCCGGAACATGCAAGAAAATAGAAGCTCTTGATTTCTCACAGACGCTTCCTCTCAACGGAATGGGACTCGGCGTAGCGCGTGATTTCAGAGTTGGCTGGGATCCTGCAAAGTACATGGAAGAAATGTCAGGCGTAGACCTTTCCATGGAAGAATCATGCTCAGGCCCTTACATGTCACTCATGAAGAACGCTGAGATACTCGGTCTGACTGTAACAGATGAAAAGATAACTACAGAACCATGCGTATGCGACAGAGACATCGAAATGCCTCAGTGGGACATGGTCATCAAGGCAGGAACCATGCTCGGCTCACTCTTTACTATAAAGCTCGAAACTGCAGAGGGCATTACTTTATCTGACACTACTGCCATAAAAGTCCTCATCGACGATGAAAAGCCGGGAACTACATGGACTGTCAAGGGCGAGCCTGACCTCAAGGTGGAACTGAATGATATCGCCGGTGAGATCACTACTTCCGCTACTACCATAAACAGAATACCTCAGGTCATAAACGCAAGACCGGGCATCGTAACACTCGCCGACCTCACAGAAAGACCTGTATTCCGTCCTGGTACATGGGGAGAGCTCTAAAGCGCCCCGCAAAATTTTTGCAGGATACTGACTTTACAGACTAACTAATATGCAAAATATGATATAGAATATTACACGGGTGAGATATATGAAAAAGAAAAATGCGCTTTTATTACAGTTTACACTTGTCATCACAGCTTCATTCATCTGCCAGGCAGATCCTATGATACTTCAGCCGAACCTCGGCTGGCTTTCCGATACATTTCCTGAATTAAGCTACTCGACCGTCACGATGATAGTCACGCTTTCTGCGGCCTTTCTTGGCTGCGCAGCATTTTTTACAAGTAAGGCTGCGTCAAAGACCGGCAAAAAGAAGCTGCTGCTCGCAGGTACGTGTCTTTTCACGGCAGGCGGAGTACTTTCAAGCATCGCGCCATCGTTTGTCCTGATACTCGTATGCAGAGCTGTTGAGGGTATCGGCGCAGGCTTCGCAATAACCGTTACTATGACACTTATACCGGAGCTTTTCCCTGAAGAAGAAAAAAGCAGCCGCATCCTTGGTGCTAACGCAGTAGCAACTGCACTTTGGGGTACATGTCTCGGCATATCAGCCGGTTATATCGGCGAGATATCATGGAAGCTTGCTAACCTGCTTTATGCATTTGGTGCTGTGCTGTTAATACTTCAAGTATTAACTATTCCTTCCGATAAGGATATGGCAAAGGATAAAAACAATGAAAGCATCAGCTCTTCGTTTACGGCAGGCGCTTTCAGCGTGTCTGTAATGGCATTTCTCTTTGCTGTCGTATCGACTATGTTTATGACGAGCGTTGCAGCGTTCACTGTGGAAAACGGGCTCGGCAGCTCAGGTGAAGCAGGAACGACTGTTTCTGTCATGACTATAGGAAGTCTTATAATAGGCTTTGCTTTTTCTACGATATTCCGGAAATTAAAGTCCATAACACCTGTAATATCGTTCATTTTTATGGCATTGGGCGTAATAATACCTGTAATGTTCCCTTCATTTACATGTGCATGCGCCAGCGCATTTATATTCGGTATGGGGTACGGTATATATTTCCCATATATCAACGCGGAGGCGATACGCATATCACCTGTTGAAAATACAGACGCAAATCTCTCACTCGTAAACGGCGGATATTATATCGGTATGTTTGCATCATCGTTCCTGATGGCTCTTATAAACAGGGTATTCAACGACAGCTCGGCTACGTTCAACTACAAGTTTATGGGCGTTGTCTTTGTATTATTTGTTATCTACTACATAATACGCGGCTACGTTGAGCACAGAAAAAATATCTCATCTGCTTCATAGATAGCTAAATATTCATATTCATACATTGCATAACATATCATATATTTGACCTGTATCTTACGATGAGCTACCGGGGCAAATATGAAAGGGATGTCGGCTTATTCAGCTGCATCCCTTTTTTATTGCTTAAATATTGATTTAAATTATTTCTGTCGGCTCAGGCTATTCCGCTACGAAAAGGCCGCTCTTGCCGCCGTCCTTCTTTACGAGGCGTATGTCTGTGATGCGCATACCGCGGTCTATGGCTTTGCACATGTCATATATCGTCAGGGCTGCTATGGCTACTGCGTTGAGCGATTCCATTTCTATGCCTGTCTTGCCGATGGTGCTTGCTGAGGCTTCGATGTGGATGGCTGAGTTTTCTTCGTCTATCTCAAAGTCCATGTCTACGCCTGTGATAAATATGTTGTGGCACATCGGAATGTTTGAGGCAGTGTTTTTTGCGGCCATGATGCCTGCTGTCTGCGCTACTGAGAGTACGTCGCCTTTTGCGATGCTGCCCTCTTTTATCCTTGCGAGCGTTGCAGGCTGCATGTATATGCTGCCTTTTGCTACTGCTATGCGGTGTGTGTCTGCTTTTTCACCTACGTTTACCATGCGTGGTCTGCCGTTTTCGTCTATATGTGTGAGTTTTTCTTCCATTTTTATCAACTCCTTTTATTGTTTTGATATCAGCCGCCTATTTTGTTCATGTCGCGTTCTATCGGGGCGGCACCTTCATTGAGCATGTGATGCTCTACTTTGTGTCCTATTGATTCTGCGAGAGCTGCGAGGACTTCTTCATCTGTGCCGTTCATGAGGACGGGCTTCATCGGGATCTCTTCGTTTGAGTGCAGGCACGGCTTTATCTTGCCGTCTGATGTCAGCCTGATCTTGTTGCACTCGGCGCAGAAATGGTTGCTGAGCGCGCTTATGAGGCCTACTGTTCCGACTGCTCCGGGAAGCCTGTACTCGTTTGCTACGGAGAATTTTTTCTTTGGCTCCGGTACGAGCTCAGGGAATCTGTCAAGGATCTCCTGATTTGATATGAAACCGTAACCCTCGCCGACATCGGCGTGTCCTATCGGCATGAGCTCGATGAAGCGGACTGATATGTCGTGGTCGCGCGTGAGCTCTATAAAGTCGCCGAACTCGTCATCGTTGAAGCCGCCGAGTGCTACCGTGTTTATCTTTATCGGCGTGAGGCCGACACGCTTTGCTGCCTCTATGCCTTCGAGGACTTTTGAAAGGTCGCCGCCTCTTGTTATCTCGGCGAATTTTTTCGGGTCGAGCGTATCGAGGCTGATGTTTACGCGCTTAAGGCCGGCTTTTTTGAGGTCGTCAGCCATCTCGGCGAGACGTATGCCGTTTGTCGTAATGACGATCTCTTCTATGCCGTCTATTGCGTTTATTTTTGAGATAAGGTCTGTTACACCGTGTCTTACAAGCGGTTCGCCGCCGGTCAGGCGTATTTTCTTTATGCCGAGCTTTGCGGCTGCTTTGGCTAGACGGACTATTTCCTCAAACGACAGTATCTCGCTGTGTGGTATGAGATTGGTGATACCTGCCTCAGGCATGCAGTATCTGCACCTGAGATTGCACCTGTCCGTTATCGAGATGCGCAGGTAGTTTATCTCACGTCCGAATTTATCTATCATTATATAATAAACCTCCGAAAATGTTTACGTTATGGAACCCTTTAATTTAATCTAAAATGATTGTCGTACATAATAATTATTATCGAAAATAGTTATCTTTTATTTTAGCATACGGAATGCGAAACATCAACTTGCAGGTTTTAGATATTTTAGATAGATATTTTTATTTATACTTTAGTTTGCTGTCGTTAAGCAACTAATATTAAGCAAATTATTTCTCGAAATTTTTCAGCAACGGTCTGTTATCTCTTACGTTCTGCATCCGGCAGACGCCTGCAGACTGCTGACTACCTCTTCAGACCGTCCTCGCTGTCGAGCATGTACAGAAGCGCGTTGCAGATGGCGGCGGCTACTGTGCTGCCGCCCTTTCGGCCATCGGCTACTATGTACGGAACGCCTGACTGCTTTATCAGCTCTTTTGACTCTACGACATTTACGAAGCCTACCGGTACACCTATTATGAGCGCCGGCTTGATGACTGCATCGTCTATCAGCGATCTGAGCTTTATGAGCGCTGTCGGGGCGTTTCCTATCGCAAATATTACCGGACCGTCGAGCGATGCGGCTTTTTCCATGCTGATCGTAGCTCTTGTTACGCCGCGCTTTTTTGCTTCGTCTGCTACGTCAGGGTCGGCCATGAAGCATACTGCGCGGCTGTTGTGGCGCTCGAGCGCGGCTTTGTTTATGCCGCTGCGCGCCATATTCGTATCGCATACTATGGTAGCGCCGGCGCGCAGGGCAGCAAGTGCAGCCTGTACTGCCGTTTCCGAAAACTGCAGGTTCTTTTCGTAATCAAAATCAGCCGTCGTGTGTATGACGCGCTTTACTATCGGCGCGCGGTCCGGCAGCAGCTCTGTCTGCAACTCCGATTCTATTATCTCCATGCTGCGCCGCTCTATATCCATCGGCTTTATATATTCATGTTCCATTATCTGTGTCACCTTCTTTTTAATATTACCTTATTGCTGACTTTTCTCAGCCAGCGTTGTCAGCAGTTTTTCTCGTATACGACTTTGCTGACTTTCCATTTTCAACTTTGTCAGCAATATTATCTCATACTTCCTTTGCTGACTTTTCTCAGCCAGTGCTGTCAGCAGTTTTTCTCATATACAACTTTGCTGACTTTTACTTTTCGCTAATGTCAGCAATCACTATCCCACACTAGCTTTGCTGACTTTCCATTTTCAACTTTGTCAGCAATATTATCTCATACTTCCTTTGCTGACTTTTCTCAGCCAGTGCTGTCAGCAGTTTTTCTCATATACAACTTTGCTGACTTTTATTTTTCGCTAATGTCAGCAATCACTATCCCATACTAGCTTTGCTGACTTTTATACTTACTTCCTCATCTACAATAACAATTTTAACGCTGACTTACAACAGTAATATGTGCGCGCGGGCGCGCCCCCCTCTGCTCGGTTATAACTTCAGGTTATAACTGACAATAATTATTGATTAGTAGACAAAAGCGAAGAAACACCGTACAATAAGACCATCGAAACAAACATACCGTTTAGATATGTTAAAAAGACTGGAAAGGAGGACCGGATGAACGGTTACACATCAGATAAAAAATCAGACAATATCCACAGCGTACTTCTCCCGGTGCTCCTGAGCCGCAGACGAATGTGATACGCTGATAAAGACAAAGATGCTAACAAAATAAACAGAAAGATGCAATAAGAACAAAGCCCGAAGGGGCCTGACGTCTGCCGGGCAGACGCAAAGACAGCGCAAGGCGCATTCGTACATTATTATTTATACATTAAGAAAGAAAAAGAGGTAAAACAAAATGGCAAATACAAACTGGAAATTCGAAACAAAGCAGCTTCACGTAGGTCAGGAATCAGCAGATCCTGTTACAGATTCAAGAGCAGTTCCTATCTACGCTACAACTTCATACGTGTTCCACGATTCTCAGCATGCGGCTGACCGCTTCGCTCTGAAGGACGCAGGCAACATCTACGGCAGACTTACAAACCCTACTCAGGATATATTTGAACAGCGTATCGCAGCTCTCGAAGGCGGTACTGCGGCTCTCGGCCTCGCTTCAGGCGCTGCTGCGATCAACTACACTATACTCGCTCTCGCAAAGGGCGGCGAGCACATCGTTGCTTCAAAGACTATCTACGGCGGCACTTACAACCTGCTCGCTCATACGCTCCAGCTTTACGGTATCAGCGCTACATTCGTTGACCCTGATGATTTTGAAGCTATCGAAGCAGCTATCCAGGACAACACAAAGGCGTTATACATCGAAACTTTAGGCAACCCTAACTCAAACGTTGCTGATATAGAAAAGATCGCAGACATCGCTCACAAGCACGGACTTCCGCTCGTAGTAGACTCTACATTCGCTACACCGTACCTCGTAAGACCGTTCGAATACGGCGCTGACATCGTTGTTCACTCAGCAACTAAGTTCATCGGCGGCCACGGTACTGCTGTAGGCGGCGTTGTTATCGACGGCGGCAGCTTCGACTGGGCAGCTTCAGGCAAGTATCCATGGATCTCTGAGCCAAACCCAAGCTATCACGGCGTTTCATTCAGCGAAGCGGCAGGCCCTGCGGCATTCGTAACTTACATCAGAGCAATCCTCCTGAGAGATACAGGCGCTACACTTTCTCCGTTCCACGCTTTCATCTTCCTCCAGGGACTTGAAACACTCTCACTCAGAGTTGAACGTCACGTACAGAACGCGCTCAGGATCGTTGAATACCTCAGCAATCATCCACAGGTAGAAGCAGTTCACCACCCTTCACTCGCTTCTGAGCCGAGCCACGAGCTCTACAAGAAGTACTTCCCTAACGGCGGCGGCTCAATATTCACATTTGAGATCAAGGGCAGCGAGGACGACGCAAAGAAGTTCATCGACCATCTCGACATCTTCTCACTCCTTGCAAACGTAGCTGATGTAAAGTCACTCGTTATCCACCCTGCTTCAACTACTCACTCACAGCTCAACACTGAGGAGCTCGCTGATCAGGGCATCAAGCCAAATACTATCCGCCTCTCTATCGGTATCGAGAATGTTGACGACCTTATCGCAGCTCTCGACAAGGCATTTGAGGCTATAAAATAATTAAAGATAAAATAAGAAAATTAAAAAACTGACAAACATTAAATCAAGCTTAACAGGAAAATTCGATTAACGCATACCTTCTTAAAATTCCAGATAAACTTGCAATACGCAGAAACGGCTGCCGCTCCTATAATTTCGGGAGTGACAGCCGCTTCTGTTTTTTGTTGCGAGCCCCCTTACGGGCGCTCGCCGTCCTCAACATATATACGCTTCTCAGCAACATTCTGTATCTTGAGCTCATGCCCCTTCTTGAGAAGCTGCCTTATACCCTCGCGGTCCTCCGCCTCCATGCAGGCACGCAGCTCACCGATATGCTCCAGGAGCTGGTCGACCTCAGCCATAAGATTTTCACGATTCAACAGGAAAAGGTCGCACCATATGTTTTCGTCGAGTCTGGCAACGCGCGTCATATCGAGGAAGCTTCCCGCGCTGAAGCCCTTTTCTCTCGGCAGCGTCGTGCTCCTTATATATGAATTTGAAACTACATGCGCGAGCTGTGATGTGTACGCTATGCTCTTATCGTGATCCTCAGGCGTAGTTTCGAGAACCGTCTTGAAGCCTATACGATATGCGAGCTGCTTGAGCTTGTCGAGCTTTTCTCTGTCCGTCTTTTCTGTCGGAGTTACGAGGTAGCTCGCGTTTACAAACATATTTTCCTTTGCAAATGTAAATCCTGCGTACTCCGTGCCTGCCATAGGATGCGCGCCTATGAACTCTACGCCAACCTCGCGCAGCGGTTCTGAAACATTCTTCACTATGTATTCTTTTACGCCGCATACATCCGTGACTACTGCGCCCTTCTGGAAGTTGTCCTTGTTTTCAAGTATGAACTTTACGATGTCTCTCGGCGGGATAGCTACTATTACCAGGTCTCCGCGCCTGAGGAGGTCAAGACGGTGCATCGGGATGACCTCATCTACTGCTTCCATTGATATGGCAAGGTCGAGCGTGTTTGGATCGGCGTCTACGCCTATTACGTGGTGGTCTGTGTATTTTTTTAATGCCTTGCAGAACGAGCCCCCTATGAGGCCAAGGCCTACTACTATTATTCTCATAATTCCTTCCTTTTTATTCCAATATAAATTTTTTAAACTCAGGACGCAGTTGCTGCGGACAAACATACGGAACGCTCCACAGTCACAGAATGGGATACTGCACGCAGTTCAGTTCGCTGCGGTTTGTCCGCGTTATATTACGTCTTTAATAAAATACTATTTTCACTTTTACTTTGCTGCATAAACGCATAACTGCATTATAGCACTGACAGGCTTTTTTGCAAGGTCGAAGCATAAATAATACAAAAAGACGCCCATATACTGCCTGATATTTCGCAGGCAACAACAGGCGTCCTGTAAGTATATGATACTGTTAATAGATCACGACTGTTGTTTTTGACGGGATGTTGTCGTATATCCACTGAATGCTTGCAGGCTTCATCCTGAGACAGCCGTGCGATACAGGAAATCCTATCGAGCCGTCCAGGATACCGCTTTCGTCAGCCTTGTAGAGTATCGAATGGAACGCGTAGCCTGTGTTTGGATAGAACCTTACTATAGGCTTGCAGACGTATTTGTCTGTTTTCCACGCAGTCTGCTTATATGTCACGTATGTGACGCCCTGAGGTGTCGGCGTTGAAGGCGCTCCGCTGGCGCATCTGAATACTTTTATAAGCTTCCAGTTTCCCTTGCTTCCCTGGAAAACGTTTACCTTCTGCGTGGCGAGGTTCGCCCAGACGAGGTACTGTGTATTGCTCGAATATCCCTTGCTGTTGACGAAATTCTGCTTTGTTATGTCAAGGTAGTCAGGGTTGTATGATGATTTGTAGTTGCCCTTGTACGACGACTGGACCGTGTCGAATATCTTTGTCGGCGCTGTTCCGTCGGCATATGTTATGTAGTGCGTCTGCGGATAATTTGCTATGTTTATCGTTTTTTCATTATATATGTGCGCCGTCCTGCCGCCGCTGCTGTAGACTAGCTCAAATCCTACGCGCTTGTAGAGCTGCATGTTGAGCGTGTATGTCGGATTCCATGTCAGGCTCGACTGTGCTCCGTTTGCGTATGCTTTATTTGCTGCGTAATATCCCGGCGCAGGCTTGCCGTCTAAATGCCACTGAGCGCTGAATGTCATACCGCCTTCAGGTATGCCGCTTATTGATGCCTGCGCTTTAAGCGTTCCGCCTGCTTTTACGTCGCTGCCTGTTACTGTTATCTTTATGCCTGCGAGATCTGAATAGCTTTCGTCATATTTTATAGTCTGAGCCTTGCCGCTGTCCTTTATCCTGTACAGCATAGTCACGAACTCAGCACGCGATATACTTTTTGCAGGGTTCAGTCTGCCGTTGTTGTCGCCGTTTACTATGCCTGCTTCCACGAGGAGCTCTGCGGCGGCACGCTGCCTGCCTGCGAGTGATGATGCGTCAAAAAATCTTGAAAGGACTGACTGCTGATCCGTCGATTCAGACTGTTCAGGCGTTTTCGAATTTTCAGGCTGTTCAGCTCCTGATTCATCTGTTCCTGCTATCGGGCCTGATGTTTCAGGCGGCATTGATGCACTATCTGAGCCTGAGCTATCGGTATTGGTATTGGTATCGGCATCTGTATGATCGGCAGATGAGCTGTCTGACGGCTCGCTGTTATCTGAATAGTCAGCATACGGGTCGAGGCCCATGTATGCTTCTGCCAGTATTTCAAATACCTGGGCGCGCGTTACATTTCCTTTCATTGACACGCTGCCGTCTGACGGCAGCAGGCCTACGCTGTACGCTGCTCCTGCGGCGTTGTAATACCATTCGCTTGATGCTATGCCCGGAT
This sequence comes from Succinivibrio sp., assembly GCA_963632005.1. Lineage (GTDB taxonomy): Bacteria > Bacillota > Clostridia > Peptostreptococcales > Anaerovoracaceae > CAKQOE01. The sequence continues at coordinate 12,979 of CAVGTL010000070.1, forward strand.
ATGCCTTTGTCCACATATTCAGCCCGCAGTCGCGCGTTATTATCGCTGTCATCTGGGCTCCGCTCAGCTTTCCGTCAGGCTGGAGCTTTCCGTGGCTGCCCGTAAGTGTTCCGTTCTCTACTGCGCGCTGCAGGTATTTTGACGCCCAGTGACCTGATGCGTCAGGGAAGCTGCTGTATGATGCTGCGGCGCATATTGTTGTGGCAGTCAGCGCTGCGGCCATCAGCGCGGCTGCGATGCATGTTAATAATTTTTTCATTTTCGTACTCCTGAAAAACGCAGAATAACTTTTTAATAAATGCATGACGCCCTGTTGCTGACAAACATATGGAACACTCCACAGTCACAGAATGGGATGCTTCTTACAGTTCAGTTCACGGCAGTTTTTGTCAAAAACAACTCGCGGCAGAGTAAGAATTTTTACTGACGTAAAAATTCAACCATTTGATGCGCATCCGCGCGTTCCGCTTCGGACAAGTTT
>CAVGTL010000071.1:0-13281 GCA_963632005.1 Succinivibrio sp.
ATGATATTGTAACACCCCCCCCCCGGAAAATTTCAAGTGTTATGTATTTATTTTCATACCGGATTGCCTGATATTCAACGTTTCCGGCAGCTTTAGCACAGCGCAGTCTTTCACATGCGTCCAATAATTTATTTTTATTATAATAATTAATAACGACATATATTGTCATTTTAAACATATATAACATTTTTTTATGCCGAAAAATGTCGTTCAACTCAAATTTTTCTCGCCCCTTGTCTGCAAACTGAAAAACCGCCGGAGCTGCTGACCGGTATTTACCGGCCGCAAAACTCCAACGGTTTTGTTACCACCTATCTTCTATATAATACAGTTACAGGTTGCAAATGTTTAAAACAACGCTGCTACAACGCCGCGTGTGATGCATGTTACTAATGTAGCCGCTATGAGCACGCCGAGGATCATCGACGGCATGGCGCGTTTCAGGCGCATATCCAGTATGGCTGCGATGAGCGCTCCTGTCCAGGCTCCTGTGCCGGGAAGCGGAAGCGCTACGAACAGGCACAGGCCGAACGTCTGGTATTTTATTACATTTTTGCTTTTCAGGTGCGCTTTCTTTTCAAATTTCTCAACGAGCGCGCGCGGTCTGTCGTACTTGCGCAGCCAGTCGAATATGTGTCGTATGAAGAGTATTATGAACGGTACCGGCAGCAGGTTTCCAAGTATGGCTGCCACTGCTGTGCTGACAGGGTCGAGTCCGAGCGCCGTTCCGAAAGGGATGCCTCCCCTGAGCTCCACGACAGGCACCATCGACATAAGGAAGGTCAGCAGGACTTTGCCGATATAGTCTGCTTCTAATGTTGCTAACATCTATACTCCGATCTTTTATACAAAACGCAGTAAAACTGCCGCGCGTCCTGCGCCGTCAAGGTCGATACCGACTGTATCGCCGCCTGCGGTCACATACGCGTGGCGGTCGACTACCTTTACAGCATTGCCGTCAGCTTTATATCTGATGATATCGCTGCTGAGCGCGTTCATGAACGTGTCCGGCGTGTCTATAACGTCATATCCTCTTCCGTCGCGGCGGAAATGCATAGGTATTATGAGCTTTGCGCCTGTCGCTTCTGCGATGCGGGCCGCCTGAACGCCGTCTATAGTATAGAAGCCGCCTACAGGTATCATTATGATATCTGCGCCCTTTACTGCGTCAAGCTGCTCGTCCGAAAGCTCGTGACCGAGGTCTCCGAAGTGCGCCAGGCGCACGTCTCCTGCTTCTATTATTGTTATTTTATTCCTGCCTCTGAGGGCGCCGCCCTCTGGGTCGTGGAACGTGTCTACCGTAGTTACCTTGAACGGCGATCTGCCCGGCTGCGCGATTATCCTTACCGCGCCGAAATATCCGTGGTCGTCGTGGTCGTGGCTCGCGTACACCTCGCCTGCTTCAAGCGCGAGCTCCGGGTAGCCCGGTACATCTTTGTAAGGGTCGATAACTGCTGTATGCTCGCCACATGCGAATTCAAAGCACGAATGTCCTCTCCATGTTATCTTTAAGTCTTCCATATTTGTCATCCTCATTTATTTTTCAAGAAATGCCTTATAGCCCTTGTACGCCATGTAGATGTCGTACTTGCTGGCTGACTCGTAAGGCGAGTGCATAGAATGAATAGGCACTCCGCAGTCGAGCACGTCCATGCCTCTGTTTGCGAGGATGTAGGCGATAGTTCCGCCGCCGCCCTCGTCTACCTTACCCATCTCTGATGACTGGCATGTAACGCCTGCTTCCTTGAACACACCGCGGACGTAGCCGACGAACTCTGCGTTTGCGTCAGATGCGCCTGATTTGCCGCGCGCACCTGTGTATTTCTTGAGGCTGATGCCCTTTCCCATGAACGCTGCGTTGCGCTTTTCCATTACCTCAGGGTAGTTCGGGTCGAATGCTGCCGTAACGTCTGCTGAAAGCGCTCTTGATGCTGAGAATGTTCTCTGGAGCGCATAAGGATTAACGATACCTGTTTTTTCCAGAATATCCATCAGGAAAAGCTCGAAGTTGTGCGATTCCATTCCTGTGTTTCCAACGCTGCCTATTTCTTCCTTATCTGACAGTATGCAGATTGCTGTTCTTTCAGGCGCTTCTGCGGCTTTTGCCATTTCTGTGAGCGCTATGAAAGACGGATAAGCGCATACTCTGTCGTCCTGGCCGTATGCTGCTACCATGCTGCGGTCGATCCCGAGCGAGCGCGCCTTTGCGGCAGGGACTGCTTCTATCTCGGCGCTTCTGAAATCTTCCTCTTCCATGCCGTATTTTTCCTTGAGGATAGCAAGTATCGCTGTCTTTACAGGGTCGCTGTCTGCGTCCTCGTCAGGCATCGAGCCGATGAGGATGTTGAGGTTTTCTGCAGGAACGCCCTCTGCGAGCTTCTTTGCGTTCTGCTTTGCTGCGAGGTGCGGGAGCAGGTCTGTTACGAGGAATACAGGGTCGTTTTCGTCCTCGCCGATCTTTACGTCTACTACTGTGCCGTCTGTGAGCGCTACTACTCCGTGGAGCGCGAGAGGAACTGTAGTCCACTGGTATTTCTTGATTCCGCCGTAGTAGTGAGTCTTGAGCAGTGCGAGGCCGCTGTCCTCATAAAGCGGGTTCTGCTTGAGGTCGAGTCTCGGCGCGTCTATGTGGGCGCCTACTGCGTTGAAGCCTTCTGTGAGCGGCTGCTTGCCTATTACCGCGAGGTAGATAGACTTGTTTTTGTTTATGCCGTAAACGCAATCGCCCGGCTTGAGGTCGGATGCAGCATCAATATTTTTGAAACCGGCTGCGTCAGCCATGCTGACTATAGTCTTTACGGCTTCTCTCTCTGTTTTTGCTTCGTCGAGGAATCTCATATAGCCCTCGGCGAAGTCCATGATCTCTTTTTTAAGTTCAGGAGTTGCGTCCTGCCATGTTGAATTCGCTTTCTTCTTTTCGTCTTTTGATCCTTCTGCAGATGTTTCTGCTGCTTTTTCCATTTCTGACATTTTTTATCCCCTTTCCGTTTTTTTATTTATTTCATGATACCGGCCGGAGGCCTGTGGGCGCAACAGGCAGCAAGGCTGCCTTCCTACGTCCGCTGCGCGGACTACGCTGTCGCATTTTACAATGCAGCCAAGGCTGCGTAAAATGCGCGGTGACGCGCGGGAGGCTTTGCGGCGCAGCCATTTATTGCATTATTAATATTCCGGGTCGATCACTACTGTGTCGCGTGTTTCGAGCGCTGACTGTATGAGCGCTTCCACGTCGAGCTTTGATTCCGACTCCAGTATTTTTTCCAGCTTTGGCTTTGTTACCGGGTGCTTCGGCAGGAATACCGTACAGCAGTCCTCGAACGGCTGGATGGAGGTTTCAAATGTTCCGATCTTCTGGGCTATCTCCATGATGTCCACCTTGTCGAACGCGATGAGCGGTCTCATGACAGGGATGTCTACAGCGTTGTCTGTAACTACCAGGCCCTGTACTGTCTGGCTCGCTACCTGTCCTATATTTTCGCCTGTGATGAGCATGTCGCAGTGGTTATGGCGCGCTACTCTCTCGGCGATCTTCATCATGAAGCGTCTTGAAAGGATGGTCATTTCGTCCTCAGGGCAATGCTCGCCGATAGCTTCCTGTATTTCCAGTAAATTTATGGAATGGACTTTTATGCGTCCGCAGTAGCCTGCTACGATGCGCGCCAGGTCGTGCACCTTGTCGCGCGCTCTTTCGCTCGTGTACGGATAAGAATGGAAGTGAACGGCCTCGATCATCATGCCGCGCTTTGCCATCATCCATGCTGCTACAGGACTGTCTATGCCGCCTGAAAGTAGTATGAGACCCTTGCCGTTCGTGCCGAGCGGAAGGCCGCCGAAGCCCTTTATCTTGTCGGCAAATATGAATGAACCCTTTTTTCTGACGTTCACGTAAAGTACGCAGTCAGGGTTATGCACGTCTACCTTGAGAACCTTGCACGCCTTGAGTACCGCGCCGCCGACTTCCTTTGCGATGCGAGGAGATTCCATAGGGAACGTCTTGTCCGCGCGCTTTACTTCTACCTTAAACGTCTTTATGTCGCGCTTGTTCATCAGGTCGAGCATGTATTCGCCCGCCTTCTGCTCTATGGCGCCTATCTCAGACTCTACTTCTACGGCGTGGCTGACTGACGCTACGCCGAATACTTTCGAAATGTCCGTGATGACTGCTTCAACGTCGTACTCCGAAGGGGTGTGTACGAATATAAGACCTTCCTGGCGCTTTACCTCCGCGCTGTCGTACTTTTTGAGCGCCCTTGCGATGCGCTGAACGAGTACGCGCTCAAAATACGGCTTGTTCATGCCTTTGAGAGCGACCTCGCCGCACCTTACTATAAATGTATTCTTTTCTTCCATGAATTGGATTCTCCTTGCAATATTTAATAATGTATAAATTAATTTATATCCTGCGTGCGTCACCGCACTTATATTGCGCGCGTGCGGCGCGCTTTTTTACTTTATCTTTTACAACCCTTCTTATTCGCAAGCCCAAGCATCCTGCGGTTGCTCGCAACGGCTTTCTTAAGTTTGTCTATCGTATAGTCTATTTCCTCTATCGTATTGTACGGTGAAAGGCTGAAGCGAACTGCGCCCTCTATCTCGTCAGGCGTGAGCCCCATAGCCGTCAGCACGTGGCTGCCGCCCTTTTTATGTGACGAGCATGCTGAGCCTGTCGAAACGTATATGTCTGACTGCTCGAGCATATGAAGCAGTACTTCTCCTCTTGTGCCGAGGAAGCTGATGTTAAGTATGTGCGGCATGCAGGCTTTTCCGGCGTCTACCGGGCTGTTTACCTTTATATCGCCTATTTCCGATGTAATTCCCGTAAGCAGTCTGTCGCGCAGCTCCGTTACTTTCCTGTAATTATCTGACATATTTTCAAAAGCTGCGCCTGCAGCAGCGCCAAAACCGGCTATGCCCGGAACGTTCTCAGTTCCCGAACGCATGCCGTGCTCCTGACCGCCGCCTATCAGATACGGCGGCAGATGGAGATCCTTCCTGACGTAGAGCAGGCCCATTCCCTTAGGTCCGTGTATCTTGTGCGCGCTGGCGCTCAGCAGGTCTATATGCGATGCGTCTGCGTTTACAGGTATCTTGCCGTATGACTGAACGGCGTCGCAGTGGAATACTGCCTTTGATGACTTCTTTTTTACGAGCGCGCCTATGTCGGCTACCGGCTGTATCGCGCCTGATTCGTTGTTTGCGTGCATTACTGAGACGAGTATCGTATCATCGTTTATTGCCGATGCGAGCTCGTCCATGTTTATAAAGCCGCGCTCATCAACTCCTATATACGTTACCTCCGCGCCCTGCTGCTTCAGGCGCTTAAAGCACTCGAGCACTGCGGGGTGCTCTATCTCAGTCGTAATTATATGATTGCCCTGACGGCGCAGCATCATGTATGCGCCGAGTATGGCAGTATTATCCGATTCTGTGCCGCCTGATGTGAAATATATCTCGTCCTCTTTTGCTCCCGCTGCGGCTGCAAGCTTTTTTCTGGATGCCTTCACCAGTTTTTCTGAATTTACACCTAAACGGTGTAAAGAGGACGGGTTCCCGAATGAATTTTCTGCTGCGTCGATCATGGCGCGCGTTACTTCCTCGCTCTGGCGCGTCGTCGCGCTGTTATCAAGATATGCGAGCATGTGTGTTTCTTTTCCCCCTTGTAATACGAACGTAGGGGCGGCCTGCGGCCGCCCCTACAGACGATTTTTACTGCTTATTATTTATTATTTCGCGTACTCTATAGCGCGTGTTTCTCTTATTACGTTTACCTTTATCTGACCAGGATACTGAAGCTCGCTCTCGATCTTCTTGCTGATCTCGCGCGCGAGCATTGGCAGCTCGTCGTCAGACTTTTCTTCAGGTCTTGCGATGATCCTTATCTCACGGCCTGCCTGGATAGCGTATGACTTTTCAACGCCCGGCGTTGTGTTTGCGATCTCTTCGAGCTTCTGGAGTCTGTTGATGTATGTCTCCAGAGTTTCTCTTCTCGCGCCCGGTCTTGCTGCTGAAAGCGCATCTGCTGCAGCGATGAGTACTGCTTCGAGGCTCTGAGGCTCGTAGTCACCGTGGTGAGCTGCCATGCCCCAGACAACAGCTTCGCTCTCCTTGTACTTTCTGAGGAGGTCGATACCGATGTCAACGTGTGTTCCTTCGACTTCATGGTCGATAGACTTACCGATATCATGAAGCAGACCTGCTCTCTTTGCGAGCTTAGGGTCGAGTCCGAGCTCTGAAGCCATAAGTCCTGCGAGGTGAGCGACTTCAACTGAGTGCTGGAGTACGTTCTGACCGTAGCTCGTTCTGTATTTGAGACGGCCGAGCAGCTTGACAAGCTCAGGATGCAGGTTATGTATTCCGACATCGAATGTAGCCTGTTCGCCGGCTTCCTTGATGGAATTGTTGACTTCGCGTGTTGCCTTTTCTACTGTTTCCTCGATACGTGCCGGATGTATACGTCCGTCTACGATGAGCTTTTCGAGGCATATCCTTGCTATTTCTCTTCTTACAGGGTCGAAGCATGAGAGGATGACTGCTTCCGGCGTATCGTCTATGATAAGGTCTACGCCTGTTGCTGTCTCGATGGCTCTGATGTTTCTACCCTCGCGGCCTATTATCCTTCCCTTCATTTCATCGTTTGGAAGGTTTACTACTGAAACTGTTGATTCAGCTACCTGGTCGGCTGCGCAGCGCTGGATGGCGCCGATTATTATTTCCTTAGCCTTCTTGTCGGCCTCGTCCTTTGCCTTTGACTCTATATCCTTTATCATTATAGAAGCGTCGTGGCGGACTTCCTTTTCGAGGCTCTGCAGGAGGATAGCCTTTGCTTCCTCAGCTGTATAGCCTGAAACTCTTTCGAGCTCCTTCATCTGCTTTTCGATGAAGCCGTCGAGCTCTTTTTCCTTGTCGATGAGCTTATGCTCTCTATTCGTTATGCTTTCTTCTTTTTTCTCGATATTATCGAGCTTTCTGTCGATAGACTCTTCCTTTGAGAGTATGCGCTTCTCGAGTCTGTTTATCTCGTTTCTGCGGTCTCTTACCTCTTTGTCTACCTCACTGCGCAGTCTGTGCGCTTCTTCCTTTGCTTCTATCGTTATTTCTTTCTTGATGGTATCAGCCTGAGTCTCAGCGTCGAGAATTATATTTCTGGCTCTCTGTTCTGCTGAGCCTATAGCTTTCTCGGCTACTGATTTTCTCATTATATATCCGATCAACGCGCCCACTGCAAGGGACACAATAACGGCAATAGCTACAATAATTACTGTTTTGATGACATTCACCTCCGTTAATTAAAATGTTCGATTTTTTTCTTTCTTTTTTCTCTCTTTTTTACTTACTTGCTTTACTCTTTTTTCTTTTCTCTCCGAATCTTTTCTGTATCGCGCCGAAATAAACTCTCATCTGACGCATGCCCCGCATGCCCGTTGTCCGGTGACGGACGCCGAGCTTCAGACATTCGTGCCGTGTATCCGACATAGGCATATCTTTATGGCTGAAGCATTTGTTATCATTACTGCGTTTTAGCGACGCATACTGTAATTCTTTAAAAAATGTTTAAATTGTAAATCGTATTTCTTAATTAATAAGCATAAAACGAATTAGATGTTGATATACGCATCCTATTTATATTATAATGATTTAGCTGAATTGTCAAGGAATCAGAGGGGGTGACAATAATTAATTACTTTAGAGAATCGTTAAAAAATACGGATAAGATCCTCGCGTTCCTGCCGGTCGTTTTTGCGGTCATAAGCATTACAATGATAGGGAGCACGGCGTATGAGGACTCGTTCGTTATAAACAGGGACATCATCGTGCAGTTCATCGGCTTTGCGCTGGGTGCTGTATTTATTTTTTTACTTATGTTTATAGATTATGAGCAGTACAAGAGTATTTCAAAAATAATGTACGTAATGTGCATCGGGCTGATGCTGCTGGTATACACGCCTCTCGGCGTTACGAGCTTCGGCTCGCGCGCGTGGATAAACCTCGGCGTTACTACGGTCCAGCCGTCCGAGTTCGTAAAGATACTTTTTACGCTCTGCTATGCGAAATACCTGGACGAGCACAGATACGACCTTCAGAAGTTCAAGGGGCTCGTAAAGGCGTGCCTGTATCCGGCTCCTATCGTCATACTCGTCATGAAGGAGGACCTTGGAAACGCGCTCGTTTTCATGTTCATGATGATCGTTATGATATTCGTTGCTGGTGTTGATTTCAAGCTTTATATGAAATGCGCGGCGGCTGCGATCGCGTGTCTGCCTGCCATCTACCCGTTCCTGGCTGACCATCAGAAAAAGCGTATATACTCGTTCATACACCCTGACGCAGACCTGTCGGGAGACGGCCTGCAGGTGTGGCGATCAAAGATAGCCATCGGCTCCGGTGGGCTTAAGGGCGAAGGGCTCTTCCAGGGGACGCAGAAGGCTCTGGGAAATATCCCTGTTGCGAAATCAGACTTTATATTCGCCGTTATTGGCGAGGAGCTCGGCTTTATAGGCGGAGCGGCCGTCATCGGCATTTACGGGCTTTTTATCTACAGGATAATAAAAACTGTCGACCGCGCGAAGGACCTGTACGGCATGCTTATCGCCGCAGGCTTCGGTGCAATGTTCTTTTTCCAGATATTTGAGAATATCGGAATGACTATCGGCATAATGCCTGTTACCGGCATCACGCTGCCGTTCCTGAGCTGCGGCGGTACTTCGGTAATGGCAAATATGATATCGCTCGGCCTGATAATCAACGTCGGCCAGCGTTCGAAGGTCATAAATTTCTAAATATTCACTTTAAAAATATCACCCGGCCGGCTCATCCCGGTCGGATTTTTTTCAGAAAGGTCAGACATATGGCAACACCAGATCCAATATCAAACCAGAAATACGTAATAGCGCTCGATCAGGGCACTACAAGCTCGCGCGCGATAGTTTTCGACAGCTCTGCTGTCATCAAGGCCAAGGCGCAGTATCCGTTTGAACAGATATATCCGCAGCCGGGCTGGGTCGAGCATGATCCCAGCGAGATACTGCGTACGCAGCTGCAGGCGCTTAAAGATGTATCTGCCGAGTACGGCAGCCGTACTGCTGCGATAGGCATAACTAACCAGCGTGAAACCACTATAGTCTGGAACAAACGCACCGGCCGGCCTGTGTACAACGCCATAGTATGGCAGTGCAGACGCACCGCTGATATATGCGATGAGCTCAAGGCTCGCGGTCTTGAAGGATACATACACGAAAAGACAGGTCTTCTCATAGACGCGTATTTTTCCGCAACAAAGATAAAATGGATACTCGACAATGTTCCCGGCGCCCGCGCCGACGCTGAAGCAGGCGAGCTGCTTTTCGGCACTGTCGATACGTGGATCATATGGAACCTTACAGGCGGGCGCGTCCATACTACTGACTACTCAAACGCTTCGCGCACTATGCTGTTCGATATAGACGAACTTTGCTGGGACGAGCGGCTGTGCGATGAGCTCGGCATACCTGTGCAGATGCTTCCGTGCCCGGTTTCAAACTCTGAGATATACGGGTATGTTGACGGCGCCGCATGCGGCATACCTGAACTTGACGGCGTTCCTGTATGCGGTTCCGCAGGCGATCAGCAGGCTGCTCTTTTCGGTCAGGCGTGCTTTGACACCGGCGAGGCTAAAAATACATACGGAACAGGCTGCTTTACGCTTATGAATACCGGCTCGCACCGCGTGAATTCTTCTCACGGGCTCGTTTCTACTGTGGCATGGTCGCTCGGAAACGGCGCAGGCGTGACATACGCTCTTGAAGGCAGCGTATTTAACGGCGGTTCTACCATACAGTGGATACGTGACGAGCTCGGCCTCATATCATCGTCGCACGAGTGCGATATACTGGCGGCAGAGGTGCCTGACAACGGCGGTGTTTACGTAGTTCCTGCGTTTACAGGTCTCGGAGCGCCTTACTGGGATATGTACGCGCGCGGCACTATCACAGGGCTGACGCGCGGCGCAAACAAGCGCCATATAGCACGCGCCGTGCTTGAGTGCATAGCATACCAGGTGGCCGATCTCGTAACTGCCATGACGCGCGACCTCGGAAGCCCGATCAAGGAGCTGCGCGCTGACGGCGGCGCAAGTGTGAGCGATATAATGATGCAGTTCCAGTCAGACATACTCTGCATAGATGTGAACAGGCCTGAACAGACAGAAACTACAGCAATGGGCGCTGCATTCCTTGCCGGCCTCGCGGTCGGAGTATGGAAAGATCTGGACGAGCTTCGTGCTCTCAGACGCTCTGAGCGTATATTTACACCTGACAGATCATTTACTGACGCAGACCGCGAACGCCTGCTTAACTGCTGGCACCGCGCCGTAGATGCATCTCTCGGCTGGGCTTCCGAAGAAATATAAAAGGCCGCCCTTTTCCCGGGGCAGCCTTTTTCTGTATTGGTACTCGATTTTAATTAAATATCTTTTCAACTATCTTTTCAAAATTTTTCTTTATATACGTATCGTTCTTACAGACTACAGGCACGCCCTTATTCATGGCGATATGTATGTTTACGTCGTCCTGTATGACGCCGATTATGCGGGCGCGCAGCGAGTCTGATATCTCTGCTATCGTCGGGAAGAAGCCTGTTTCAGCGCACTCGCTCGTCACACGGTTTACGAGCACGCATCTGTTTCCTACACCCATCTCGCTCAGCTTCATATCTATCATATCTGCAGCTCTCACCGAAACGTATTCCTGTGTCATTACTATAACTGCGTTGTCTGCAGGCGCTACAGCAGCCTTCCACTCTGCGCCGAGGCCTCCGGGGACGTCTATCACTATATGATCGAACTTTTCCGCGAGCATGCCGCACAGCTTTTTCATATGCGTCCCGTTTATTTCTGCCTTTTCGCTGTTCTGCGACGCTGACAGCAGATACATCGCGTCAAATCTGTCATCGCGAACGAGCGCCTTTCCTATTGCGCACACGCCGTTTATAACATCAGCAAGATCAAATATAACATAATTTTCCATGCCGAGACATATATCGAGATTTCGCAGTCCTGCGTTCATATCTATAAGCAGCACACGCTGACCGTCCATGGCCAGCATTGCTGCAATATTTGAAGCGACCATAGTCTTGCCGGAGCCGCCCTTTCCCGATGTTACGGCTGTTATTTCACACATTTTTTCATAAACTCCTTATCCTTACCGGATCTTTATCTTTCCCAAAATATTATTTTAACACTGTTTACTGTTCTATTCAACAAATGAAGTTTCTCCGTCAGTATAATCGCTGTATACCTCCTGAAGCTCCATATATTTTCCTATTATCTCACGCGCTACAGGACCTGCGTAACCGCCTGAGCCGCCCTGGTATATAAGGACTGCGACAGCTATCTGCGGGTCTTCTATCGGAGCGTATGCTATGAACCATGCAAATGCATCGTAGTCGCTCTTGTACGCGTCTATCCTCTCTGTAGATACGCCTGAAAGATTTATAACGGCGCGGCGCACCGCTGTACTTTCTGATTTATATATATCAGGCTCTTCGCGCATGAGACGCTTCATCTCAGTTTCGACCTGATCGAATGTCAGACCCGGAGCTATGCCCGAAAGATGCTGCTTTATATATTCGACCTCGTCAGGCGGATTTATCTTACCTGACTTCTGCGCAGAACCTGTCTTTGCAGCAACATTGTACGGAAAGCTTCCGAAAACGCCTCTGCCTGAGCCCCTTGAACCCTGCGCTACGAGGTGCATGCCTTCTCTTACTACTTCGTATGCGTCAGGATTTGAATTCTTGACCTCTACGCCAGGGTCTTCTTCCTTTTCCTGACCCTCTACCGACTTTGTGAGCGTCAGCTTATGAAGCACGCCGTCGTTTGCGAGCGCTGCAGCATATCTTGCCATCTGTACAGGAGTATACGCGTTTTCACCCTGACCGATAGACAGGTTGAATGAATCGCCAACGCCCCATTTAGCGTTTGAGAAGTAATCGCTTCTTATAGTATCAGTGAGCTGATCGAGCTGATCGTCAAGAACGCTCATGTTCTTTAATCTGTTATAAAGCTCTGCGCGCTTAGGCTTTTCGTCAGCCCAGCTGACTATAGTGTCGAGCGTTTCGTCGAGCTTGTCCTTGTCATCTACGAGCTCCGGCTTGAAATACTTTGAAGCGTTGAGCTTCAGCATGTATTTCAGAGAATTTTTTATGCTCGCAGTTTTCTTTTCCTCGCTCGGAACGCCTGCTGCTGATTCTGCAAGCTCTATGCCTGTCTTCTGACCGAGGCCCAGCTGCTCTGCATAATCCATTACCTTGCTTATATTCATACCTATGCCGAGACTGTGCCCCGCATAATAATCATATCCTGAACCTACATCATAGAAGAAGTAGTTGCATGATACTTCCAGCGCATGCCTTACATCAAGATAACCGTGCTTCGCACCGTGATGTGAGTTCCATATCCAGCAGCCGAACGACCTTCCGCCCATTATGATCGCGCCGTTGTCATAAAGCTGTGTGTTTGGATTTAATCCTGCATTAAGTCCAGCAAGAGCCGTCACCGGCTTAAATGTCGAGCCCGGCTGCAGTGAAGCCATCGTTGCTACGTTGTAAAGCGGCAGCGGCGACAGCGGATCTCGAGGGTTTTCGCCCTGCAGCGCATTCCAGTCCTCTGTCGAGATCCCTCTGGCAAATAGATTAGGATCGTAGCTCGGATTATTTGCAAGTGCAAGTACTTCACCTGTCTTTACATCAACTGCGACTGCCGCGCCTACGTTGGCTTTCGGATATCGCGTGCTGTAATTGTAATTTCCGTATTTACTGTGGAACGTGCCGCCGATGCTTATCTGGTCGAGCGCTTCCTGAAGCGCTTCCTCTGCTGTTTTCTGCAGCTCGAGGTCTATCGTCAGGTAAACGTCATTTCCCGGAACTGCTGCTTCTGAGCTTATCTCACTTACCTGCTGACCGAGATTATTTACCTGTATCTCTTTTTTGCCTGCCGTGCCTTTAAGCTCAGACTCATAATATTTCTCGATACCCTCCTTACCTATAAGGTCTGTGGAAGAATATCCCTTTTTAACGTAATCGTCTTTTTCTGATTCAGATATCTTTCCGATATATCCTATGACATGGCTCGCTGTCGTGCCGTTCGGATAATCTCTCACGTATTCTCTGTCTACCTCTACGCCCGGGAAGCTCGCTGAACGCTCTTCAAGCGTTATTATCGTCTTCTCTGAAACATCGCTCGCTATCTGCGCAGGCAGGTAGCTCTTGTAGCCGAGGTTTTTCAGAGCGTTTCTTACTATCATTATC
>CAVGTL010000072.1:0-8110 GCA_963632005.1 Succinivibrio sp.
GCCCTGAATTTCGTATACGATTTCACAGGTCAATAATTTGTTGTTGCATTGTATTTATGAAGATGCTACAATGCTAATAGAAAATAGGCGATTTATGGAAGGTTACTGAAATGAGGCTTAGAAAAGAAAGCGATGATCTGCAGGAGGAAGAAGTCCTGCTTATTGCAAATGTTTCTGATGCGCTGGCACATCCTGTCCGTATCAGAATATTCAGATATATCATGAAGTGCAACGCTGCAAGGCAGCTGGTATGCAACAAAGATATAGTGGGCGCGTTTGACTACTCGCAGGCAACTATATCACAGCATCTCAAAAAGCTGCAGCAGGGTCAGCTGATACAGGTAAAGAAAAAAGAGAGATATTCATATTACTTTGTGAATATTGGGGTTCTGGGTAAATACGTTAATGCAGTCAATAAATTTGACTGATAAAAATTGCAGGTAACGATTTATTTCGTCCTCATAAATTCTTAGGTTGTTTGACATAAAGGCAAAACGGACTGCACATTGCGGTCCGTTTTTCTTTTTTGCAGCATTACTTTTGTAAATTATAGTATTGACTAATTATTATATTAAATCATATAATCATAAGATATGAGATTTATCTGATTGGCTGAATTGTATTTGATATTTTATGGAACGGGAGGAATTATATGACACTTGAAAGTCTGACAGACGAAGAAAAGGTTCTTCTTGAAAAGAAATTCGCTCAGTTTAAGAGACTTCCTAAGGAAAGCAACAATGTATGTCCTAATTATTATAACCCTTATCATGATCCGAGGAACTGCCCGGGTTCATGCAGGTATTGCCTTTGGGACGGGGTGCTGACAGAGGAAGGTCTTTAGGATCATAGCATAGAAAAAGAGGCTGATATGTATTACTTACCGACAGAGCGGCTGCGAAGCCGCCGAGCTTTGATAATGCACATATCAGCCTTGTTTTATTTTTTGTTTAATTTAAGGATCTCGCTTGTTATGCGGGCGTTCTCAGGCGCGTGAAGCCCGGCAGCGTAAGCGATATCAACGACAGCGCTGTTTATGGCAGATATCTCGGTAGTGTTGCCTTTGCGGACGTCCTGAAGCATGGAGCATATATTCTGACCTGTTTTCTCTGCGACTGCAATTACGTTGTTCCATATCGCATCTGCGTCATAGTGCCTGTCCAGCGCACCGTTAAGTATTTCGACAGCTTCGAGGACAAGCGTTTCTGCGCGCGAACGCATCGCAGGGTCTTCGCATATAAAGCGGTTTTCAACATTATTAAGAGCGCATACGGCGTTTATGCCTACGTTTATAAGGAGCTTTCGCAGTACCGCATCCTGCGCGTCATCTGTTTCTTCTGTATCAAATCCTGCGTCGGTGAGCAACTGATCTACAGCATCAAGTGCAGCGCGGCCTTTTTCGGTATCGGGTGCAAGCGAGCCGACAACTGTTTTTCCTGAGCCTGCAAGTATTACATGACCGTCGGAATCTATGTTTACCCCCATGGCGGTAGTTCCCATGACTATTCTTTCTGCAGGAACGGCGCTGAGTATCTTATTGTGGTTCCCGTACCCGTTCTGAAGCGTAAGCGCTATGGTATCAGGACCGAAAAGTGATGCATGTCCGTTTACAGCGTCTTCTGTAGCGTATGCTTTTACTGCGATAAGCACGATATCTGCAGGCGGTTCATTTTCGGTGCCGGTGACGGCACGTGGCGATGCTGAGATATTGTCACATTCATTGTTTGATATTATATTTATTCCATTACTGTTGATGCGTGAAGCGTGAGCTTCTGACTTTACGACGCAGAGAACTTCGTTTGACGGCTCCTGCGCCAGACGGGCAGCGTAGAGAGAGCCTATGGCCCCGCAGCCCAGAATTGCTATTTTCATGACTTTGCCTCCTCCTGGCATAACTCTGAAATAAAATATCTTTTAAGTATATAGCAATAGTGCAGCGAGTAAAAGCAGAAAACGTATGGTATACTGTATAACACACGAATGCTGGAAATGCCCGAATGCCTGCGGCAGTGTGGGGCCGCCCGGCGGCCGAGATAAGATCATTAATTATTGAAATATTAACATTAAGGAGATATTATAAATTGACTGAAAAAGAAGACAGACTGCTTGAGGCGCTGCTGCAGGACAGGGCGCGGCAGTGCAGTGACAGATATATGATAACGACGAGCCATTTCCTTGACCCGCACGGCAGATCGCTTGCACAGAAGATGCTGCGGACGGGTGAGCTTGGCAGTGCAAGATGCGGATTTTACGGCGGATATGATGACGCGGAGCGCGCGCTTGCAGTTTTTATGCCGGAGTATATAGACGCTGAGCCTTCGGAGTATTTCCGCTCAGAACCGGAGGACGACCCGATTACAGTGCTGCGAGTGACACTGAAAAAAGGCGCACCCGTACTGACGCATCGTGATTATCTGGGCTCGCTCATGGGGCTCGGAATAAAACGCGAAAGTACAGGAGACATACTTGTCAGAAAAGACGGCGCAGACATAATAGTCCTGAAGGAAATGGCTTCATTTATAATGATGAACATGGACAAGGCGGGCAGGGCGCGACTGCAGTTTGATGAAATACCTGTATCGGAGCTGATAGTTCCGGAATTTCACAGGACAGAAGTGACAGAAAGCGTATCGTCGCTCAGGCTTGACAATGTACTGTCTGCAGCATTTGGACTTTCGCGCGGCAAAGCGCTTGATGCTGTGTCGGCAGGAATAGTTTTTGTGAACGGAGTAACTGCATCAAAGCCGGAAAGGCAGGTATCCGAGGGAGATAAGCTCGTCATACGCGGCAAAGGAAAGGCAGTATTTAAGGAAGTTAAAGGAATGAGCAGCAAAGGCAGGACGATAATAGTCATTGAAAAATACAAGTAACAGAGGGTTGAATTGTTGATTATTTGCGGATTGTATGTAAATAAATTTCGGCAAATTTTAGAAATACGTGAATTTCTAAATCAAAAATGAGCAGCATTTATCAAAAAACTATTATTTTTCAAGTTATAAAGTAAACCATGCCTTGACTTGTACAAAAACACTGTGCTACAATACAGCATGTATATTTTCAAATACAGATTAAAAAACAAATTGTGTAGAAAATATATTGAAGGAAATATTTAATTTCAGGAGGAAAAATTATGAAATCTGCTAAGAAGATATTAGCTCTTGCTGTATCAGCAATGATGCTCGTATCTATGACAGCCTGCGGTTCAGGTAACGGCAATGCAGGCGGATCAGCTGACGGCGGTGCTGCCAGCGGTGAAACATTCAAGCTCGGAGGCATCGGACCTCTGACAGGCGCAGCTGCTATTTACGGTAACGCTGCAAAGAACGGCGCTCAGATCGCTGTTGACGAAATAAACGCAAAGGGAGGCATTCAGTTCGAGCTGAACTTCCAGGATGATGAACATGACGCAGAGAAATCTGTTAATGCTTATAACAAGCTCAAGGACTGGGGTATGCAGATCCTCGTAGGTTCTGTAACTACAACACCATGCGTTGCAGTCTCTCAGGAAAGTAATGCTGACCGCATCTTTACTCTGACTCCTTCAGCATCTTCAAACGATGTTATCGGCGGTCAGGCTGATGCTGACGGCAACGTAACTATCCCACGTAAGGATAACGTATTCCAGATGTGCTTCACAGACCCTAACCAGGGTACAAAGTCTGCTGAGTACATAAGCGAAAAGAATCTTGCAACTAAGATCGCTATCATCTACAACAACTCAGATGCTTACTCAACAGGTATCTACACTAAGTTTGCTGCTGAAGCAAAGCAGCTCGGACTTGACGTAGTAAGTGTTACTACATTTACTGATGATACAGCTAACGACTTCTCAGTACAGTTAAATGATGCAAAGAACGCAGGAGCTGACCTTATATTCCTGCCTATCTACTACACACCGGCTTCACTCATCCTTACACAGGCTGACAAGATGGGCTACGATCCTACATTCTTCGGTGTTGACGGTATGGATGGTATCCTGACTCTCGAAGGCTTCGATACAAGCCTTGCTGAAGGTCTCATGCTTCTGACTCCGTTCACAGCTGATGCTACAGATGAACTCACTCAGAACTTTGTTACTAAGTATAAGGAACAGTACAAGGATACTCCTAACCAGTTCGCAGCAGACGCATACGACTGCGTATACGCTATCTATGATGCTATACAGCAGGGCGGTATAACTGCTGATATGAGCACTTCAGATATCTGCGACCAGCTCATTTCAATATTCACATCACCTGATTTCACATACTCAGGTCTGACAGGTGAAAACATGACTTGGTCAGATACAGGTGAAGTATCTAAGCCACCTAAGGGCATGGTTATCCAGAACGGCGCTTATGCAGGTATGGACAACTAAGTCATATAAACGAAATACTGACTTGTATTGATTCAAAATTACAAATAAAAAAGGGCTGCCTGTCAGGTGGGCAGCCCTTTTTAAATGTTTTATTTACTTTAAATATCAATTATTAATTGTATAGGGAGGTGCTCGACATGGTTTTCCTTTCTAATCTCATAAACGGAATAAGTCTGGGAAGCATTTACGCGATCATCGCGTTAGGTTACACCATGGTTTACGGTATCGCCAAGATGCTGAACTTCGCCCATGGTGACGTTATCATGGTTGGTGCCTACATATGCTACTGTACTATGAGTTATCTGCATCTGCCGGCGATCGCCGGAGTTGCGCTTGCCATAGTAGTTTGTACTGTGTTAGGTGTAGTTATCGAACGTCTGGCGTACAAGCCTCTGCGTTCTGCGCCTGCTCTCGCTGTTCTTATAACAGCGATAGGCGTGAGTTATTTCCTGCAGAACTTTGCTCTGCTCATATGGAAATCGGATCCTAAGATGTTTAAGTCTGTAGTTCCGTTCCCGTCACTCAAGCTCTTCGGCGGCGAACTGACTATAAGCTCTGTATCTATCGTTACTGTACTTGTCTGCATAATCATCATGGTCGTTCTTACACTGTTCACAGGCAAGGGCAAAATGGGCAAGGCGATGAGAGCCGTATCTGAGGATAAGGGCGCTGCTCAGCTCATGGGCATAAATGTAAACACTACTATTTCAGTAACATTCGCAATAGGAAGCGGTCTGGCTGCTATCGCGGGCGTACTCCTCTGCTCTGCATATCCTACGCTGATGCCTACAACAGGTTCCATGCCGGGTATAAAGGCATTTACAGCTGCGGTATTCGGAGGTATCGGATCTATTCCGGGAGCTATGCTTGGCGGTATATTACTCGGTATTATCGAAATTTTCAGTAAAGCTTATATTTCTACGCAGCTTTCAGACGCTATCGTATTCGCTGTATTGATCGTTGTATTGCTGATAAAGCCTGCAGGCATGCTCGGCAAGCAGATCAGAGAAAAAGTATAAGAAGGTGGATCGTTTATCATGAAGAATAAATTAAGTAAATCCACGCGCAGCAATATAATTACGTATGGAATGGTAATAATAGCTTACCTTGTGGTACAGCTGCTTGTTTCACAGGGCATTATATCCAACTCTCTGCAGGGTCAGCTCGTACCTATCTGCGTGTATATCGTTATGGCGATATCTTTAAACCTTACAGTAGGCATACTCGGCGAGCTGAGTCTCGGACATGCCGGCTTTATGAGCGTAGGCGCGTTTTCCGGGGTAATAGCGGCTATCAGCCTGCAGAATACAGTAACTAACGATGTAGCCCGTCTTATCCTGTCAGTAATAGTAGCAGGCGTATGCGCTGCAATAGCAGGCGTGCTTATCGGTATACCTGTTCTTCGTCTGAAGGGCGACTATCTGGCTATTGTAACGCTCGCTTTCGGCGAGATCATAAAAAATATCCTCAATAACCTCTATGTAGGTGTTGACGGAAGCGGACTTCATATGAGCATGAAGTCTGTAGAAGCCATGAAGATGAGCGCCGGTACTGTAATAGTAAACGGACCTATGGGAGCTGTAGGTATCAGCAAGCTTTCAACGTTCTTTACGGGATTCGTGCTTATAATCATTACACTTATAGTAACGCTGAATCTCATAAACAGCCGTACAGGACGCGCTGTAATGGCTATACGCGATAACCGCATAGCTGCAGAGTCAGTAGGTATAAATATTACAAAATACAAGCTGATGGCTTTCGTTATATCAGCTATACTTGCCGGCATGGCCGGCGCTATATACGCCATGAATTATTCTACTATCGTTCCTAAGAAATTCGACTTCAATACGTCGATACTTATTCTGGTATTCGTAGTTCTCGGCGGTATAGGAAACATCCGCGGCTCTATCATATCTGCTGCGGTTCTCACTATCCTTCCTGAAGCGCTCAGAAGCTTCAACGACTATCGTATGCTCACATACGCGATCGTACTTATCATCGTAATGTTGGCTACGAATAATCCGATAATGAAGGATTCTCTGAACAGCCTCAAGGAAAAGTTCCTCGGAGGAAAGAATAAGAAGGCTGCAGAGGGAGGTGCTTTAAATGAGTGATAAAGATAAAATAGTACCTATTCCGAGCGAAGGCGTGATGCCTGAACGTGATATAGACAAGATCCCTGTACTTGAAGCGCGACATCTCGGTATAGATTTCGGCGGACTTACTGCAGTAGATGAATTTAATCTGACTATAGGAAAGACTGAGATCGCAGGCCTTATCGGGCCTAACGGAGCAGGAAAAACTACAGTATTTAATTTACTTACTAAGGTTTACCAGCCTACACGCGGTACGATACTGCTCAACGGCAAGGATACTTCACGTATGAATACTGTTCAGGTAAATAAGGCAGGAATAGCGCGTACATTCCAGAATATACGTCTGTTCAATGACCTTACTGTTGAAGATAATGTAAGAGTAGGTCTGCACCACGAGCTTAAGTCGAACGTATTTGCAGACATATTCCGTCTTCCACAGCACTGGAGCAGTGAGAAAAAGGCTCATGAAAAGGCTATGGAATTACTTTCCATATTTGATATGACTGACCTTGCAGAGCATAAAGCTGGTTCTCTGCCATACGGCGCACAGCGCAGACTTGAAATAGTACGCGCTCTTGCGACAAATCCTAGTCTGCTGCTTCTTGACGAGCCTGCAGCAGGCATGAACCCGTCGGAAACTGCGGAACTGATGGAAAATATAAGAAAAATAAGAGATACTTTCCAGATAGCTGTGATGCTTATCGAGCATGATATGAACCTCGTAATGGGTATCTGTGAAACTATTGCAGTACTTAACTACGGAAAGATCATCGCAAAGGGAACTCCTGCGGAGATACAGGCCAACCCTCAGGTAATAGAAGCTTATCTCGGAAAGAAGAAGGAGGAATGATCAGATGAGTCTGCTGCGTGTTGAAGATCTGCATGTGCATTATGGCAGCATACATGCCATAAAAGGCATTTCATTTGAAGTAAATGAAGGCGAGATCGTTACTCTGATAGGCGCAAACGGCGCCGGCAAGTCTACTACTCTTAATACGGTATCGGGACTGATGAAGCCGTCAAAGGGTACTATAACTTTTAATGACGAAGATATAACAAGTGTTCCTGCACATAAGATACTCGTAAAGGGAATGGCGCTCTGCCCTGAAGGCAGACGCGTGTTCCTCGATATGAGCGTGCGTGAAAACCTTGAAATGGGCGGATATACACGTCCGGCGGGTGAGATAGAGGATTCTATCGCTGACGTTTACGATCACTTCCCGCGCCTTAAGGAAAGAGCGAAGCAGAGAGCAGGTACTCTTTCAGGCGGCGAGCAGCAGATGCTTGCTATGGGAAGAGCGATGATGTCAAAACCAAAGCTGCTGATGCTGGACGAACCTTCAATGGGTCTTGCGCCGCTGCTCGTAGAGCAGATATTCAGAATCATAGAGGAATTGCATGATGCAGGAACTACTATACTTCTTGTAGAGCAGAATGCTCAGGTAGCACTTTCTATCGCTGACAGGGCATATGTACTGGAAACAGGAAATATATCGATGAGCGGAGACGCTAAGGAGCTTCTCGCTGATGACAGAGTACGCCGCGCTTATCTCGGCGGCTGATGCAGTCAGTATTATTGCAAATCAGATAAAACACAAATATTTAAAAAGAGGATAGCCGCGCTTTATGCGCGGCTATCCTCTTTTCGCGTATATAG
>CAVGTL010000072.1:8120-13160 GCA_963632005.1 Succinivibrio sp.
CGTATATAGATTCGACCGTGATCGACTTTACTACTTAGATAAAACCTCAGTGATCTGAGGAACGATCTGCTTCTTTCTTGAAACAACGCCCTTAAGGTAAGTACGGTCAGCTTCAGCAGAAGTGAATGCAGCGTCAACGACTTCCTTAGCGCCTTCGCCTGCATAGATGAGCTCACTTGATTCGTCAAGTATATCTGTGAGCAGGAAGAAGAGCATATCTACTTCGTGTTCAGCAAACGATTCGTTGATGTAGTCAACCATTGTATTTTTAAGGTCTGCAAGTTCTTCTGCATCCATAGAAGTTACCTGACCTACGCCGAATGTCTTGCCACCTGCTGTGAACTTCTTGAAATCAAGGTAAAGTATTTCTTTAGGAGTCTTGCCTGTAAGCTCGCTGCCTGCCTTGAACATTTCCTTTGCATATGCCTGGATGTCTTCGATGCCTGCGAGCTTTGCGAGAGCTTCAGCTGCGTCGATATCTTTCTGTGTGCAAGTAGGTGAACGGAAAGCGAGAGTATCTGAAAGGATAGCAGAACAGAGAGCGCCTGCAACTTCCTTTGAAGGAGTGAGTCCCTTTTCCTGATAATGCTTGTAAACGATAGTTCCCGTGCAGCCTACAGGCACGTTTCTGAAATAGATAGGGTCAGGAGTCTGTACATCGCCTATCTTGTGGTGGTCGAGTATCTCTTTGATAGTAGCCTCAGTAAGACCGTCAACAGCCTGTGCAACCTCATTATGGTCAACGAGTATCAGTTCTTCGCCAGCTGCGTTTTCGAGAAATTCAGGTGCTTCAAGACCGAAACGGTCGAGTACGAACTGAGATTCAGGGTTTACATCGCCTGCTCTGCGTGCAACGTGCTTTTCGCCTGTTACTTCACTTTTATATGCGGCGTAGCCGATAGCGGAACAGATAGAGTCTGTATCCGGATTTTTGTGTCCTATAACATATACCATTTATTTTTCCTCCTGTTTATATGAAACATTTTGTATTGTCTATCTTTACTTATATTATCATTTATCAGCTTACTGGTACAGAAAAAATTTGCTATGAGGCGCATAATGCGAAAAAACGCCACGCAGGAGCTGCATGATACAGGTCGCCGCGAGGCGTCGTAAGTTATTCATTTATTTATTATTTTGACGTATTGCTTCCGGAATTACTGCTGCTGTTCGGCTGAGCTATCGCATACAGTGTTATATTTTGATAAAGGCCTGATGCGTCAGGTGATTCACCGTTGTAAGGGTCGAGTCCGTCAGCGTCGTTATAAAGCGTGTAGCCGTAATATGTTTCAAAACACTTGTAATCAGGTGTTACAGTTGCTGGAATAGTGTACACGTTTGATGTGTCACCGCCGTCAGTCTTTTCGACAACTGTGACTGAACGAGTTGAACCGGGGTTTATATATCCGTCTGCAAAGCTTACGTCAGGTTCAGTCGTATCATATGTAACGGTTTCTTCTGAAAACAGGTACTCCTTTCCTGATTCCCCTACATAATACATTTTTACGTTACTGAGCAGCATTGTGTCAGCGTCTGCAGTATAGACAGTTTTGACCTCATTTATTGTGTCATTTGACAGCGAGCCCAGCGATTTGAGCGTATCTGCGCTGTACATATCGGAAGCATCTGCAGAAGTAGTAAGTATGATGTCTGAGCCTTCCTTATGTGCAGATGAAAGCTTCTCAGCATCGTTTATGCTTACTGTAAAAGAATTTGATTTAAAATCCTCTACATACTTGTATGTAAGCGGATAAATTATCATCTTGTCCTGATAATTGACAAGATATTCGATGTTATCAACTATGCAGTAGCTGAAATTATCTTCTGATGAAGCATCGGCAGCGTCATTGCCCTCTGCCTGATAAACTGCCTTTCCGTCCTCCTGCTCAGAATAGCAGTATGATGTACGGAACGTGACCTCATCATCAAGGTTTTCATGATAGGTAAATTCCTCGTATATTGACGAGTGATCCTGAAGAATGGCTGCGGTCGTATTAGCCTCGTAGAGCGCATCAAGGCTGGCAGAAGTTGATCTGCCGCATCCTGCAAGTGTGAGAATGGTTACAGAAGCAGCCAGAAGCGTTAAAACGCATATTTTTCTGATACTGTTTAAGTTCATTTTCAGTCTCCTTAAGTTTTTTTAGTTTCAATAAGAAACTTTACGAGCCGTTTCATATTTTAGCATAAATGGTTGAACATCTCAATGAACAGGGTGTGAAGATTGTGTGAAAAGCGATCATTCCCGTTCAAGGACTATCGTTACAGGTCCGTCATTTACGAGCGATACCTGCATGTCAGCGCCGAATATACCTGTTTCAACATGGATTCCATGACCGCGGAGCGCATCGCATAAATATTCATAAAGCGGTTCCGACATCTCGGGGCGGCCCGCCGCCATAAAGTTAGGGCGATTTCCCTTCCTGCAGTCGGCATAAAGCGTGAACTGGGAGACAGCGAGTATCTCGCCGCCTACATCAAGTATAGAACGGTTCATATGCTGTCTCTCATCCTCAAATATACGCATATTGGCGATTTTGTGAGCTATCCAGTCAGCCTGTTCCTTTGTGTCATCAGATGACACGCCTATGAGTATCATGAGCCCTTTGCCGATCTTGCCGTTTACTTTTCCGTCAATAGTAACTGAAGCCTCAGTTACTCGTTGTATAACAGTTTTCATATTTCAAATGATCCCTTTCCTTAATATAAATGCACGAATGAATTACATGCCTGCTGCCCTTGCGGGCAGAAACAACGTGTCTAAATTTTTCTTATCAGAATAAAAAAGAAGACCCGCAAGCCATTCGGCTTACGGGTCCTACGCTGGTACACCATCACAGGCTCGAACTGTGGACACCCTGATTAAGAGTCAGGTGCTCTACCAACTGAGCTAATGGTGCATATCTGTGTCATTTATTTCAACGACGTGTTTTATAATAGCATAGTCACATGGGTATGTCAACATCTTTTTTTATAGATTTTATATATACCTGTTAAAATTTTTACTGGAGGTAAACAGTATATTTATGTAGTGCTAAAAACAGCGTGTTTAACATACGAATAAAAAGAAAACCTGCAAGTATTGAAACTTACAGGTTTGATGTTGGTACACCATCACAGGTTCGAACTGTGGACACCCTGATTAAGAGTCAGGTGCTCTACCAGCTGAGCTAATGGTGCATATCTGTGTCGTTTGTTATTATCACAAGCGACGCTGATTATAATAACAGTTTAATGGATAAACGTCAATACTTTTTTGAAAAATTTTTAAAAATTTTCTGCGAATATAAAAAAGCTCGTTGAGCAGAATAATTCGTGTGGTAAGGACAGCAAAAAACATCCGGTATGAATACCGTATTTATGCCGCGATAGCCACGATATTGTAAATGAAAATATGTAAGAAGATGCGCCCGGCGCATCGGGGAGGTACTATGTCAGACAGAAACGAAAGATCTAACGACAGAATGCAGGATAGAAGGATGCAGGACGAAAGAGAACAGAACAGATCAGAAAACAGATTCCAGAATTCTCAGCAGAACAGAAGTCAGAACCAGAGCCAGCAGAGCAGATATGACAGTAGTGAAAAGAACAACAGAATGGAAAGAAATCAGAAGAATGAAAAGAGCGAAAGAAATGAAAGAGAGAACAGTATTCGCTCGAAACAGCAGAACAGTCGCCTGGACGACAGATTTCAGAATTAGCACTGTGTAACTAAAAAATACGAGTGTACTGATATCCGACCAGGTGTTTTCAAAAGGCACGGTCAGGAGGGACCAGGCAGCTTGTATATATATCGGATATATTAAACAAAAAGCAGTCTGATCTATGGACCGGACCGGTGTTTTGCAAACTTGAGTCAAGAAAAAGGATCATCGAGGAAGAAAGATATACCTTCAACGATGGTCTTTTTTCGTTATTGAATATGAATTTCAAGCCGGAAATAGTGTTTTCGTTGCTATGGTTTTTTAGTTGGTATATAATGTTTAATTGTATAGGTCTGTTTTGATTTATGTACGTTTTAAGTAAACGTTGGGGGATATATAAATGAAATGTAAATCATGCGGCAGCGAGCTGCTTGCCGGCACGAAAAAATGTCCGTACTGCGGAGCTGTGATAAACATTGTGAGAACGCGTGCGGAGGAAGTCTTTGACTGGAGCGGCTTTTCCACTCAGGCAAAGAAAAAGAAAGATGTTTCAATAGACTGGAACACCGGAAAGATATTTGATAAGACATCAGGCCAGGTATATAACCAGAAAAACCATACATGGTCCGAACCTGAAGCAGTCAAAGACCTTTTCAAATTTGACCGCAAAAATGAAGAATACCAGCAGGTACTTGACCGACAGGTCGATTCCATATCGGAGACGAACGCTGCGGCGGCTGAAGCAACGGCTCACACGCATGATGAGGTGAAAAGAGAGTTTGACATGCCGTCATCGATGGATATGGTGAAGTTTGATTCACTTGTCAAAGATATGGACATCCAGCTTGTAAGCGAGTCAGGTGAAGAATTAGGCTCGATAGGCACTCAAAAAGCTTTACACAAGGATAATAATATAGAGCCTGCTGCAGAGGATATCGCTGATGAGCGACCTGCCGATGAAGAGAAAAGCGTTGATGACACATATACATCAGAAGATGAAGACCGTGTATTTAACAGCCTTAAAAAACTCATGGCCGCCGAAGAAAAATTCAAATCAGATATGGAAAGGGCTTCTTACATAACACCTGAAGAATCTGCACAGGTAGCTAAAGTGGAAGAGAAATGCAGCAAGCTGACATTCGTTCCTACAGTTTCTTTCCGCTCCATAGAGGACGAATATGCCGCATACTGCGACGAGCATGGCATAAAGCACGAAAGGCCAAAGATGGAGCCGGTATCTGCTGAAAATAAAAATGCAGCAGAGGTTCCTGAAATAAGAAGTGAGAAAGAGCCTGCAGTAAAGCCGAAAAAGCATTCTCTCAGAGAAAGTATAAGAGAAGGCCTGAAAAGTATCGAAAAGAATCAGGACAAGGCTGTTGAGATAAAGATAAATGAGCCG
>CAVGTL010000073.1:0-12995 GCA_963632005.1 Succinivibrio sp.
GCTTACAGAATTTAAAACTATCGAGAAAATTTCCCCGTAAAAATCCCCGATTAATCTATAATATACTTTTTTTTACGATATGAAAATATAAAAATTGCATATCTGAATCATTTTTAAGAAAATTTCAGATTTTTCTTAATAAAATGCGCATAAAAAACGGAAATAAAATTAGATGCAACTGAAAAAAGCGGCGGGGACGGTCGCCCGATGCGACCGTCCCCGCTGTACGCTGTAATGTAAACCAATATTATTTAATTATTAAGCAGGCACTCTGCCTTTACATTTATTTATTTCTGTTCAGCCTCAGCTATTATCTTTTCTGCAAGCTTCTGAGGTACTTCATCATAACGAACGAATTCCTGAGTAAATGAACCCTTTGCCTGAGTCATGGCGCGGAGCGTTATCGTATAATCAAGTATCTCGGCCATCGGAGCTTCAGCTATGAGCTTCTGCATTCCGTTATCGTCAGGCTCCATACCAAGTATACGCGCACGGCGTCTGTTCATATCGCCCATTACATCACCCATGAACTCGTCAGGGATGCTTATTTCAAGACGCATGATCGGTTCAAGAAGAACAGGATGTGCCTTAGTTATGCCAGCCTTGAACGCCATGGAAGCGGCTACCTTAAACGCCATATCGTTAGAGTCAACATCATGATATGAACCATCGTAAAGGACAGCCTTTATACCTACTACAGGATATCCTGCCAGAGGACCCTTTTCCATACTTTCTATAAGACCCTTTTCTATTGCAGGAACGTAATTCTTTGGAATAGAACCGCCGAAGAGCTGTTCAGAGAATTCAAGTCCCGGTTCAGTCGAAGGTGAGAATCTGATGCGTACGTCACCGTACTGGCCTGCTCCGCCTGACTGCTTCTTGTACTTGCCCTGTACATCAGAGTGTCCCTTTATAGTTTCACGGTAAGCGACCTTTCTCGGGCTCGTAACAGCCTTTACGCCGAAGCGCTCCTGCAGCTTTGACTTTATAACGTTCATCTGCATATCGCCCTGAGTGCCGATAAGAGTCTGCTTTGTTTCTTTATCCAGTCTGATAACGAATGAAGGGTCTTCTTCACGCAGTCTTGCGAGAGCTGAACCCATCTTTTCTTCCTCGTTCTTGTCCTGTGCAGCGATAGCTGTAAAGAGCGTAGGTGTCGGGATAGCTATATTTACATAAGTTCTTGACTTGCTCTTGTCGCACAGAGTATCGCCCGTTTCAGTATATGTAAGCTTTGAAACAGCTACGATATCGCCTGAGTTAGCCTGAGGGACTTCTATCTGAGTCTTACCTCTGAGAACTACGAGCTTATTGAGCTTTTCAGACTTACCTGTACGAGTGTTTACAAGCTCCATACCGGCCTTCAGCGTACCTGTTATGACCTTCATTATAGAGATCTTGCCTACGAACGGGTCTGCCAGAGTCTTGAATGTCCATGTAGTAACAGGACCGTCAACTTCAGGTAAAGCATAGTCTTCACCGCCGCTGGCATCTATATATTTGTAAGGCGCATGTCTGAGAGGAGACGGCGCGTATTTTCTAATTACATCGAGCATCATGTCAACGCCCTGACCGTTTTCAGGGTCAAAAGCGAATACAGGAACGATCTCAGCGTTTGCAACGCCGTTTCTGAGACCTGTGTTGAATTCCCACGGTTCAAATACGCCTGTGTCAAAGTACTTGTTCATGAGCTCTTCATCAGTTTCAGCGATAAGCTCGTTGAAGGCTTCAAGCATTTCCGGCTTGAGCGGATAGCTTGCAGGTACGCATACAGCGCCCAGCTTTTCTCTTATTTCTGCTACAAGATCATCAAACACATATGTATCGCGATCCTTACGCTTTATCATTATAAATACAGGTTTTTTCAATTCCTTGCAGAACTGCCATGCTTTTTCAGTACCTACCTGGATACCTGAGCCTGCATCGATAACGAGCAGTGCAACAGCGGCAGCCTGTATAGCGGTATACATTTCGTTAGAAAAGTCCATAAGTCCCGGAGTATCGATAAAATTGATCTTTACATCTTTATATTCAATAGGGATTATTGACATGTTTATAGAGTGTTTAGTCTCGATCTCCATGCGGTCGTAATCAGAAACGGTAGTTCCTGCTTCAATAGTGCCGACTCTGCTTATAACGCCGGTCTCAAGAAGCGCGAGCTCCATCAGTGATGTTTTACCGCACCCGCCGTGCCCAATGAGCGCAACATTCCGAATCTTTTCGCTGTTATAAACTTCCATAACGCATACCTCCTTGTAGTATATTAATTAGTTTGTGTACAAATAATGTGTACAAATAATGTTTACCAAAACCCTTCATCAATCCTAACAAGACCTTATTCATTCCCATGGCCGTAAAACAATAATTTGTACACATATTTTATCATATATCCATGACAATTACAATAATATTCTTAACACGAACAACATTTATTTAACGCAGGATGGGGCGCGGCCTTACGGCCGCGCCCCATCTGTTTTACACCGCAAAACTACAGCTTCATAGTAAGCGATATCTTATGTCTGTCCTTGTCTATATCAAGTATCCTGACTTTAACATTATCACCGATACTTACAGCGTCCATAGGATGCTTTATAAAACGGCTGCTGAGCTCCGAAACGTGAACGAGCCCGTCAGTCTTTACGCCTATATCGACGAAAGCGCCGAAATCTACAACGTTTCTGACAGTTCCCTCAAGCTCCATACCGACCTTAAGGTCATCAAAGCTCAGAACGTCGCTTCTGAAAATAACGCCCGGCATCGATTCGCGCGGATCGCGCGCAGGCTTCTTGATCTCATCAACTATATCAGTCAGCGTCATTACGCCCATCCCGAGATCGTCCGCCATCATTTCGATGCTGCGCTTTATATTCTGATTCTTAGACTCCGGCTTTTTGCTGTCCTTCTTCTTTTTCTTAGGATTGAAGTCCTCGTCATCAAGAAGTGCTGCCAACGCTGCGAGACCGTTTGCAGGAAGCTCCTGCTGCTTTTTCTTTTTCTCCGGAGCCTTCTTTCTCTTCGGCTCTACAGGATACTTCGCGCATATGCGCTCTTCTATGTCTGCTACGCCGCCGGCGGCGATCATTTCACCCGTTATTCCGAGGCTCTCAAGCATTACCTTAGTAGTCTCATATGACTCAGGATGTACCGCAGTAGCGTCAAGCGGATTATCTCCGCCTGTTATCCTCATAAATCCGGCACACTGCTTAAATGTCTTTTCACCCAGCTTTGAGACTTTCATGAGCTGCTTTCTGTCTGTAAACGCGCCGTTTTCCTCACGGTATTTTACGATATTCTTCGCTATTGAAGAATTGATACCTGAAATATATGAAAGGAGCGATGGCGATGCTGTGTTCAGATCAACGCCTACCTTGTTTACACAGTCTTCTACTACATTTGTAAGCGCTGTGTCGAGCAGTCCCTGATTTATGTCGTGCTGATACTGGCCTACGCCTATGCTCTTAGGCGATATCTTTACAAGCTCTGCCAGCGGATCCTGCAGGCGGCGTCCTATGGACATCGCGCCCCTAGTCGTTACGTCGAGGTCAGGATATTCCTCAGTCGCAAGCTTTGAAGCAGAATATACAGATGCTCCTGCTTCGCTTACGATAGTATACTTTAAGTCGCGACCTGTCTTTGCTATATAGTCAGCTATGAACTTTTCAGTCTCGCGTGAGCCTGTGCCGTTTCCTATAACTACCGTGTTGAGCTTGAATCTGTCTATGAGCTTTGTGATTATCTTTTCTGAACCTGCGATGTCGTTTTTAGGCTCTGTAGGATATATAGTCGCATATGCAAGCAGCTTTCCTGTATCTGCAAGTGCTGCTACCTTGCAGCCTGTCCTGTAGCCCGGGTCTATCGCAAGTACCCTTGCGCCCTTTACAGGAGGGACCATAAGGAGCTTTTCGGTATTTTTAGCAAATACCTTTACAGCGTCCTTTTCAGCGCGTTCTGTCAGCTCGTTTCTGAGCTCGCGCTCTATAGATGGTGCTATAAGGCGCTTGTATGCGTCCTCTATCGTAGCTTTTAAGCTTTCTGTCCAGATAGATGCTTCATTTGTTATTACCTTGTCGGCTATGAGCTCATGTATCTTTTCAGGCTCTACTTTTACCTTTACCTTGAGCTTTTTTTCTTTTTCGCCGCGGTTTACTGCGAGTACTCTGTGATTAGGGATCTTTGACACCGGTTCGGCGTATTCGTAATACATGTCGTATACAGTCTTTTCCTCCGGGTCTGCCGCCTCTGAGTTGAGCACTCCGTTTTCTCTGCTGTAATTTCTTACCATTTCAGTGATCTCTGCATTATCTGATATCATTTCAGCAATTATATCGCACGCGCCTGCAAGTGCTGCTTCTGCAGTTTCCACTTCCTTATCGGTATCGATATATCCGGCTGCGATCGCTAGGATATCACCATCCTGCGCCTCCTGCGCCCATATTATGTCAGCCAGAGGTCCGAGTCCGCGCTCTTTCGCCTTGAACGGCTTGTAGAGGTCTTCTACTCTCTGGAGTATCTCTGCCTGCTCTATTTCATTTTTAAGTTCTTCTGTGAGCTTGCCCTGTTCCTCGATGCTCTTTATTACTTCTGCTTTTCGTTCCTCAAGTCCTCTGAGGTATGACAGTCTTTCGTCGAGGTCACGCAGCAGCACGTCAGTCAGCCCGCCTGTGACTTCCTTACGATAACGCGCAATGAACGGAATAGTATTTCCTTCATCTATCAGTGCTACTGTCTGTTCGACCTGAGCAAGTCTTATCCCAAATTCCTGAGCAAGCTTTTCCGTAATGTTCATTATTAATATTCTCCTGCTTTACTGTCATCTGCCTGTCTGCCCGGCAGACGCGGTCTTTATGACCGTATTTACGTATTAACGCTGTTTGAGCTTTTCGTTTATGAAATAATCAAGGTCGCCGTCCATTACCTTCTGAACATCGCTTACCTCTGCGCCCGTCCTGTGGTCCTTGACCATGGTGTACGGCTGGAACACGTACGAGCGTATCTGATTGCCCCATGTTATCTGACCGTAATCGCCCTTGAGCTCGTCTATGCGGTCTTTATGCTCGCGCTCCTTGAGCTCTATCAGGCGGCCCTTCAGGACGCGCATCGCCATTTCCTTGTTCTGATGCTGCGAGCGCTCATTCTGGCATGTAACTACGATATTTGTAGGTATATGCGTTATCCTGATGGCTGAGTCAGTCGTGTTTACGTGCTGACCGCCTGCGCCGCTTGAGCGGTACGTGTCTATCCTTATATCGTCAGGCGATATATCGACATCCGTATCCTCGTCTATTTCAGGCGATACGTCAACAGCTGCAAACGATGTGTGTCTGCGCGCCTGCGAGTCGAACGGCGATATCCTTACAAGACGATGTACGCCTCTCTCGTTTTTCAGATAGCCGTAAGCGTTTTCGCCCTTTACCAGAAGCGTCGCATTTTTTATGCCGCCCGCGTCATCCCTCTGAAAATCGAGCAGCGTATACGTGAAGCCCTTTCTTTCTATCCATCTGCTGTACATCCTGTAAAGCATTTCTGCCCAGTCCTGCGCGTCTACGCCGCCTGAGCCTGCGTGTATGGAAAGTATCGCGTTATTTTTGTCGTATTCGCCGTCGAGAAGCGTTTCTATCCTGAGGTCCTCTATGCTTTCCTTCAGCGATTTAAATGATTCCTCTATCTCAGGGACGAGCGATTCGTCATCGGCTTCTTCTGCCATTTCTATAAGGACGTTTATGTCCTCAAAATCATTCTCAAGCTTTTCGTAAGAGCCTATTTTTTTCTCGAGAGATTTTTTCTTCTGAAGCACCTTGCCCGCTGCTTCAGGGTCGTCCCAGAGGTCTGTCCTCTGCAGATCATAGTTTATTACTTCATCAAGCTGATTTCTTAATGAAGCGACGTCAAAGGGACTCACCCAGTTCTTTTAAGTTGTCATGGACCGTATTCATCTCGTACTTGATGTTGTCGAGTTCCAGCACTTTCATCACATCCTTTTTATTTAATTATTCAAAAGTTGTAACTGTTCAGCATTTACACTGTAAAAAATATCTGCTTAAAGCACCCGGGACCGGACTTTGTTTTTGCTCGGCCCGGTCCCTATTGTATTTCTGATGCTTTATTAACTTTTTCGTTCGTTTTTTAATTACTGTTCGTTCTTACCGCAGCAGTTCTTATATTTCTTTCCTGAACCGCAAGGGCAGAGGTCGTTTCTGCCTACCTTAGGAGCATCACGCTTGATAGGTACCTTCGGCGCTTCCTTGGATTCCTTCGGTGCAGCCGAAGGCATTGCCTGTCCTGCAGGACGCTGCTGGTGCTGAAGCGCGCCGCCGCCTACTGAAGGAGCTACGTCTTCCTTCTGCGCGTTGCCTGCTTCCATTACCTGTACACGCTCTGTATTTGTCTGAACTGTTACATTGAAGCAGAACTTTACAGTATCTTCCTTGATATTGCTTATCATTTCTTCGAACATGTCGAAGCCTTCCTGCGCGTAAGCCTGTGCAGGATCCTGATGTCCGAGACCTCTCAGGCCGATACCTGTACGGAGCTGATCCATCGCGTCGATGTGATCCATCCACTTGTTGTCTACAACTCTGATGAGTATCATTCTTTCGAGCTCTCTCATACGCTCTTCGCCGATTTCAGCTTCCTTTTCATCGTAAAGCTTTGCGATCTCGTTGTGAACGTCCTCACGGAGCTGTTCAGGCGTTACGTCAGGATTATTGCCGTAATCAGGCAGAGTGAACGCGTTGCAGAGCTTCTTTATAGACTTTTCAAGCTCAGGCAGATCCCATTCTTCTGAGAACTTTGATTCTGCTGTGCAAGTGTCGATATATGCGTCAGCAAATTCATCAGCCATTGAAAGTATATGGCTCTTAAGGTCTTCGCCGTCGAGTACTCTGCGGCGCTCGCCGTAGATTATCTCACGCTGCTTGTTCATTACGTTATCGTACTGGAGTACGTACTTACGTGAAGTGAAGTTTCTGCCCTCTACCTTCTTCTGAGCGTTTTCTATAGCTCTTGTGAGCGGCTTTGCTTCTATCGGGTCGTCCTCAGAGCCGTTGAACCTCGACATCATAGCCTGTATCCTTTCGCCGCCGAAAAGACGCATGAGGTCATCATCAAGACCTATAAAGAATTTTGTTGAACCCGGGTCGCCCTGTCTTCCGGCACGGCCTCTTAACTGGTTGTCTATACGTCTTGACTCGTGACGTTCAGTACCTATGATATGAAGACCTCCGAGCTCGCGAACCTTTTCCTGTTCCTCCGCTCTCTCGGCCTTATATTTGTCATGAAGCTCGTCGAATACCTTTCTTGCAGCGAGGAGCTCTTCGTCCTCCAGAGGTATACGGCTTGAAGCATATGAGATAGTATTCTCGTCATAACCGAGCTTTCTCATTTCCTTCTTTGCTTCGAACTCAGGGTTGCCGCCGAGTATGATATCTGTACCACGGCCTGCCATGTTTGTCGCGATAGTTACCGCTCCGAGACGGCCTGCTTCAGCTACTATCTCAGCTTCGCGCTCGTGGTGCTTTGCGTTCAGTACGTTGTGCTTTATACCACGCTTTTTGAGCAGGTCACTTATTGCCTCTGACTTTTCGATAGAAATAGTACCTACGAGGACAGGTCTGCCTGTCTCATGTATCTCAGCTATTTCATTTACGATAGCGCGGAACTTCGCAGGCTCGTTCAGATATACAGCGTCGTTGAGATCTGTTCGTCTGATAGGCTTGTTTGTAGGGATAACTACAACGTCCATGTTGTAGATGTCGCGGAATTCATCTTCTTCTGTCTTGGCTGTACCTGTCATACCTGACAGCTTGTTGAACATTCTGAAGTAGTTCTGCAGAGTGATAGTCGCGAGAGTCTTTGACTCGCTCCTTACATTCATGCCTTCCTTTGCTTCGATAGCCTGATGCAGACCGTTGCTGTAGCGGCGTCCCTGCATTATACGTCCTGTGAATTCATCTACGATAAGTATCTCGCCGTCCTGAGCAACGTAGTCAACGTCTCTCTTCATGAGGAAGTTTGCTTTCAAAGCCTGTATAACGTGGTGGTTGAGCTCCATGTTTTCAGGGTCTGAGAAGTTTTCAACGCCGAAGTAATCCTCGCAGCGCGCTACGCCGTCTTCAGTCAGCGATACAGTCTTGTCCTTTTCATCCATAGTAAAGTCTTCATCAAGCTTGAAGTTCTTTACAAATCTGCCAGCCTTTGTATAAAGGTCTGTTGACTTTTCCCCCATCCCCGAAATGATGAGCGGCGTACGCGCTTCATCGATGAGGATGGAATCGACTTCGTCGACTATTGCGTAATTCAGATCGCGCTGAACCATCTGCTCTTTATATGAGACCATGTTGTCACGCAGATAATCGAAACCGAATTCATTGTTAGTACCGTAAGTTATGTCGCAGAGATATTCGTGCTTTCTCTTTTCAGCAGGAACGCTGTGGAATATTCCTCCGACAGTAAGTCCCAGGAATGTATAGAGCTTGCCCATCCATTCCATGTCTCGCTTTGCCAGGTAATCGTTTACAGTTACTACGTAAACGCCTTTTCCTTCAAGCGCATTCAGATAAGCAGGGAGAGTAGCTACGAGAGTCTTACCTTCACCTGTACGCATCTCGGCTATCCTGCCCTGGTGCAGCGCGATACCGCCTATTACCTGGACCTTAAAGTGCTTCATGCCGAGAGTTCTTGACGCTCCCTCACGGCATACAGCAAATGCTTCAGGCAGGAGCGAATCAAGAGATTCGCCCTTGTTCTGGCATCTGTCCTTAAATTCTTCTGTCTTGGCTCTCAGCTCGTCATCTGTGAGCTTCTGCATCTCTTCATCAAGAGCCATTACCTTGTCAGCTATTTTTTCAAGCTTCTTTACTTCCTTCTTGTTGAGGTCCCCAAAGACCATTTCCATAATACCCATGCTTTACACCCTCGTATCCTTTACTTTCCTTTTGAATTATTTATTAATAAATGCATTGTAGATAGATCTTATGGCATCCTCAAAGTTGTCATTTTCAACACCTACAATGATATTCATTTCACTTGAACCCTGGTCTATCATACGTACATTTACGCCTGCGTCGTTTAACGCGCCGAATAATGTCGCGCAAACTCCAGGTCTGCGGTTCATACCAAGACCGACAGTAGCGATCAGCGCCATATCCTGATATATTTCAACTGAATCAGGCTTAAGTCTCTTTTCTATATCCTCGAGCAGATCCTGAAGCTTTCCTTCGAGCTGCTGCTTTGATATTACTATACATACAGTGTCGATACCGCTCGGAAGATGCTCAAATGATATCTCGTTGTTTTCGAGGATCGTGAGCAGACGCTTTACAAAGCCTATCTCCGAGTTCATCATGTTCTTGTACAGAGCGATTACTACGAAATCCTTTCTGCCTGCGATACCTGTGATTATATTGTCACTTTCTGCAGGAGTGTCTGATATTATAGTTCCCGGATTTTCAGGTTCATTCGTATTTCTGATATTGATAGGGATGTTTACTTCTCTTACAGGGAATATCGCATCCTCATGAAGCACGCTCGCGCCCATGTATGAAAGCTCGCGGAGCTCCTTGTATGTAATGTTCTTTATAGGCTTCGGGTCGTCTACGATCCTAGGGTCCGATACCAGGAAGCCTGAAACGTCAGTCCAGTTTTCGTAAATATCAGCGCCTACAGCCTTTGCAACGAGCGAACCTGTGATGTCAGAACCACCGCGTGAGAACGTGCGTACAGTTCCGTCAGGATTTGAGCCGTAGAAGCCCGGGATAACTGCATTCTCGTGCTTTGCAAGCTCAGCAGAAAGCGCCTCATGAGTAGCATCTGCCATATGTCTGCCCTTTTCGTCGAACTGGATAAGACCTGCAGGGTCTACGAAATCAAAACCGAGCACGGCAGCAGCCAGCTTACCGCAGAGGTATTCGCCGCGGCTTGCTATGTAATCAGCTGTAACGCCCGGCTTGAGGTTCTGACGTATCTCCTCAAGTTCCTTGTCGATGCCTATGTTTACACCGAGATTGAGTTCCATTATTCTGAATCTGTCACAAATTACCTGAAAAACATGATCTGCAGGAATGTTGTGGTCGATATGAGTCTTGCAAAGATACAGAAGATCTGTGATCTTGTTATCATCTGAATAACGCTTGCCCGGCGCTGAAACTACAACGTACTTTCTGTCCGGATCAGACATTACTATGCTTTTTACCTTCTGGAGCTGGATGGCGTCAGCAACTGACGAGCCACCGAATTTTACTACTTTAACGCCCATTTTATTACCTTTCAGTTTATATCTTAAAAAATTAATTTAACAATGATTGCAATGACGCAGCCTTTTCACATATAAATAGGAAAAAAGCTGCATCTAATGAATTTTATAATATATGCACAGTCCGGTCAAGAAAACAATAGAAAAATCACGCATTCGTCACATTGAATCTTTGCCTGAACAGTAATAATAATGTATAATGTCGAAAGACACTGCGTCAGCCCGGCTGACCCACACTCCCCGCTGCGGCGGGGCAACAGCTGCTTTTACAGCAGCATTAAAAAAATAATAACGGGCGGGCCTGCGGCCCGCCCTGCTAAGGAGAACATCATGAAACCAAAGTTCAGCGTCATAAAAGGCGGTCTGGATACCCCGAAAATCGAAAATGGACGCACCTTTATTTCAGGCACAGCCACAAACACGCGCCTTATGGGCGTCATAGGTCTGGAGCTAACATGGGACGTTCTCAGAGATTCTCGAATAGAAAAACTGCATCAGATATTTTATCTCGACTGCGAAGAATACGGAATAGAATCATATACAGAAGGCTACGGCGACATGCCTGTAGATATAATGGAAGAACGCACGCGTCTGTGCGGCGCTCTCGGCGGAGGATCTGTTTCCGTCTCAGAAAAAGAAGCGCGCTTTCTTATACAGTCGCACATGCGTATAAACTCCCGCTTCGACCAGCCTCTGCCTGACGGACGCGAAAAATACGCGTTTCTCACCAAACCTGAGCAGACGCTTACAGGTGCTGAATACATCGACCTTTTTAAAAGACTGAGCGGAAACGAATACAAACCAAACTATGTAATAAATCACTTTTTAATGAGATGTGTTTCAAGTGACGCGCGCGGCGCCGCGTGGCTTCTCAGCGATAACGGTATTGATGAAAAAGACATCATTACTCCTGATTACAGACCGGATATGAGCGGATGCGGAGTTTTCTCAAGCAATGACCCCAAAACACTCTGCAGGAACAGTATCGAACCTACAGGCGACTCCGACGATCACACATTTTTCTGTGAATCGCTCATAGAATTTGCAAACCACTATCAGCTCGCTACTTCACTTATAACATTGACTGATGATGAAACAAGAGTAGTCTCTGCTTCACTCCAGTCTGATTTCAGGATAACAGGCGCTGAAGCAGCCATGCTTATGAACCGTTCTGAGTTTATCACAGTTTACGAGGTCCTTGACTACAGTGAAGAATTCATAGATGCGTTCACTTCGTTTGCAGCAGTATTTACAGAAACAGTTTACGAAAACGGAAAGCTGTATGTTGACTTCAATGAGACAAATGCTCACGTCGGCCAGCCGATATACATGATAAACAATGATATCCACGCCATGTATTATCTCACCGACTACGGTCAGATAATAATCATGGGATATTCGTTCGAGGACATACAGGACGCAGAGTTCCGCATGTACCTGTCGCTTCTGCCGTATCCGATAGCTGTTTCCATGAAATACGAGTTCAAGGAGCCTGTATTTTATGAGTTTATAAAAAGCGATTTTACTGATTTTGACAGTTTTGTTGAATTTCTCGGCGGCGATATAGATACAGATGCTGACAGCTTCGATGATACAGATGACGAAGATGATTGCGGCGAGCCTCAGGCAGATCTTATAAAAATACCTTATGCTGACATTGACAGCTTACTCAGAGCCGGTGTATGTCAAGATGATGAATGCAATGCTGCAGAAAGCAGTTCTGAGAACGAACTCGCAGATCATGATACTGACATCGATCAGCCTGACAACAGCGATGACCCACACCGTAGCTGACCGCTCGTAACAAAAATGCTTACCGAATACAATTAATAATTGTATCATCAATGCGATAGCGATATAATCTAAAAAACGACAAAAATACGGTCAGAAAACACTTGCGTGCGCCTGGCGCACCAATATTCCGCCCCTCGAGGCGGAGCTGCTCGTCCGGTGACGGACGGAGACCGATAGATTCATACAGGAGGCTATTAATTATGAAACACGTACTTTCAGTTCTTATGGAAAACAGGACCGGCGTTCTGCGCCGCATTTCAGGACTGTTCGGCAGAAGAGGATACAATATAGATTCCATCGTAGCGAGCGCTACTGAGGACGAAAACCTGACAAGGATGACTGTCGTTGTTGACGGCAATGAGTACATACTCGATCAGGTCATCAAGCAGCTCGCAAAGCTTCATGAGATAATCGACGTTGAAAACGTTACGAACGCCGACACTGTAAGCCGTCAGCTGCTCATCATGAAGCTCAAGGCTACGCATGAGACTCGCATCGACATAATCCAGCTTGCTGACGCTTTCGGCGCAAGGATCGTTGATATCAAAGCTGATTCTATAATCATCGAAGCGTCTGCGGAGGACTCAGTTACACAGTCTATCGTCGATACGTTTGAGCCTTACGGTATTATTTCTCTTATGAAGACAGGTACTGTTGCGCTTAAAAAGTAAAAGCATTTCTTATGCACGATATCGAGATCACGATCGCAGCTTTCGGAGTCGCTATTCATTGGGCTTCCGAATCGTAAATCTAATGAACTTAAAAACTCCATTCACAGAGTTTCCGGACATTTATTACATGCCCGCGGCTCTTGCGAATGGAGTTTTATTTTATCGTTTTTAGTATCGTTTATTGCATATATACGTTATATTTTACCTTCTCCTCTGAGATATTCCAAAAACGCATCACACCCACGGTCAACATCACTGTACGTTTCATCAAAACGCAC
>CAVGTL010000074.1:0-12796 GCA_963632005.1 Succinivibrio sp.
TTATTGTATATGAGCCCTTTACGAGGAACCATGCGTTGTGAGTTATCTTGTAGCCTCTGCCGTCGCCTCTCGGTATTATCGTGAGGTGGTTAGTCGCAAGTGCCTTGCCCTCTGTAAGAGCCTGACCTGTTGTTGCATCAGTTATAGTATCGTTGCCATTGAGCACTACCTGTGCGTTTCCCGATCTCAGGATGATCTCGGTACCTTCGCCGCCTATTATAGTGCCGCCTGTTTTTACTTCTACCGGAGTAAATGTAGCGCCTGCAGAGCCAGTGTTTCCTGAATTTGATGAATTTATCTTCGCTAACACAGCCTGTATCTGGTCATCTACATAGCTCTTTGAAACGAGCGGGTCGCTCGAAGAGCCTGCGTCGGCAGCATATACAGTTCCGACGATAGCAGTAACTGAAATAACTACGCCAAGAAGGCATCCTAAAAATCTTTTCATCTTTCCCTTTTCTCCTTTTTCTTTCTGATAATATCAAGCTGAGCTGTGAGCAGCCTGTCGTTTTCCTCGGCCTTATCAGTCATTATTGCTGCTCTTGCCGCCAGCCTTTCCCTGTAGCTGAGGTCATTGCTGAAAATATCCTCGAGCACTGAAACTATACGACTGCTGTCTATCATGTCACTGCGTACATCGCCGCATGCTGGCATGTCGAGCTCCTTAAGATAATATTCTATCTTAGGGTCGTATATTATACCCGCCATAGGGATATTCATGACTGCAGCAAATATGAGAGCGTGCAGACGCATGCTCAGCATAACGTCGCAGCGACCGATGATACTAAGTATCTCTTCCGGCGTGTACTTTGCTCTGAGCACATGCGCTTTGTTTTTCATCATACCTGCTATTTTGTCCGAAACCGCTATATCACTCGGATATTGCATAGGTATGAACACGAGCTCATATCCTTTTTCGCTCATTATATCACATGCTTCAGCTATTTTCCCACAGTAATCGTCGCCGTAGCGAGCCTTACTCCACGCTCTCACTGAAACACCGATACGCTTCGCGCCGTCTCCCGGAACACCAGCCTTTCGCAGCAGCTGCTCTGCAGTCTCCGGTCCTGCGCCTTCAAGCTGAAACGCCGGGTCAGCTGTAACTACGGTGTTTGTGTTCTTAACGCCTATATTGCTGAGATCGTTGCAGGAAAGCTTTTCACGCAGCGTTATGCAGTCGGCCTTTTTGAGTACCAGACGCATAAGCCATCTGTTTATCTTTCCGTCAACAGGTCCTATGCCGTTCGCATACAGCATTACTCTTTTGCTGAATAGTTCCGCTGCCCTTATTATGCTCAGATAATAAACAAGTGAACGGGTGCTCGTTCCGTCCTGAAGAAGCGTACCGCCTCCCAGTACAAGAATATCGCATTTCTTCACCGCGGACAGGACCTCTTTCATGTTAAATCTCTGAACAGCTTCTATATTATATTCTTTTTCTGTAAAATCAGGATCTTTGCTCAATGCAGTTATATGGATATCATCGGCCATCCTTTTGAAGCTAGTCACCATGGCTCTGAGTATAGCCTCATCACCGCAGTTTCCGAAGCCGTGATATCCTGCTATGAGAATAGTCACCATTTTCATCACCCCTGAAAATATGAAACTGTCATTATTATACTGTATCGGCTCATGCTACCGCGCTGCCGATCTCACTTTTATTTTTACGTCCGTAAAGCCATATACTCATAAGTACTGCTGTAAATGTCCAGAAGAGGCTCGTCATCATAGGTACTTCAAATATATTTTCAACGCAGTTGTGGACTATAATGCCGCACAGTCCTGCGAGTATGCCTGTAGCCAGCTCCTTTGAGACATCTGATGTCGCTGTTCTTACAGTTCTGAGTCCGTTTATAAACACAGAGTACATAAGCGCAAGGAATGACGCGAGACCTACGATACCCGACTCTACTGCTGTCTTGAGCATGTAGTTATCCATATAGAACGCTTCAGTTACCTGATTGTCAACAATAACTTTTATATTATTGTTCATAGCAACAGCTCCGCCGAACTCACCGAGGCCTATACCAAATACAGGATAGTCTGACAATATTTTTAATCCAGTTATCCATCTTACAAGGCGGCCGCCTCTAAGCGATGATTCTATATATTCAGGGCTGAGCATATAACCTATTCTTCCGCTTATGCTCGGAACGAGCACTGCTATGAGGACTGCTCCGACTATGCAAGGTATTATGAGTCTCTTGTCCTTTACAAGTACGTACACGCCCACAGCAACCATAAATCCTACCCACGCGCCTCTTGAAAATGTAAATGCAAGGCTGGCAGCTATAAAGAGCGTCATTGCTCCGTATGCAGCCTTCGCCCAGCGAGACTTGCTTATGAGCATCATAGATACTGACATCGGTGCAGCCAGTGTAAGCAGTGAACCGAATACATTAGGGCTGGTAAATATAGCGAATACTCTCGTTCTGAGAGATGCTTCATTGTGGTCTGTCCAGCCTGCAGGCATTTCAACACCTACAGCATACTGATAAACACCATAGACAGCAAGCACCGCTACAGTTACGACGAAAAACGCTGTTATCGCTTTTGCGCTGTCCTCGCCCTTCACGAGCTGTAATACCACAAAATACCAGAACATGTACTGAACTATAGCTCTGAATCCTTCTATCGATACTGAAAGATCATGCGAGTTGAATACCAGACAGAATATCATAACGCCGATAAACATTATAAGCGGCATATCTACAGGCGATGTCTTGAGTCTGTAGTCCTTTCTGTCGGCAGTCCACTTGAAAAGGCACATGAGAACGAGCAGTATTAAAAACGATTCGTCCCAGATGCTGCCGAGCGTAGCGTTCAGCTTTCTGCATATAACATCGACGATGCCATACGCCGCAAGTACGAATACCAGAAGGTCATACTTTCTTCCAACGAGCCATGAAGCTGAACGGCATATCGTCCTTCCGCAAAGGCTGTTTCCTATAAGCCCGTCTGACGTAAACATTCTGTATATCGCAGAGCCTCTCCATGCACACGATACGAATGCGCACACGCGTCCGAGCCATGAGAATGCATTATGGAGCCATCCGAATATCCTGTCAAAGAAACTGAATACAGCCTTTATAACGCGATATGTCACGCTGTTTAGATAGAACGGCTCTTTTTCAATGTAATTTTTAAAAACGCGCCCTGTAAAGCTTGCGCGCCAACATCTGACTACTGCGTCAATGCAGCGCTTCAGGCAGCTGTTCTTCCACGCTGTCTCAAAGCA
This sequence comes from Succinivibrio sp., assembly GCA_963632005.1. Classification (GTDB taxonomy): domain Bacteria; phylum Bacillota; class Clostridia; order Peptostreptococcales; family Anaerovoracaceae; genus CAKQOE01. The sequence continues at coordinate 3,239 of CAVGTL010000074.1, forward strand.
TACCAGGATACTCATTACCAGCGAGAACACGGCGCTTCCTTTTAAAATATTGATCATATTACTCTGACTTCCATTCAATATTTCTTACAGTAGCCTTTGCTTCGACCATCTGAGTCTTAAGTATAAAGTCATATCCGACTCTTATCTCCTGACCGCCGAGCTTGAGCGTAACGTTTGAAGGATCAAGCTTCTGCTTTGCTACAACTGTAACATCCTTCCACATAGGGTGTTCACTCTTTACAGTCACACCATCAGAATTAACACCTACATAATCAGCAGGCTTCACCTGAACATCAACGATCTCAGCATCTGTATATCCACCGTTTGCAACGAGATGATCGCCTACCTTAAGGCTCTGGCCTACTTCTTCAGGCTGGAGTCTTGCTATGATAGTTGCATAGCAGTACTGGTCCTCAGTCTGAGCTGTATTTGCTGCATCTGCATTATCAGCGGCTCTTCCTGAAGTGAATTTGATTGCGCCTGCTGCGACTACCGCTATGATCACGAGTATCACGATAAGGTCAACAATGTTGAGCTTGCTGAATATTCGTCCCTTTTCGTCTATTAATTTCATTTACCTTTTACCTTCCTCTGCTATAATTCTGCTGTATATGTCTATATGAGTATCTATCATAGACTTCACCGAAAACCTTGCGTCGGCGTCTGCATAAAATGCTTCGCCCATTTCCTTTCTGAGTTCATCGTCGCTGCACAGAAGCTCTATCTTTTCAGCAAAAGCCGCTGCATCGCCCGACGGCACAAGAAAACCTGTCTTTCCGTCGGTTATCATCTCAGGTATGCCGCCGACACGCGTCGAAACTGTCGCAGTTTTCATGCGCGCACCTTCAAGCAGCGCATACGGGAAGCCCTCTGAATACGAACTCAGTGTGTTTATGTCTACATACTTATAAAAACTGTTCATTATTACCGGGTCGTTTATCATTCCCGCCATATGAACTCTGTCCGTAAGGCCTTTTTCCTTTATGAATGACTGACATTCATCCCAGAGCTCGCCGCCTCCCAAAATGAGATAATCAATATCATCCCTTCTGGAAGCCGTCAGCTCCGCTGACCTGAGGAATACGTCAAATCCCTTTATTGCATTGAGCCTTGCGGCTATGCCGACGTATTTTTTAGCAGGATCGCGCCTGACATTCACTGCTTTGAAAAATTCCTCTTCCGAAAGAGTCTCTATATCAGGACCGAAATATATGCCGTTATAAATGACATCGATATATTCGCCTTTAAATCCGCTCTGTATCATGATATCCTTAAGATTCTGCGTAACGCACAGCATATGCCTGAACTTCCTCAGCGCGATGGCGTTCATAGGCGTATAGAGCATCTGCTTTCTGCGGTCTCCCTTAAAATCCAGCTTGTAATTACTGTGGATCGTAGTTATCGCAGGGACGTGTATCTTTTTCATTATGAACATCGCTATGAAATTTGCGCGCGCACCATGACAATGCAGCAGATCACAGCCGCTTTCATTGATATAACGGCATATCTTCTTATTAACAGTCATGTCATAACGCTTTACCTGAGGTATCACTGTGACCTTCAGACCAAGCTCTCTGGCTTCCTCTGTAAACGAGCTTTCCATTATACACAGCAGCTCGACATCTATATTTCGTTCTTTTAAATTTGTCAGCAGGGTAAACACATGAGTTTTTGCCCCTCCTGTGTCTCCTCCGCTTATAAAGTGAAGAATCTTCATATCATGTCACCATCAAGCCTCAGTGAATACACTGTCAAAAGCTTCTGCAAGAGCCTCGGTAAGCCTCTTTCTCTCATAACGCTCTATAACGCTGCGGTCAGGCGCAAATGACAATGTACCTGCAGTCCACTGATCGTAATAATTCTTTATGACCTGCTTTATCTCAGGTACGCTGTCAGCATCAGCCACCTCGCCTATACGGCTCTCTCTTACCAGATCTGCAGCGCAGCCGTGCGGGAGCACTGCTACTACAGGGCGGTTCGTATTCATATATTCGAATATCTTTCCCGTATAGAAAGCGTCAGCGCCGCGTCCGCTGCCCTCTATAAGTATGAGAGCGTCAGCCGATATCTGATGAGATATGCATACATTATGCGGCACGTAGCCTATTATCTTAATGCATTCAGTCAGGTCAAAGCTGTCTATCTGAGCCTGCAGCTTGTCATTATGATAATTGCCTATAAGTCTGACCTCGATACGTCCCGTATCAACAGAGCCTTCTTTCTTAAGCTCACTGAGCGCCTTAAAGAAATTGTCCGGCTTGCGACGTCCGTAAAGTGCGCCCGTATATACCATAGTGAATTTTTCATTGTGAGGCATGGAAGCAGTATCCATTCCTGCAAAATCCTCTATATCATAACCGTTAGGTATGACAACGAAGTTGTCGCCAGGTATATTATTATTTCTTATGAAGTTCGCTCTCATGACAGGAGTATTCGTTATCAGAAGGTCAGCTTCAGTCATAACGCGATGCTCCATGTCCTTTTCTATCTTAGTTCTTACAGGATTGCGCGGATTGTCGAGAAAATACGGATTGTTAGTCCATTCGTCTCTGAAATCTGCCGCCCACTTTACAGAAGGCATATGTTCTTTTATATACATTCCGAGGAGATGATCGCTGTAAGGCGCTGAAGTAGTATAGACTATATCTATATTTTCATTTTTAACTATTTCAAGAGCCTTTTTCCTTGAATTACGATACCAGAAATACGCTGTATCAGGTATCACGACCTTTCCGAGCACCTTGCCCGGTATCCTCATAATTCCACCCAGTTCAGGCGATTCGAGCGGCTTTGTCCTGTATATCTTTACGCCCTCCGGGATGTCAGCCATAAGAGTTTCATCCTTTAACTGCATATTTCCGATATCACGCGTAAGAACGACAGGCTCATAACCGAACGTACGCAGATGCTTTACGAACTTCACGCTGCGCTGCACGCCTGCTCCGCCCATGGGCGGAAACTGGTTTGCTATCATTAATACTTTTTTCATCTTAAAATTACCATAACCATATATACGAAAAGGGTTGTTGCACCTTAAAGTATTTTCTTGCAACAACCCTGAAATTTCCCGGCTGCGGAAACAGATATATTATCTTCTGTAGTCGCCGAGAAGAACGTATTTTATTCCTGCCTTTTCGACAGCTTCTCTGTCCCAGAAGTTTCTTGTATCGAATACGACCTTGTTTGACAGCTTTTCTGCCATTTTTTCGAAATCGACATCCTTAAACTGTTCGTGGTTTACGCCCAGAATAGCAATGTCGCTTCCGTCGCATGCGTCATACGCATCATAAGTCACGTCGAGCTTGCGTGCAGCGTGAGGATCGCAGATCCTTACTTCAGCGCCTGCTTCGAGGAGGAGGTCCTTAAGGTGCATTATCGGTGATTCTCTGATATCATCGATATTCGGCTTGTATGTAACGCCGAATAATGCTACTCTCTTGCCCTTTACTCCGCCTAAAAGCGCATCTATCTTTGAAAGAACATACGCCGGCATAGAATCATTGTTGAGTCTTGCCTGCTTTATGAGCTTAGCGTTCTCGCACTTTTCAACGAGGAACCATGGGTCGAGCGGAATGCAGTGACCGCCTACGCCTGGACCCGGATCCAGGAAGTTTACTCTTGGATGCTGGTTAGCCATACGGATAACATCCCAGCAGTTTACGCCGACTTCTTCACTCATCTTTGCAAGTTCATTTGCAAGGGCGATATTTACATCTCTGAATGTATTTTCCATCAGCTTGCACATTTCTGCTGTAGTTGAGTCAGTAAGTAATATTTCACCTTCAACGAAGCTTTCATATACTTCCTTTACCTTCTGAGCAGATTCTTCAGTTATACCGCCTACGATACGGCTGTTTGTTCTGAGCTCTTCGAGCGCTTTTCCTGGAAGTATCCTCTCAGGAGAGTGTGCTACGAAAAGATCAACACCCGGTGTAAGGCCTGATTCCTTAAGTATAGGCAGCATAAGGTCTGTAACAGTTCTCGGTGGAGATGTAGACTCCAGAACTACTATTGCTCCCGATCTGAGACACGGAGTTATTGTTCTTGTTGCTGATTCGACGAACCTCATATCGGCAGTCTTATCAGGGTTGATAGGTGTTGGAACTGAAATGATATATACATCGCTGCCAACAGGGCATTCAGTAGAACCAACGAGGTGACCTTCAGCTACGGCCTGTCTTACCATGTCGCCGAGGAAAGGCTCTTCGATGATAGTCTCACCCTTGTTAAGAGCATCGATTGCTTTTTCATTTACATCAAATCCCACGACCTGATGACCATGAGTTGCGAACATAGCCGCAGTAGGAAGACCTACATAGCCTATGCCGATCACGCAAATGCTTTTCTTCATCTGTTTGCTTCCTTTCTTATATTAACATCAAAATGTTAAGATCGTTTCCAGTCAGGATCATCTCCTGAGCAGTCTGGCCTTTACAATACTTATTTCTTCGCGTATTTCCCCCGTAACGGCCAGCATTAATCCGTACACAATGATACCACAGAATATAAATAAAGCCAAATATAATTTACCTTCAGGCAGCGCGCTCTCCATCAATTTTATCACGCCCGCCATCACAACGGCTGACAGGAGTATGTTAAAGAGGCTGCGCGCCTTTATATGCCATATGAGATGCTTGCGCGTCCCAAATACAGCAAGCAGGAAATATACGAAAAATCCAAGGAACGTCGTCACCGACGCTATAAAATAGCTGTCAAGCAGCTTTACGAGAACGAGATTCAGCCCGACATTCACAACGCCGCCTATCATGCTGCGCTTGAATATAGCCGAAGTATTCGCGTGAAGCTCCCAGTTTTTGATGGAATATTCTGTAAGTCCAAGGAACATCATTCCCAGCGCTACCCAGAACATTACTACATGTCCTTCCACATACTCTGGTGCAAACAGCGCGTATGCAGCCTGATAGCTTACAGCCCACACGCCCGCTACCGCAGGAACTGCAAGGAGCAGATACATCCTCACTGCAGTATTTAGCAGCGTCTGTACCTCATCTTTTTTGCCCTCTGACCATTTTCTGAGTATAGTAGGATAGCATCCGCGCATCATCGCTGCATTAATGAGCGTAAACGCCGTGGCTATCAGCGAATAATTCGTCTGATATATGCCGGACGCTCCCGCACCCAGAGCGATCATTACTATATAAACATCTGACTTATTAAGTATAGTAGTAGCGAACTGGTTTCCCATGAGCGGCAGCCCGTAGGCTTTAAGCTCAGCAAGTATGCCTCTGTCTGACTTCGCGCCGAGATAATAAAGAAGTCTCAGCTCCCTCATAGCTATGAGCGACACTACGCCGTCTGTTATGAAATAGCTCAGGAATATCCATTCGATGCGGCTGCCCCACATAAAGCAGAACAATACCATCAAAGCGAGCCTTCCGCAAACGGTTATGACCGAGAGCAGCAGGTTCACGCGAGCCTTTCGCAGCGCCGCGAGCATCGCTATCATGAGCTGTGCGGTATTATATGTAATGAACCACAATATACCACAAACGAACACGCCCGGCGTGTACACAGACATGAACGACGCAAGCGCGTCAGAATACGCTGATGCCATTTTAAGTGCAACTACTATGACCGCAGCCGCAGCAACTACTCCAGCATTTACTTTCATCCACGAATTAAGCACCGTTGAAATAAACACATCTTTTTTATTTGCTATATCATATTTATTTATATATCTAAGCACCGACTGGTTGAGCCACTGCACAGCCAGAAGCGCTATCATCGTGACAGCTATGTTTACAGTAGAGTAATAGCCCATCTGAGCCTTGCGGAAAAGGTAGGACATAGCCGACATAGTTACTATGCCGACTACAGCCTCTATCATTTTCGCTATCATATAAACTACTGTATCTTTAGCTATCGCGCCCTTGGAATTTTCTGCCATAACCTTTTGCTTTCTAAATTTATCTAATTAATATTTTGTGCATTCCGCGCCGCACGGCGCCCATGGGGGTCCCGGGGACCCGCTGCGTCATTCATTCAGTATTTATTTACTGAAATTCATAATACATGTCTTCGCTGTTGCCCTTGAAGTTTATACCTGAGCCTGACGCTACGGCTATATATCTTACGCCGTCCTTTATCTCAACGCCGTTTTTGCCGTTAGGGAACAGTACGACCACGTTTTTGCCATACTTTCTGCTCGCAGTCTTAAGCAGATCGTGGAGCGCTGTGCGCTCTTTTATGTCTGTTATTCCCGACCACGGGCTTACGTTCAGCTTTATTATAAGGTTCTTAGCCGTATATGACGCGCTCATCACCTCTGAGATGTATGACCACTGATTTTCGTTGTTCTTCGTCAGGCTTCCGCTTGTAACGCCGAGCGTCAGCACCGTAAAGTTTCCGTTTGTATTGTTTGAATACGTATTCTGAGTTGGAGCTGCTGATGAGAGTGTCGTGTATGAACCTGTCAGCTTATCGAGGTCAGCAGCCATATAATCTGTCGCGCTCGTTGAAGCAGAGCCTCCTGCTTCGCCGACTACAGCCTGAGCCGTAATGTAATCAACGTATACAGAGCCCTTTACAGATGTTCCGTCCGTGCCATATGACGCTACGTATATCTTGTTCAGGCGGACATTTTCAGTTGCTCCTGCCGGAAGCGTTACCTTTGCCTGCTGCCAGCCTGTACCGGTCATCTTTTCTGCAATAGTTACATCGGCTGACTGGCCGGAACCGTAATTTATTACTGCTTTCAGAGCGTTGCCGCTGCCGTCGCCTTTATACCATATCTCAAAATCAGATACACCTGCTGGGAAAAGTATCTCGTTCTTTTCCAGACTTGCGTATACGCACTGAGTCGTTACGGTATCAGGCTTAAAGCTGTAATCTATCCTGAGTGATGAACTGCCGTCCTTGCTAACAGTGCTATCTATCTTTCCGCCTCCGGTTATGTCGCTGCCTGATGATGGATAGTAAGTATTTACTATGTCGCGCGGACCTTCAAAGCTGTTTATAGCTACGTATTTTTTGCCTACGCTTATCTGAAGCGTTCCTGTCACACCGTATTTTGCAGACCTTGCTGTCACAGTGCACAGACCATCCTTATCAGCAACAAAAGACCCGTTTTCTATATGTCCGACACCTGAGCTGTCAACAGTCCAAGTCACATCGCTCTGAGCGATGTCGAGAGAGTAACCCTCAGGATTTATAGCCTTTGCTGTAAGCGCTGTTTTCTGACCTGCTGTCAGTGCGTATGAATACGCCTCAGCGCGGAGCGCTGCTACACCTTTGAGAACTGTTACGTCTATAGTCTTGCTGAGGTCGCCGTACGTTACCGTTACAGTGCCGTTTCCGGTCTCTGCAGGAGTAAACGCACTTCCGCTCCATGTGCCTTTAAGCGATGAGCTGTACTGCGGAGTTACATTCATTTTATTGAGCTGACCGTCATATACAGCTGCATTTATCGTTGATGCAAAGCCGTCAAACATGATATTGTCATCTGAATCAGCAACAGAGGCCGTTACCATCACAGGCGTTCCCGCCGGTCCGTTAGTCTTTATACCTATGCCGTTAGCTACTGCGCGCTGCGTGCCCTCGCTTGGAACGTTTACCACAGAAACTGTAGAATCGCCGTTCTTCTGGACTGCCATCGTAGTCGAGCCTCCGCCGTCCATCTGTATAGCGTCGTAAACACCGTATTCTTTAAGTATCGCACCGCACTCGTAGTTAGTCGCGCCTTTCCCGTTCTTTCTGCCGTCTATGCAGACAAGATATATTTTTGATTTGTCCTGATTTACACCTACAAGTGTTCTCGGCTGATTGGTCGAAGGGCTTACTGTGTAGCCGTACTGGACTATTTCGCCATTTCTTAGTACCTCACCGCCGCCGCTTATACCGAAAACTACATCGCTGATATTTTTCTGAGGTCTTATATAAAAATCCTCATTCTCATAAAAGCTTACAGCGGTTCCTACATTATAATACGGAAGGTAATAATCACGGCTGGCTGTGCTCATCACTATTATAAATCCATTTTCTGGTACATTTACAGTCTCTCCAGGCTGCGAAACGTATGTTATGCCGCCGTTTGAAACTACCATCTTTACGAGCGATGAATACTTCGCATCTATCGCTGCTGTAGACGTTATAGCCGAACGGTCGAAATATACAGGCTTTGAAAAGTCTGTCACCTTATTTTTTGCGCCTAGCGTCAGCGTTACTTTATCTCCGTTTACTACCGACAGCGTCGTTTTTATATAGTCTATAAAAGGCGTGCCTGCGCTGTCCATATACAGACCAGCATACTGCCAGTTGTTCCAGTTGTAATAATTCTGAGCTGATGTGACCTCGCCGTTCTCAGCAACGTTTCCCATACTTGACTTAAGTGAGCCAGATCCAAAGAAATCACCGTTTACAGCTGCGATAACTCCGTTATCCTTTGCAAGCTTTTCTACGGTGCTCTTTGCTCCGTATGTGTTTACATCCTCAAGCACCTCAAGCGACAGATCTGTGTTTGACGCATCCATCGTCAGCACGTAAACATCCAGCCAGCCCGACTTGTAAAGTCTCGTGCTCTTTTCGTAAGTCAGACCTGCAGTTATTTCCTGCTTTTCTGATTTCTGATACAGTACGTTCGTATCTGCGAATGCCGCTGCGCTCCCAAAAGCAACGAGCAGCATGATACTTACGACTGCCATGGATATAAGTCTTTTTGTTTTCCCTTTCATTTATTTCCCCCTTTTTTCAGTTACGACAGAGTTTTTGCTCTGATATATCAAAAGTTACTTACTTATTGTAACCTGTGATACCGTTTTTGTTCATCCATGCGAGCTTGCTCGCCATAAGCCTTGACACTGCTGTATTTGCAGTTCCGTGACGTTTCGTCCACAACCTCTGCAGCTCAAGCAGGTCGTTATATGTCAGATACGGATAATCCCCAGTTACCATCTTCGCATCATTTCCGTATGAATAGTAAAGATTGCCGTCAGGCATTATCCACTTGTCTGCTGTATTTTCTATTCCCTTTACCATCTTTTCAGCCGTTTCGGCGTATGCCTCGTCGCCTGTCGCGTCTGCGAGCCTGTACAGGAAGACCGCTTCTGCAGTATGATGATTCAATGAAACATGCGTACGCAGCGGACTTCCGTTCTCATTCCAGTAATCATCGACGAGCCAGCCTTCAGCCGCTCCGCTGCCGACTGTATAATGATGCTTTGCCGCGTATGACATGAGGAATTTTCCGTAGACTGCAGCATCGTCTATAAGCTGCTGCGCCCCGAAATTCTCGCCTGCGTTTATCATGGCAAGTGCAAAGTCTGTATTGAATCTCGTATCGTAGTACCCTGTTCCTATGCGATACGTGCTCTGAAGCCACTGGCTGCCATTTTCCGACGGTATGTAGCCGCTGCTGTTGTAGCGCGCTTTCATCACGTCTATCATAGCAAGGCTCAGCGCACGCGATGCCGCGTCATTTTTATTGCGCGCCATCTTACCCGTTATATGCGCCGCCGGAAGCTTGTAGAAGTAATTTGCACCGGTCGGTATATAATTTGACGGAGTTTTATAGTAATATCCGTCATAGCACCATCTGTTGTC
>CAVGTL010000075.1:0-12787 GCA_963632005.1 Succinivibrio sp.
GCAGCATCACCATTCTGCTCCGACGCTCCGCTCGTCTGCATGCCCGCCCGCTTTTTGGGCGTCTTTTTGAATTAATAGAAGTTACAATAAAGCATAAATAAAAAACAGAGCGTACTCAGACAAGCAGCTCGTAAAAGTCTGAGTACGCTATTTTGCTTTCATCAAATGCTGCCTGCAGGTCGGCGCGCGCTTCAAGGGGCGCTTTCCATGACATGCCGCAGCCTGCTGTTATCTCGCGCGGTATCGGGATGAGGCGGCCGGGCAGGTCGTGATCCATGCAGAATTTTTCGGCGGCCATTGCGGCTGTCGTTGTTGGGAATGATATTATTAGCTGAAGTTTTTTCTCGCGCATTATGTTTCATCTTCCTTTATTTGAATAGTCGATTTACTAATGAATATTTTACAGATGAATTTACCGTTACTCTGCTATTTCTTTAAGCGCGGCTATGGCTGCGTCTACTTCCGATGCTTCGGTAAACCATGAAAAGCTGAATCGTACTGCTCCCTGTTCGACTGTTCCGAGCGCGCGGTGCATGCGTGGAGCGCAGTGAGCGCCTGCGCGGACTGCTATATCATACGTTTCTGCAAGCTCATCGGCGACCTCTGCAGAGTCGTGATCAGCAATGTTCAATGCTATCGTGGGGGTGCGCCCGGCGCACGAGATGTCACCGTATGTTTTTATATTCGTTATGTTATTTATTCCGTTTATAAATCTTTCTGTAAGCTCGCGCTCTTTTTTCATTATATTATCAAGCCCGATCTCATTTATATATCTGACCGCGGCGGCGAGCCCGGCTATGCCGTGGCTGTTGAGCGTGCCTGCCTCGAGGCGTTCGGGTAATGATTCGGGCTGAGTTTCGCTGAATGACTGTATACCTGTGCCTCCGACGTTCCACGGCGAAGGTATGACTCTGCCGCTCAAACACAGACAGCCTGTACCTTGCGGGCCCATGAGTCCCTTGTGGCCTGAAAAGCATACGGCGTCGGCGTTAGCGTCTTTAAGGCTTACGGGTACGCTGCCGACTGTCTGCGAGGCGTCTACGATAAATATAAGACCGTGCCTGCGCGCGATGCGTCCTACAGCGTTTATGTCTGCTATATTGCCAGTAAGATTTGAAGCGTGCGAGCATATGACAGCCGATGTTTCGGGCGTTATGAGTGCCTCGAAATCGGCTGGATCGATACGGCCTGCGCTGTCTGTTCCGACGAAGCTCAGACTCACTCCGCGCGTATCGCGCAGTCTGTAAAGCGGGCGCAGGACTGAATTGTGCTCCGTATCTGTCGTTATGACATGCGAGCCGCCGGGGATCATGCCGTTTATGGCGATATTAAGCGCTTCTGTTGCGTTGTGCGTGAATATCACTCGTTCAGGCGCGCCGACGCTGATAAAGTCTGATATCAGAGAACGCGCTTCATATATGGCGCGCGCGGCGGCGAGAGAGCCCTGATGGACTCCGCGCGCCGCGTTTCCCATACTGCCTGTCATGGCGCGCATTACTGCGTCCGTGACCTGTTGCGGTTTGTTCAGCGTTGTCGCTGCGTTATCGAGATAGATCATTTTTTATATATTTATGGTCTGATTATGCGCGCAGCACCGTTCATAGTTTCTACTATGTCGTACATGTTTGAAACGCTTCCTACGGCGAGCTTTTCTGTAAGACCGTAGAAGTTGAGGCATGTACCGCATGTTATGATCTTTGTTCCCTGTTCTTCCATAGCCTTGAGGTCTTCGAGGGAAACTGAGCCTTCTGTAGTGAGCTTTGCGCCGCCGTTGTAGAATATTACAGTGTCAGGAAGCTTTTCGAGCTGTGAGAGCGCGTATATGAAGCCCTTCATGAGCGTGCGTCCGAGCTCGTCATTTCCGCTTCCCATTACGTCTGAGCTTATGACAGCTACGAGCGGTCGTGCTTCTGCCGCAGGAGCGCACGATATGTATTCAGGCGCGGCTGTGTCCGGCTGAGCGCTATCTGTTGATGATGCTGTAATTTCTTCTACAGTCATGCTCACTTCGAAATGCTCCTTATTAACCTCATTTACAGAAACAGGAAGCTTTCTGCTGTCTGCAAGTCTGGAGAGGTTTTCCACCGCAGTACGGTTGTCAACATGCACCTCTATAATACCCGGCTCTGTCATAGCGTCGAGAGCCTTCATCGTTTTTATTACAGGAACAGGGCACTGCTCGCCCATTGCGTCTACTATTGTTTTATTCATTGTTGTAATACCTCCGTTTGGATTATTGTACAACTTATTTTTATTATAGTAAAATGGAAAAGTATGATTTATTATGATTTTTACATAGACAAAAAGACGCCTAAAAAGCGACCTGCATGCCCGCCAGCCTGTATCGGCGTCCTACATTTACGAAAAAGTATAGGAATTTGTAACAAATAATTTTATGGACAAATTGCTGCTTTTGAAGTATCATTGTGTATGTCTGATGTGGAAGCAGAAGGGTGGCTGGTGTGCCTCGCGGTCTTCAAAACCGTACGGGAGCAGTGCTCCTGCTCCGGTGGGTTCGATTCCCACCTGTTTCCGCCATTTTAAGATCGCCCTGCCTTGCGCGAGCGCGGTCAGCAGGATATTCGTTAAGATATTACGGTATATAAGAGGATGTTGCAGGGGAGTTTTGCGGCATCCTTTATTTTTTTAATGATAAATTTTTTAACTGAAAATACAGGAGCATATACATGAAAAATTCCGGTAACAGTGATACAGGTAAAAATGATATAAATAAAATCATGCGCATGATCCCAAAGGTGGACGCGATCATCAACATGCCGCACTTTGCGGAGATCTCGGGCAGCGCAGAGCGCGCGGAGCTTAAAAGAGCTGCACGAGAATATACAGGCGAGCTGCGCAGCCGCATACTCGCAGGAGAGATAACGCAGGACGAGATACCGACAGAGCGTGACGTATGCGCCGCCGTATCTGCCCGCATAATAAAAGACGCAGATCGAAGCCTGAGAAAAACTGTAAACGCTACAGGCATAGTTATACACACGAACCTCGGAAGAGCCCCGCTCGGCGACAGTATAATGTCGCGCGCTGCAAAGATCGCATCAGGCTACAGCAACCTTGAATACGATATAGAAAAAGGCGAGCGCAGCCAGCGCAATCTCCATGTAGAAAAGCTCATATGCGAGATAACGGGAGCAGAAGCAGCCGTAGTAGTAAACAACAACGCTTCAGCCGTGTTCCTCGCTCTGAACAGCATAGCCGCAGGCAAAAAAACAGCCGTATCGCGCGGCGAGCTCGTAGAGATAGGCGGCTCGTTTAGAGTGCCTGATATAATGAGCGCGAGCGGAGCGGAGCTCATAGAAACAGGCACGACCAACAAAACAAAGGTTTCGGATTATGTAAACGCGATAGAAGAAAAAGGCGCGGAGGTTCTGCTTAAAGTCCATACGAGCAACTTCAAAATAGAAGGGTTTACAGAAAATGTAAGCATATCGCAGCTTGCGGCAACAGGCAGAGAATACGGCTGCCCTGTCATATACGACATAGGCGCGGCGTTTCTTGTTCAGCGCGAGCTCGTCGGCATACACGACGGAGAAACAGCGCGAAAATGCATAGAGGACGGCGCTGATGTGATAATGTTCTCAGGCGACAAGCTCATGGGCTCGACGCAGGCGGGGATAATAGCCGGAAAGCGCAAGTATATAGACCCTATGCGCTCAAACAGCTTTATGAGGATGCTGCGCCCGGACAAGCTGCAGCTCGCGATCCTCGAAGAAACTCTTATACACTGCCTCGACCCGCGCGACGCGATCGAAAGCGTACCTGTTCTTAAAATGCTTTCGCTTAAAAAGGAAGAGCTCACGGAGAAAGCGGAGGCGCTGGCAGAGCGCCTGAGAAGCGTATGTGGCTCATGCGAGTTTGAGGTAACGGCATGCAGCGACGAGGCAGGCGGCGGCTCGCTTCCGGGAGTTGAGATAAGCGGAGCCGCAGTCAGCGTCTTGTCGGGGGTCCGCCGGGCGGACGAAATTGAAAGGTTCATTCGAGCATATGACATTCCTGTAGTAGCCAGGATACGCGACGGCAGGCTCGTTATAAGCGTAAGGACGCTGCTCGACGGAGATGATGATATAATAGAAGCGGCATTTGCGAAGCTTGAAATGGAGATAAATAAGGAGCGTATATAAATGAAGCATCTGATAATAGGCACAGCCGGTCACATCGACCACGGAAAAACGCGCCTGACAGAGGCGCTGACGGGAAAAAACACAGACAGGCTTGAGGAGGAACAGAAGCGCGGCATAACTATAGAAAACGGATACGCCATGCTTACGCTGTCGGGCGGGCAGACGGCGAGCATTATAGACGTTCCGGGGCATGAGAAATTTGTGCGCAACATGATAACGGGCGCTACAGGCATAGACCTCGCGCTTATGGTGATAGCGGCAGACGACGGATTTATGCCGCAGACGCAGGAGCACCTTGACATACTGCAGCTTCTCGGCGTGAAAAAAGGCGTCATAGCACTGACTAAATGCGACCTCACGGACGAAGAATGGATAGAAACGGTAGAAGAGGATATAAAAGACAGAGTGGCGGGAACATTTCTCGAAAACGCCGAGATAGTAAGAGTGTCCTCGGAAACGGGTCAGGGCATCGACGAGCTTAAGGCAGTAATAGAAAAATCGCTCGCAGATGCGGAGCCTAAAAACAGCGGTCTGGCAGCCAGGCTGCCCGTTGACAGAGTATTTACCGTACAGGGCTTCGGAACTGTAGTGACGGGAACGCTTACGGAAGGCGAGCTGCGCCCGGGTGACGAGCTCATGCTTTATCCGGATGAAAAGCCGGTAAGAATACGCGAGGTACAAAATCACGACGTCACCGTCGAAGCAGCCCAGGCGGGCATGCGCACGGCCGTAAATATTACGGGTGTTGAAAAGGAAGAAATAAAGCGCGGCAGCGTGCTGGCGGCGCCGGGGTCGGTAACTGTTACGGACAGGCTCGACGTGTCTCTTAAAATAACAGACGACTGCGAGTTTTTCATAAAGAACGCGTCAAGGCTGCATTTTTTCCACGGAACGAGTGAGTGCATATGCAGGCTCAGGCTGCTCGACGCTGACGAGCTCGCGCCGGGGGATACGGGATACGCGCAGCTCCTGCTTGACGAGCCGATAGCGGCGAGAAACGGCGACATGTTCATAGTAAGGTTCTTCTCGCCGGTCATAACAGTGGGCGGCGGGCGCATACTCGAAGCGGGAGCGCGCCGTCAAAAGCGCAATAACGAGGCAGTCAAAGCCAGATTTGCTGCGCTCGAATCGGACGACGCGGCAACTCGCGCGCTTCAGTACATAGAGGACCGAGGGGCGCGCTTTACTGATACTGCGCAGCTTGCGGCGATGATGAATATAACGCGCAGTGATGCGGAGAGCATCATAACTGAATCAGTGAATAATGGAAATGTGATACAGATGCCGTCCGCTGACGCCGACGCCGATGCCGAGGGTAAGGGCGCGGGAGTTATCGGCAGGGGAGCTCTCGATGCGTGCGCGGCGGCTGCAAATGAGATACTCAGCGCTTATCACGCGGAAAATCCGCTGCGCGCGGGGATGCAGCAGGCTGAGTTCAGGAAGCAGCTTGCTGACGGGCTCGGCGGCGGAGCCGCGGAGCCCGATACGGCTGCGTTAAAGATGATCACTGATATGCTGGCGGCCGAAGGCGGCCTGCTCGTCGCCGGCGACTGTGTAAGGGTAGCGGGTTTTGAGCCGCAGCTTTCTGAAAGGCAGCGGGCGCTCAGTGACGCTATGGAAGAGTTTTATGGGAGCGCCGGCTGCGAAACGAGGGCCTTCAATGCGGCTGCCGAGGCAGTCGCGACTGCAGGCGGCAAAAAATGCAGTGACAAAGAAATAAAGCAGATATATGAATATTTATGCAGTTCGGGCAGGCTCGTCGTACTTGCCGCGGGCGAGGCTGTAGCGCGCGGCGGTTATGATGAAGCGCTTGATAAGATGAAGGAAACTGCGGCGGCCGCAGGCGGCCGCATCTCGCTGGGCGAGCTGCGCGACGCGCTCGGCTTTTCGCGCAAGTATGCTCAGATGTATCTTGAATACTGGGATCGCGCAGGTGTTACGGAGCGCCGCGGTGATGAGCATGTGCTGGTGTAAATTGTTAAAATCTTGATTTTCATTGACATATTACATTGTCTGTACTATCCTATTATATTGAATCGGAGCGGATGCGCCGGCCGTTCGGGGGCTGTGTCGTGACGCTCCGGTTTACATATGTTTTTTAATTGCATCAGTTTTTTATGAATTGGAAGGAGAATTGATATGCCTGAAATGATCGAACTTACGATCAACGGCATTCCATGTTCTGTAAAACCGGGAACTACGATCCTCCAGGCTGCAGAATCGCTTGGTATTGAGATACCTACGCTCTGTTACCTCAAGGACCTCGCACCGGACGGAGCATGCAGACTCTGCGTGGTAGAAGTAGTCGGCGCTAAAAAGCCGCTGGTAACTGCCTGCAGTGAACCTTGCATGGATGGAATGACAGTATTGACAGATTCAGAATCTGTTATCCAGTCAAGACGCTTCGTTCTTGACGCTATTTTAAGTACTCACAATAAGGATTGCTTCAGCTGTGCTGCAAACGGCAACTGCAAGCTGCAGAATTACTGCTTCGAGTACGGTATCGAGGATACGAGCTTCAAGGGTGCTACACCTGAATGGGGCAAGATCGATGCTACAAACAAATTCTTTGAATACGACCCTTCAAAGTGCATTTTATGCCGCAGATGCGTGCGTACATGCGCAAAGAAGGCAGGAAACGGAACTATTTCTGTACTTAACAGAGGTTTCGAGGCTTATGTGGGAACTGCGTTCGACCTTCCGTGGGACTCTACTCAGTGCGAGTCATGCGGAAACTGCGTATCTGCGTGCCCTACAGGAGCGCTTTCTTCAAAGGACAATAAGAAGAACTTCAGATACACGATGGTGGACAGAGTCACTACTACATGTCCTCACTGCGGCGTAGGATGCCAGATGGAGCTTCTCGTTGACAGAAAGAAGAATAAGGTAGTAGGCGTTGAGCCTGCCTACGGTCCTTCAAACAGAGGTCTTCTCTGCGTAAAGGGCAAGTTCGGCTCATACAAGTTCATAGACGCGACAGACAGACTGAAGAAGCCGTTGATAAAGGAAAACGGCAAGTTCAGGGAAGCTGAATGGGATGAGGCTCTTGACCTCGTTGCGTCAAAGTTCACTCAGATAAAGAATGAACACGGCGGTACGGCTCTTGCGGGATTTGCCTGCTCAAGAAGTACGAACGAAGATATCTACATGTTACAGAAAATGGTGCGCACTTGCTTCGATTCAAATAATACGGACAATTGCGCGCGCGTTTGACACGCCCCAACAGTTGCCGGTCTGGCAACAAGTTTTGGTTCGGGCGCAATGACGAACACCATCTATGATATAACTCATGATGCTGATGTAATTCTTCTGTTCGGTTCAAACCCTGAGGAAGCTCATCCTGTTATAGGTATGCAGATTCGTCAGGCTGTTCAGAACGGAACAAAATTAATAGTCGTAGACCCTCGTGACATAAACCTTGCGAGCGCTGCTTCGGTACACCTGAAGCTCAAGCCGGGTACTAATGTCGCATTTATAAACGGTATGATGAACATCATAATCCAGAAGGGTCTTATGGACAAAGAATTCGTGGAAAGCCGCACGGAGGGCTATGAAAAGCTCGCTGAGACTGTCCGCGAATATACCCCGGAAAAGGTTGCCGAGATATGCCACATCAATGCGGAGGATCTCGAAAAGGCAGCAGAATTGTACGCAAAGGCTGAAGCTGCGCCGATCATTTACTGTCTGGGAGTTACGGAGCACTCAACAGGTACGCAGGGCGTAATGTCTCTCGCAAACCTCGCAATGCTCGTAGGCAAGCTCGGAAAGCCGGGCTGCGGCGTAAACCCTCTCAGAGGACAGAACAATGTACAGGGCGCATGCGATATGGGCGCTACTCCTGGAGACCTCACAGGTTATCAGAAGCTGTCTGACCCTGCCGTTGTAGATAAATTTGAAAAAGCATGGGAATGCAAGCTTCCGGCGGCGCCGGGCATAAAGGCTACAGAATGCTTCCCTGAGATGATAGCCGGAAATATCAAGGGTCTCTTCATATTCGGCGAGGACCCTGTAAGGACCGACCCTGATACTCACCACGTTATAAAGGCGCTCACATCGCTCGATTTCCTGGTAGTTGACGATCTGTTCCTTACTGAAACGGCAAAATACGCGGATGTAGTCCTTCCGGGCGCTTGCTACGCTGAAAAGGAAGGTACGTTCTCAAACACTGAACGTCGTGTACAGAGAGTCCGCAAAGCAGTAAATTTACCGGGCGAAGCGAAGCTTGATACTGATATATTTACTGAAATAATGAACAGGATGGGATATCCGCAGCCGCATCTGACAGGTGCTCAGATAATGGACGAGATAGCGTCGCTCACACCGAGCTTCGCGGGGATCAGCCATGCGCGCCTCGACAGCGAGGAGGTCGCAGGAAACGGTCTTCAGTGGCCTTGCCCTTCAGCGGATCATCCGGGAACTCCTATACTTCATACAGGTAAGTTCAGCAGAGGACTCGGTCTGTTTAATCCGTTCGATTACATACCGTCTGCGGAGCTTCCTGACGAAGAGTATCCTGTTATCCTCATGACAGGCCGCGTGCTCTATCATTACAACGCGTGCGCTATGACTGACAAGACGCCTGAGCTCAATGAGATAAGCGGAAAGTCGTTCATAGAGGTCAACACTGAGGATGCTGCGAAGTTAGGCATAGCTGACGGCGACAGAGTAAAGGTCGCTTCGCGCAGAGGTGAGATAGAAACTACTGCGGTAGTATCTGAAAAGACATCTCCGGGCGAGTGCTGGATGCCGTTCCACTTCCAGGACGGTAACTCAAACTGGCTGACTAACGCTGCTCTCGACAGCATTGCGAAGGCTCCTGAATACAAGGTCTGCGCTGTGTCTATAAAGCCGTTATAAAAATACAAACTGCCGCACGGCGGCGCAGCCCGGCATTTATGCCGCGCTGCGTTTTGCCGAGCGGCAGTTTTTGTGTTATATTAATAGCAATAAAATGAAGATAAAAAACTGCTGCCTCTGAGAGCCCGCCTGTCACGGTGTCGGCCATGCAGCGGCGCATAAAAGGAGAATTACTGTAATGGCAGAAGACATAAAACTTACGAAGCTCGCAAGCTGCGCAGGCTGCGGCGCAAAGGTGGGAGCGGGGACGCTCGCAAAGCTGCTCAACGGGCTTCCCGTGCATCATGATGATGCGCTGATAGTAGGCTTTGACAAGAGCGATGACGCTTCTGTGTATAAAGTCAGCGACGACCTCGCTATCATAAACACGCTCGATTTTTTCCCGCCTATAGCCGACGATCCGTTCCTTTTCGGGCAGATAGCCGCATGCAATGCGCTCAGCGACGTTTACGCCATGGGCGGCGAACCGAAGCTGGCGCTGAACATAATGACCGTAGCGCCGTCGATGCCGCGAGAGGCTGTACACGCGGTACTGGCGGGCGGTTACGATAAAGTCTACGAAGCAGGCGCGATCATAACAGGCGGTCATACTATAGAGGACAAAGAGCCGAAGTACGGTCTTTCTGTCACAGGCTTCGTCCATCCGAATCGCGTGCTCGTAAACTCAGCGGCGCGCGAGGGCGACGCGCTCATACTTACAAAGCCGCTCGGCGTCGGTATACTCACGACAGCGGCTAAGGCCGAGCTCGTCGGCGATGACGTGATGAAGCGCATTTACGCGCAGATGACGCGGCTTAACAGGACAGCGCGCGATATCATGGTAAAGTATGACGTGCACAGCTGTACTGACGTAACGGGCTTCGCGCTAATAGGCCATTCATATGAAATGGCGTCAGGCAGCGACGTTGCGGTTCATCTCAAAACTAATGACATAAAATACCATTCGGAGGCTGTAGCTATGGCTGAGATGGGACTAGTACCCGCGGGCGCTTACAGAAACAGGGAGTATGCGTCACCGTTCGTAAAGAACGCAGGAAATATTTCCAGGGCAATGGAAGACATACTGTACGACCCGCAGACATCTGGCGGCCTGCTGATAGCCGTTCCAGAGGAGCAGGCGCAGAGCCTTTATCGTGAACTGTCGGACAATATGGACGGAGTCAGCATGGCTGGATACGTTACAGCGTTTGACGGAGCTTCGATAATCATAGAATAGTTATTGATCTATTATGGCAAGCGTAAAAGGAGCGGTGAAAAACATGCATACAGTAACTGCTAATCAGATGAAGCAGATAGAAAAAAACGCATTCGAGCAGGGCATGCCGTACCTGCAGATGATGGAAAACGCAGGAACGGCGGCTTATCGAGGCATAAGGGAGCGTTATCCAGAAGCGCGCAGTCTCGCCGTTTTTATCGGCAAGGGCAATAACGGCGGCGACGGGTCTGTCATAGCGCGCCTTGCCGCGGCTGACGGCCTGAAAGTCACGCTGATACTCGCAGAGGGCCGCCCGGTCACTCACGACGCGCTGCTGAATTTTGAGCGGATAGAAGACAACGCCAATGTCACGGTGATCGATATTAACGAATTGAATGAATCAAATGTAAATGAATCTGCTCCGAATAGATCCGAAAACCTGGCGGCCGCCCGGCGGCCCGACATCAGCGCAGACGTAACGGTAGACGCGCTGTACGGTACAGGATTTCATGGCGTTCTGCGCGAGTCCGGCGCAAAAGCGTGCGCACTGATGAACGCTATCGACGCGCCTTTAGCGGCGCTAGACCTGCCAAGCGGCATAAACGCAGATACAGGCGAGATCGCGCCGGGAGCGGCGCGCGCCGACGTAACATTTGCGTTTGATTCCTACAAAAACCTGCATAGTATTCCCGAGTCGATAGCGCTTTGCGGCGACATAATACTCGCCGATATCGGCATTCCTGAAAAGTGCCATGTATGACAACAAAAATAGTTTCTGAATTTAACGCTCAAACAGAAAAAATCACTGTTTTGATACTTCAAAACGATAAATATTTGAGTTTCAAAGCAACGTTACTGTGTTATCATAGTAACGTTGCTGTTTTAATGTTCGTACAATTTTTTTTCGGGCGTTTTAGCGGACAGAAATTTATAATGAGAGCAGGTTAAAAAGGAATTATGACAGAAACTATTGCAAGCATAAACTCCGCGCTGAACGGCTTCATATGGGGCGTTCCGGCGATGGTTTGCATTATCGGCGTCGGCATCTGGCTGAGCGTCAGGACAGGATTTATACAGATACGCGGCTTCGGCTATACGATGAAGATGACTATAGGCAAGATGCTGAACAAGTCAGAGGCAGGAAAAGGAGCAGTCACGCCGTTTCAGGCTGTCTGTACGGCGCTTGCCGGAACTATCGGTACAGGAAGTATCGCAGGCGTAGCGGGCGCTATAGCCATAGGCGGTCCGGGCGCTGTTTTCTGGATGTGGTGCAGCGCGCTGCTCGGCATGTGTACTAAATTTGCCGAAGTAACGCTGGCGGTGCATTTCCGCGAGAAAAACGTAAACGGCGACTGGGTCGGCGGACCGATGTACTATATAAAGAACGGTCTCGGCAAGAAATGGCACTTCCTTGCATATATGTATGCGGTGCTCGGCGTTCTTACAGTTTTCGGAACTGGTAACGCTACTCAGGTAAACACGATAATAGCGGCTATAGACTCAGCGCTCGTCAGCTTCGGCGCTGCGGATGACGCTTCGGCGCTTTCAAGCGTGAACCTCATTATCGGTATAGTTATCGCAGGACTTATCGCGCTCGTTCTTATCGGCGGCCTCAAGCGCATAGGCGGTGTTGCGGAAAAGCTCGTGCCTTTCATGGCGATGCTTTACATAATACTCTCGCTCGGAGTAATAATTTTAAATATAAAGGCAGTTCCTGGTGTTTTCGCTGACATCATCGGCGGAGCTTTCTCGCCTTCAGGCGTTACAGGCGGCGTTGTCGGAAGCATGTTCCTGAGCATGAAAAAGGGCATTTCGCGCGGTATATTCTCAAACGAAGCAGGCCTCGGTACAGGTTCTATCGCTCACGCGGCGTCAGACACGAAGGAGCCTGTTCAGCAGGGATTCTTCGGAGTATTTGAAGTATTTGCGACTATAATCGTCTGCACGATGACTTCGCTCGTAATACTCACAAGCGGCATAACTGTAAATTACGGTACTGCTGCAGGCGCAGAGCTGACTATAAGCGGATTCACAAACGTTTACGGCGGTTGGGTAACAGCCCTTACGGCTGTGGCTATGTGCTGCTTCGCTTTCTCGACTATACTCGGCTGGGGTCTTTACGGAACAAGATGCCTTGAGTTCATGTTCGGTTCAAAGGTAAACCGCCCGTTCATGGTGCTGTACGCCCTCGTAGCTATCGTAGGCGCTACTGCCGACCTCGGCCTCATGTGGGATATCGCAGATACATGCAACGGCATGATGGTCATCCCGAACCTCATCGCCCTCTTCCTGTTATCAGGCACAGTAGTCAAGCTCGTAAAGGATTACAGCAAAAAGAACAACGGTCTGAAATAGCGTAGAAAAAGAAATAACAAAATAAAATAACAGAAAACACAGCTCCGGCATAAACGCGGAACGACCCAGATGGCACCACAGCCTGCACAGTCGCTTCACGAATATGCCGGAATTTTTTATGCAATGAATAAAGCTCATACAGGAGCGTGCATCACCGCACTAACAGGATGAGGTAAATAGTTAATTCAAATAATTGTAAAATATGAAATAAAATAGTTGAATGATGTATAGAAATGGT